>CAJBVW010000437.1 GCA_903959175.1 uncultured Pseudomonadota bacterium
CCCGTCTCGAGGACGCGCTCGGCGATCTTCCGCGCGAGGCGCTTGAGCTCGTCCTCGTCGGCCTCGCTGCGGCGGGGGCGGTCGTCGTCGCGGCGGGGGCCGCGGCGATCGCGGTCGCCACCACGGGGGCGGTCGCCGCCACCCGGGGGGCCACGCGTGTCGCGGCGGTCGTCGCGGGGGCCGCGGTCGTCGCGGGGGCCGCGGTCATCCCGACGCTCGCCGCGGTCGTCCCGACGCTCGCCGCGGTCGTCCCGACGCTCGCCGCGGTCGTCCCGGCGCTCGCCGTCGCCCTCGGCTTCGGGGGGACGGATCACGTCGATCCGGAACTGGGCGTTCGGGAAGCGCGCGCCGAAGGACTGCTCGAGCAGGTACTGGAGCGCCCGGAGCGTGGTGCCCCCGCGGCCGACCAGGTGCCGGCCGGACTCGCCGGCGTCGACGAAGATGTTGACCACGCCGCCGCGCAGCTCGGCGCGCACGGAGGCCTCGCGCTCCATCGCAGCGAGCAGGCCCTTCATCCAGCCTTCGGCCGCGAGGACCGGGGCGTAGTCTTCGGGGTTCTTCGACCACGCGAAGATGCGGACCGTGTCCGCGCCGACGCCCGCGCCCTGGGCGCTGCGGAAGTGCGCGAGGTCGATCTTGTGCTCGACGAGGGCGTAGGGCACGCCGAGCTCGGCGGCCGCGGCCTCTAGGGCCGAGCGGAGGCTCCGGCCCTCGGTGATGACGTGCTTCTCGGGGATGGACGACATTCGACTCTCCTCACGCGGTCGCGGCCGCCACCGGCGGCTTGTAGGACCGCGTATTGTACCACTGCTGCAGGATGCTCAAGACGGTGTTGAGCGCGTAGTAAAGGGACAAACCAGCGGGCAGCCCGAACATGAACAGGGCGAAGATGAGCGGCATGAACCGCATCATCTGGGCCTGCGCCGGGTCCATGCCGGTCATGGGCGTCATGCGCTGCTGGAGCACCATGCCGATGGCCATGAAGAACGGGAACGCACCGAACGGATCGGGCGCCGACAGATCGTGAACATGTAGGAAGCCCGCGCCGAACAGGTCGGGCGTATGCAAGAGCGCCGTGTAGAGCGCAAAGAACACCGGCATCTGCAGCAGCAGCGGCAGACAGCCCCCGAGCGGGTTGACCTTGTGCTGCTGGAAGAGCGCCATCGTCTCGCGGGTCTGCGCTTCCTTGTCGTCCTTGTACTTCTCCTGCAGCTCCTTGAGGAGCGGCTGGACCGCCTGCATCGCCTTGCCGCTCTTGAAGGCCTTGGCCGACAGCGGGTAGAACACGATGCGGACGAGGAACGTCAGCGCGATGATGGACAGGCCCCAGTTGGCCAGCGACGCATGGAAGAAGTTCAGGAAGAACAGCAGGATCTTGGAGAAGAAACCGAAGAAGCCGAGGTCCGCGGCGGCGTCGAAGTCGTGGCCGAGCGTCGTGAGGCGCTCGACGTGCTTCGGGCCGGCGAAGAGGGTGAACTTCACGTCGATCGGCTTGCCGGGCGCGAGCGAGGCCTCCGGACCGACCAGGAAGCCGCCGTGGCCGGTGCCGAGCGGCGACCAGGAGAGCTCACCCCAGGGCTCGGACGGGGCGAGGGCCGCGAGGAAGTAGCGGTTCTCCACCCCGAACCAGCTCACGCGGCCCGGCACGGGGGTGGAGGCGAGAACGTCACCCGGGGTGGTCATGCGGACGAGATCGCCGTCCACCACCGCGGACGCGTGCGGCGCCATGTCGTAGGCGGACTCAGGCGCGCGAAAGTCGTCCGAGACGCCTACCCAGAACGGGCCATTGAGCGGCGCGGTCGCCTCGAAGCGCACGGTCAGGTCGAACACGTCGGTGTCGGCGGTGCTGGCGAAGGTCTTCGTGATGGTGAGGCCGTCCGCCGCGACATGGCGCAGCGTGAGCGGCTCGGTGCTGATGATCTCGTAGGCACCGTCGGTGCCGAAGGCCCCGCGGCCCGCAGAGGCGAAGGCGCCCTGCTCGGTGAGGAGCGTCAGCACGCCGCCGGCCTCGCCGTAAGGGCGCCAGCCGCCCGGACCCTCGCCTGTCACGGTCTCCCAGATCCACGTCCACCACGGGGTGACGGGCACCGGCGCCGGGACCTTGGGCATCTCGACCGTCGTGATCGCGCCACCGCATGTCGACACGGAGATGTGCACCGTGTCGCTGTCGATCGCGGTGCGCTTGTCCGTGCACGGCCCGGTCGGGGCAACCGCGGCAACCGCGGGTACACCTGCGGCAGGGACCGCCGGCGACAGCGTTCCGGGCGCGGCGTTCTCCACGGGGTTCTCGGCCGTGGCCTCGCCCTCGACGGGCGGCTTCGGCCCGAAGAACGCCGACCATAGGTAGAACACTGCGAGGCAGAGAACGATGGCGATGAGCGCGCGGCGCTCGGTCGGATCTTTCACGGATGGCTCCCGGGCAGCACGCTGGCCTGCAGAACCGGCGGCTGGGGCACGGGATCGAGCCCGCCGGGATGAAAAGGATGACAGCGGCATACGCGCTTGAGGCCGAGCCAGCCACCCTGCAGCGGGCCCCACAACGTGATGGCCTCAGCCGTGTAGCGACTACACGACGGGTAGAACCGGCAGACCGGAGGCATCCAGCTGTGCGTGAGCCGCTGGTAGCCGCGGATCAACGTGAGCAGGAGCCACCTCACCGCGCGATCCGCACGAAGAGATCGGCGAGCTCCGCCTGGAGCACGCTCAACCCGACGTCCGCTGCCTCAGCGCGCGGGATGAGCACCAGATCCCACGGGCCTCCACGCGGCTCGGGCAATGCCCGAACCGACTCGCGGAGCCACCGCTTCACCCGGTTTCTCGTCACCGCGCCACCTACCTTCCGGCTGACCGTCCATCCCACCCGGGATCCTGGATCGGCTCCGCGACAGACGACGATCAGCAGGTGCGGCGAACGGATCTTTCGACCCGACGCCTGCACGCGCGAATAGTCGGCGCTCTTGCGGATCCGCCCGGGGACGGGCGGAGCGTCAGTCGCGCTTGGTGGCAGTGGTAACGGAGATGCGCTTGCGGCCCTTGGCCCGGCGGCGCTGAATGACAGCGCGCCCGCCTGCGGTCTTCATGCGCTCACGGAAACCGTGGGTGCGCTTGCGGCGGATGTTGTGCGGCTGGAACGTACGCTTGCTCATGATGAACCTCTGTGCCCTGAACGTGCCCGAAACAGGGCCCCGCCTTCTAATACAGGGCTTCCACCGCGGCAAGCCGGACGAAGTCGGATCTTCGCTCCCTGTCTACCTCCAACCTGGAGAATTGTAAAGGATCGCTACGTGGAGGCAGCTACTTGCGGGCGATCTTCGGCCTTGAGAGATCGGAATCGCTGCGGTAGACCGTCAGCTACGGATCGTGACCGGAGAACGCCTCGTGGCGGGGGGTCGCGGTTCGGACGGCGTGATGGGCCGGAAGGGTGAGGTGTCGATGGAACAGCCGTGGCGAACTTTCTGCTCGGCGCTCGAGCGGAAGATCGGCGAAGAGAACATGGAGATCTGGATCCGGAGCGCGCTGCGCGCCGAGGTTGTGGCTCCTGACCGTGTACGTTTGCGTGCCGACAGCAAGTACTACCACGACTGGATCCGGGACAACCTCCTCTCGGAGATCGAGGCCGCCTGGGCGGAGACCATGGGCCGCCCGGTGGAGGTCGAGATGACCTTCCAGGGCGCCCCGCCGGACGAGGCGCCCGCGGTCGCCACCCGACGCACGCCGACCTACCTCGACCGGACCCGCACCTTCGAGTCCTTCGTCATCGGCAAGTGCAACGAGTTCGCCCAGGCGGCCTCGATCGCCGTGGCGGACGCCCCCGGCCAGGCCCACAACCCGCTGTTCATCTACGGCGGCACCGGCCTCGGCAAGACCCACCTCGTGCACGCCATCGGCAACCGCGTGCTCGCGCGGTCGGACGGCAACGCGGGCGTCTACTACTGCACCGCCGAGAACTTCTTCGCGGCGATGGTCCGCGCGCTCCAGACGCGCTCCATCCCGCAGTTCCGCGAGCGCTTCCGAACCGAGGTCGACGTCCTCATCCTCGACGACGTGCAGTTCCTCGCCGGTCGAGACCGCACCGAGGAGGAGCTCTTCTACGTCTTCGAGGCCATGCGCTCCGAGGGCAAGCAGATCGTCATCACCTCGGACGAGCCGCCGCGGAGCATCGGGAAGCTCGAGCCGCGGCTCCGCACCCGCTTCGAGCAGGGCCTCCTCGCGGACGTACAGCCGCCCGACGTCGAGACGATGATGGCGATCCTCGCCAGCAAGGCGGCCACGCTCCGGCTCGACGTCCCGACGGACGTGCAGTACACCATCGCCCTGCGCGTCCGGAACAGCGTGCGCGAACTCGAGGGCGTCCTCAACCGCCTCTCCGCGCTGCGGAGCTTCTACGGGCAGCCCATCTCGATGGCGTTCATCCAGGACCGGATGAGCGACATCATCCCGCCACCCGCGCCGCCGCCGAGCGCGGAGCAGATCATCACGAAGGTGGCCGAGCACTACCACGTCCGCCCGGCCGACATCCGCGGCGACCGCCGCCCGGCGAACATCGCGCACCCGCGCCAGATCGCCATGTTCCTCACCCGTCGTATCACAAACCTGTCGTTCCCCGAGATCGGCCGGGAGTTCAACCGCGACAATTCGACCGTCCAGCACGGCTGCAAGAAGGTCGAGGCCGACATGCGCACGAACCCCAACCTGCGCGCCGAGATCGAGCTTCTGGAGAAGATGTGCAAGGGCGGCTGAGCCTCCTCCGCCTGGGCACAACCCTGGGGACGACCCCGGGGATGACCGGGGGACAGCGCTGGGGGCAACTTCGGCACTTCTCCACAGCCCGCCGCGCGCCACCGAGCACAGGGGACAAGCCCCGCGTTGTCCCGCTCGGATGCGTGAGTTATCCCTCGGGACTATCCAGCCCGAAACCAAGAAATCCTCAAAGTCCATAAATCCATAGGGACTCATAGAGATCATCAGATCGATCTCAACTGAGACAGATCCTTTCGTTACCCGGAGCTGAGCGCGATGGAGTTCCTGATCACCCGCGACGACCTGAACCGAGCGCTGACCCGCGTTCAAGGCATCGTCGAGAAGCGCAGCACGACCCCGATCCTAAGCTCGGTCCTCATCCAGGCTCGCCCCGAAGGCATCCGGATGGTCGCCACCGACAAGGCCATGACCTTCCTCGGCGACTTCGCAGCGAACGTCCGCGTCCCGGGAGAAGTCGCGGTCGACGCCGCGAACTTCTTCCAGATCGCCAAGGTCCTCCCCCCCGACGTGGTCACCGTCAAGCTCGGCGACAACCTCCGGGTGGAGGTCAAGTGCGGCAGCAGCTCCTTCAAGCTCAACGGTTTCGCGGCTGCTGAGTTCCCGGTCACGCCCCCGCTCGACCAGTCGCGCGTCCTGACGATCGCGAGCGCCGAGCTGCGCCGCGTCATCGACCAGACGCTCTTCGCCGTCGCCCCCGAGGACAACCGCTACGGCCTCAACGGCGCCCACGTCGAGGACATCCCCGGCGAGGACCACCTCGTCCGCTTCGTCTCGACGGACGGGAACCGCCTCTGCTGGTCCCAGGCGCCCTACCAGGGCGAGCTCGGCATCGGCCGCAAGATGCTCCTGCCCCGCAAGGCGCTCTCCGAGATCCGCCGCCTGCTGGACGGCTACGAGGGTGCCGCCGAGATCGCCTTCGGCGAGCGCGCCGCGCTGTTCCGCGTCCCCGGCGTGATGCTCCACCTGCGCCTCCTCGAGGCCGACTTCCCGGACTACCGCCAGGTGCTCCCCTCGGGCTTCAAGCGCCGCGTGGTGCTGGAGCGTGACCAGCTCCAGGAGTCCCTGCGCCGCGTGTCCATCTTCGCGACGGACGGCGCCCACTCCGTGCGCTTCGCCTTCTCGGGGGACGGCCTCGTGCTGACCGCCCGCAAGCTCGACGCGGGCGACTCCCGCGAGGAGCTCCCGGCCGACCTCACCGGCGAGCCCATCACGATGGGCTTCAACGCCCGGTTCTTCCTCGACGTGCTCGGCGTGCTCCAGGGCCCGCGCGTCGTGGCCGAGCTCGGGGACACCCTCTCGCCCTGCCTCCTGCGTGACCCGGACGACGAGCGCTCGCTCTTCGTCATCATGCCGGTGCGGCTCGACTAAGCCCCCCTCGTGAAGCTCCTCCGCCTCCAGGTCTCCGGCTTCCGCAACCTCCCGCGCGTCCTCCTCGACGTCGACGCGCCGCTCGTCGCCTTCGTGGGCGACAACGGGCAGGGGAAGACGAACTGGCTCGAGGCGGTGGGGGTGCTCGGCACCCTCCGGAGCTTCCGTACCGCGCGCTCCGCCGAGCAGGTGGCCTGGGGCGGGGCGCGGGCCGAGGTCGAGGGCGTGGTTCAGTGCGACGGCATGGTCCGCACCCTCGCCTGGTCCTTCGGCGAGGGCACGCGGGCCCTCCGCCGCGACGACCGCCCGGTCGACGCCGTCACCTGGCTCTCGTCCTTCCGCGCGACCTACTTCGTGCCGAGCGACATCGCCCCGGTGCGCGGCGAGCCCGCGCTCCGCCGCGCCCTGCTCGACCGCGCCGTCCTCGCCGTGCGGCCGGGGTACCTCTCGGTCGCCCGCGACCACAAGCGGGTCCTCGACCACAAGGGCGCGCTCCTCCGCAGCGGGCGGGCCTCCGACGCCGAGCTCGACGTGCTCGACGCCCAGCTCGCCCCCCTCGGCGCCGCCGTCACCTGCGCCCGCGCGGAGGTCGTCGCGTCGATGGCGACGGCCTTCGAGCGCGCCTACACCACGTTCGCCGGGCCGGAGATCGCCTCCGTGACCTACGAGCCGTGGCTCGGCGAGGGGGACGCGCCGACCCTCGCCGTCCGCTACGGGGAGCGCCTCGTCCGCCAGCGCGCCAGCGAGCGTCAGGCGTGCCGGGTGTTGTCCGGCCCCCAGCGGGACGACCTCTGCTTCGAGGTCGCAGGCCGCTCCGCTCGCGCCTTCGCCTCGCAGGGCCAGGCCCGCTCGGTGGTGCTCGCGTGGAAGCTCGCGGAGCTCGAGGCCGCGCGCGCCGTGGGGGATGCCCCGATCTTCCTCCTCGACGACCTCGGCAGCGAGCTCGATCCGGGTCGGACGGCCCGCCTCGTCGGCCTGCTCGGCTCGCTCGGAGTGCAGATCTTCCTGACCACGACGGACGCGCGCTACGTGCCGCGCGACACCGTCGCGGGCGAGGCCCGCGTCCTCCATGTGGTCGCGGGGGCGGCCGCGCCTCCGGGCTGAGAGGCGAAACCGGGGCGAACGGGTTATCTACGTACGGTTTCCCGAAGAGGCGTGACGGATGGATCCAGTGGGCCAACCCCCGGTCAATTTGTATGAAGCGTCCAGCATCCAGGTCCTCGAAGGCCTGGAGGCGGTGCGCGTGCGCCCGTCGATGTACATCGGTGACGTCGGCTCCCGCGGCCTTCACCACCTGATCTACGAGGTGGTGGACAACTCGGTCGACGAGTCGTTGGCCGGCCATTGCGACACGATCAAGGTGACCGTCCACGAAGACGGCTCCTGCTCGGTGGAGGACAACGGCCGCGGCATCCCGGTCGACATCCATCCCACCGAGGGCCGCCCCGCGGCCGAGGTCGTGCTCACGGTCCTGCACGCGGGCGGCAAGTTCGACCGCGACAGCTACAAGGTCTCCGGCGGCCTGCACGGCGTCGGCGTGTCCTGCGTGAACGCCCTCTCCGAGCAGCTCCAGCTCGACATCTGGCGCGGCGGGCACCACTACACCCAGCGCTACGCCAAGGGCGTACCCCAGGTGCCGCTCACCCAGGCCGGCGCCTCGGGCAAGCGCGGCACGCGTGTCCAGTTCTGGCCGGACACCGGGATCTTCAGCGAGACCACCGATTTCCAGTACGAGATCCTGGCGAACCGCCTGCGCGAGCTCGCGTTCCTCAACCCGGGCCTCTACATCGAACTGAAGGACCTTCGCGACGACCGCGGCGAGCTCTTCCACTTCGAGGGCGGCATCGTCAGCTTCGTCGAGTTCATCAACTCCGCGAAGGACGTGGTGCACAAGCCGCCCGTCTACCTCAAGGGCGGCCGCGAGGGCCTCGAGGTCGAGATCGCGCTGCAGTGGAACACCTCGTACGCCGAGACCATCTTCAGCTTCGCGAACAACATCAACACGATCGAGGGCGGCACCCACGTCACGGGCCTCAAGGCCGCGCTCACGCGCACCGTGAACGCCTACGGGCAGGCGAACAACCTGTTCAAGGGCGGCAAGCTCGAGTCGATCGGCGGCGAGGACGTGCGCGAGGGCCTCGCGTGCGTGCTCTCGGTCAAGATCAGCGAGCCCCAGTTCGAGGGCCAGACCAAGACCAAGCTCGGCAACTCCGAGGTCAAGGGCCTCACCGAGGCCATCGTCAACGAGCAGTTGATGATGTTCCTCGAGGAGAACCCGGCCATCGCGAAGACCGTCGTGTCCCGCGCGATCGACGCCTCCCGCGCCCGCGAGGCCGCCCGCAAGGCGCGTGACCTCGCCCGGCGCAAGACCGTGCTCGACGGCGGCGGGCTCCCCGGCAAGCTGGCGGACTGCCAGGAGCGGGACCCCTCGAAGTGCGAGATCTACCTGGTCGAGGGGGACTCCGCCGGCGGCTCCGCCAAGCAGGGCCGTGACCGCAAGTTCCAGGCGATCCTGCCGCTGCGCGGCAAGATCCTGAACGTGGAGAAGGCGCGCTTCGACCGCATGATCTCCAGCGAGCAGATCCAGATCATGGTGAGCGCGCTGGGCTGCGGCATCGGCGAAGAATTCGACGTCGCGCGCCTCCGCTACCACCGCATCATCATCATGACGGACGCCGACGTCGACGGGTCCCACATCCGCACGTTGCTCCTGACGTTCTTCTACCGGCACATGCCTCACCTCGTCACCGGCGGGCACCTGTACATCGCGCAGCCGCCGCTCTACCGCGTCAAGCGCGGCAAGTTCGAGCAGTACCTCCGTGACGACGCCGCGAAGGACGCCTTCCTGTTCAAGCAGGGCGCAGCGCACCTCTCGCTCCACGGCGAGACCACCACCATCGAGGACGAGCTGCTGGCCGACTTCGCCGAGAAGGTGACCAAGTACGCGAACCGCCTGAACCGGCTCGAGCGGCGCTACCACAAGGTCGTGCTCGACCAGTACCTGCACCTGGGCGGCACCCTCCCCGGGGACCGCCCGGGCGTCGAGGCCTACGCGCTCGCCCTCAAGGAGCGCCTCACCCTCGTCGCCCCCAACCTCGACGTGCTCGAGGTCGGCGTCCAGGAGGACGCCGAGGGTGCCCCGTTCATCGTCGTGCGCACGCTCGAGGAGAGCCACGAGCAGTCGACCCTGCTCGGCACCGTCGCCAGCGCGGGCGAGCAGGACGTCCTCCGGCGCCAGCGGGAGGAGCTCACGGCCATCCTCCCGGTGCCGGCGCGCGTCGAGAGCGGTCCGATGCGGCACACGTACCTCGAGCTCCGTCAGGACATCCTCGACGGGGCCCAGAAGGGCTACGAGATCCAGCGCTACAAGGGCCTCGGCGAGATGAACCCGGAGCAGCTCTGGGAGACGACGATGGACCCCACCGCCCGCACGCTCCAGCACGTGAAGGTGGACGACGCCGTCGGCGCCGACACCGTGTTCACCATCCTCATGGGCGATCAGGTCGAGCCCCGGCGCGACTTCATCCAGCAGAACGCCCTCAACGTTCGCAACCTCGACATCTAGGGGCGGGACCATGCTCGGCAGCCGCATCGCGGGGATGGGCCACTTCGTCCCCGAGCGCGTCGTCACCAACGACGACATGAAGCAGTGGATGGACACCTCCGACGAGTGGATCCACCAGCGCACCGGCATCCGGGAGCGCCGCTGGGTCGAGGGCGACGTGGGCGCGTCCGAGCTCGGCGAGCACGCCGCGCGGCAGGCCTTGGCCGAGGCCGGGATGGAGGCGAAGGACCTCGACCTCATCCTCTTCGCCACCCTCTCGCCGGACCTCAACTTCCCCGGTTCGAGCTGCCTCCTCCAGGCGCGGCTCGGCGTGCCCGGCATCGCGACCCTCGACATCCGCAACCAGTGCACGGGCTTCCTCTACGGCCTCTCCACGGCCGACGCCTTCATCCGCTCCGGCATGATGAAGAACGTCCTGGTCGTCGGCGGCGAAGTCCACAGCTCGGGCCTCGACCTGTCGACCCGCGGTCGCGACGTGACCGTGCTCTTCGGAGATGGCGCCGGCGCCGCGGTCCTCACCGCGACGGACGGCGAGCGCCGCATCATCGACCACGAGCTCCACGCCGACGGTCGCTACGCCGAGATCCTCATGGTCGAGGCCCCCGCCAGCCGGAGCAACCCGCGCCTGACGCAGGAGATGATCGACCGCGGCGCGCACTTCCCGAAGATGGACGGCAAGCACGTCTTCAAGCACGCCGTGGAGCGCATCCCCGAGGTCGCACGCAGCATCCTCGCGCGCAACAACCTCACCCTCGACGACGTCGCGCTGCTCGTGCCCCACCAGGCCAATATGCGCATCAACGAGATGGTGGTCCGGCAGCTCGGCTTCCCGCCGGAGAAGGTCGTCCACAACATCCAGAAGTACGGCAACACCACGGCGGCGTCGATCCCCATCGCGCTGCACGAGGCCGCGCAGGAAGGTCGGATCAAGCCCGGGGAGATCGTGCTGATGGTCGCCTTCGGCGCCGGCCTGACCTGGGGTGCGACGCTGGTGCGCTGGTAGCATGGCCGTGACCGCCGCCGCTACGGGAGCCGCCGACTCGGCGGTGCTGTTCCGCTCTCGCGTGCTCTTCGTGAGCGGTAAGGGCGGCACCGGCAAGACGTCCGTGGCCGCCGGCATCGGCCGCCTCGCCGCTGCGCAGGGCCGTCGCACGCTCGTCCTCGAGCTCGACAACCAGCGGCCCTCGCTCACCGGCATCTTCGGCACCCGACCGACCTACGCGCCGGTGGAAGTGTCGAAGAACCTCTCGATTGCCAACGTCGTGTGGGTCGACGCCCTGGGGGACTGGCTCGAGGCCATCGTCAACCTGCCGCGCGTCGTGCGCCTCATCATGCGCAACCACATCGTGAGCGTGTTCCTCGAGGCCACGCCCGGCGCGCGGGACCTCGTGGTGCTCTGGCGCGTGATGGCGCTGGCGCGCAGCTACGACCTCGTCGTGGTCGACATGCCCGCCTCCGGGAACGCCGTGGCGATGCTCTCCGTGGCCCACACGGCGCGGGGCCTCTTCGAGCAGGGCCCGATCCGGCGCTGCGCGGACGACCTCGTGAACCTCTACGCCCAGGCCGACACCCGCATGGTGCTCGTGGCGCTGCCGGAGGAGATGGTCGTGAACGAGACCGTCGAGACCGCCCGCCGCATCGGGGCCGACCTCGCGCCGCTCCGCGTGCCGCTCATCGTGCTCAACCGCGCCACGCCCCCGTCGCTCTCCGCCCCGGAGACCACCCTGCTGAGCGCGCTGCTCGCCGGGCCGTCGGACGGGCTGGCCCGCGAGGTCCTGGAGGCCGGCCGCTGGGAGGCCGAGCTCGAGGTCGCGACGGCCGAGTCGCAGAAGCGCCTCACCGAAGAGCTGAAGTTGCCCGTGCTCGTGCTCCCCGTCCTCGCCCGCGGCGAGGGCGCCCTGCGCGTCGTCGGCCAGATTACCGCGGCGATGGCCCGCGTCAGCTCGGTGCCCGTCGATCTCCGAGGTGGCGGATGACCCCCCTGGTCGACCTCGTCCAGCGCCAGCGCCTGCTCGTCTGCGTCGGCTCCGGCGGCGTGGGAAAGACCACGAGCGCCGCCGCGATCGCGCTCCGCGCCGCCCTCTCGGGCCGCCGCGTCCTCGTCCTCACGATCGACCCCGCGCGTCGCCTCGCCAACTCACTCGGGCTCTCCGAGTTCGGCAACACCGAGGTCCGCATCGACCTCGGCGACCGCACGAGCACCGGCGAGCTCTGGGCGATGATGCTCGACGCCCCGAGCACCCTCGACGACGTGATCTCCCGCGTCGCCAAGGACACCGCCACGCGGGACGCCATCTTCGCCAACAAGATCTACCGGCACATGGCCGGCAGCTTCTCGGGCAGCCAGGAGTACATGGCGACCGAGCGGCTGTACGACGTGTACGGCTCCGACCGCTACGACCTCATCGTGCTCGACACCCCCCCGGTGAAGAACGCGCTCGACTTCCTCGAGTCCCCCGGCCGCCTCGCCCGCTTCCTCGACCGTCAGATCATGAAGTGGTTCCTGACCCCCTACGAGGAGGAGAAGGTCTTCGGCAAGCGCCTGCTCCTCGGCACCTCTGCCGTAGTCTACCGCCTGCTCGGCCACATCTTCGGCCGCGAGTTCCTCGACGAGCTCTCGGTCTTCTTCGGCCTCTTCCGGGACCTCTACGACGGCTTCCGCGAGCGCCACGAGGCCGTCGCGAAGCTGTTCGCCGCCTCCACGACCTCGTTCCTCGTCGTGAGCGCTCCCACCGAGCCCTCCGTCGACGTCGCGCGCTTCTTCCTCGACGAGCTCCGCGTTCGCAAGCTCCCGCTCGGCGGAGTGCTCGTGAACCAGGTCCACTCGGCGAGCACCACCGTCCCCGACGTCGACGCGCTCCTCGGCGCCGAGGCTCGCGCCTCCGACGACGCCACCGCCGGCCCCCTGCTGGCCCGCCTGGGGGCCGCCCACCGCCGCCTGCGGGACCTCGCCGCGCTCGAGGCGGGCCGCGTGGAGGAGCTGCGCCGCGCCGCCGGGTCGACCACCTGGGTGCGGGTGATCCCGCGTCTCCAGGAGGAGGTCCACGACCTCGCCGGGCTGCTCCGTCTACACCGCTACCTCTTCGACGGTGGATCGTGAGTACTACGGCTATACTGCCCGCCCGTAGGACTCCCCCGTGCTGATGGCCGCCGTCACTTCCCTGCTCTTGTCGTCGACGCCCGCCGCGGCTCAGTCGATGGCGCTCGATCCGCAGAACCGCCTCCACATCGGTCTGAGCTACGTCAGCGGCCCCAGCGGCCTCGGCGTGACCGGCGGCTTCGACTCGCGGCTCACCCGCATCCTGGCGCTGGACATCGGTGGATTCGCTTCCCCGATCCCCATTTCCGAGGAATACGAGTGGGCAGGCGGTGACGACGCCCTCACCCCCGAATATCGCACCCTCCGGCACGCGATCTACGCGACCCCGGGCATCCGCATCCCGCACGCCCAGCCCAAGACCTGGGCATGGGACGTGTTCGGGCGCGCCGGCGGCGGCGTGCTCTGGACCGCGAACCTCTCGCCGGACGCGCCGGTCGACACCGAGACCCGCTACAACATCCGGCCCGACCCGGCCGGGGTCGTCGGTGCGGACGCGCTCGTGCGCTTCGGGCGCTTCGGCGTGCGCGCGTCGGGCAAGGTGTGGATGTTCGACGTGTTGCAGACCACGCCCGCCGTGAATTTCTTTGTTGTCAAGCCGCAATGGGGCGTCGAAGCCCTGGTCCAATGGTGACCGTGGCCCTAGCTTCTCACAACTCCGGTTCGATTTTTCCCGCGTCCCCGCAGATTGTGGGGTAGAGGCGCTTGACGGCTGGCCCTGGTTTTGTGATCCTCCAACCGTAGTAACTGTCAACCACACCGAAAGAGAGCTGCGGGCCGCATGTCCCGAAATGTCTATGTGGGGAATCTCCCCTACCGCATCACCGACGAAGAGGTGCGGGACGTCTTCTCCAAGGACGGCCGTGAGGTCGTCTCTGTCAACTTGATCATCGACCGCGAAACCGGACGCCCCCGTGGCTTCGGGTTCGTGGAGATGGGCAGCGAAAAGCTGGCTGAAGACGCGGTTACCGCGCTCGACGGCTTCATGCTCGACGGCCGCCCGCTCAAGGTGAACATCGCCCGCCCCCGTGAGGGTGGCGGCGGAATGGGCCCGGGAATGGGGATGGGCGGTCCTCCGCGTCGTCCCCGTCCGGATGACGCCGCGCCGTCCGTGTACCGTACCGGAGGCCCCCCCCGTGAAGGCGGCGGTGGCTACGGCGGCGGCGGTGGTGGCGGCTACGGCGGTCCCCCCCGTGAAGGCGGCGGTGGCGGCTACGGCGGCCCCGGCGGCGGCGGTGGCGGCTACGGCGGCCCCGGCGGCGGCGGTGGCGGCTACGGCGGCGGCGG
>CAJBVW010000438.1 GCA_903959175.1 uncultured Pseudomonadota bacterium
CAACGCGTGTGACCAGATCCGCGGAGAGGCCGGCTCGCTCCAGTACTTCTCGAACGGCCAGTTCAAGAACCCGATGGTGTGCCGCATCGCCGGCTACGCCTATCAGAAGGGCTTCGGCGGCCACTTCCACAACGACAATTCCATCGCCGCGCTGCGGGACATCCCCGGGCTCGTGATCGCCTCGCCCGCGCGCGGGGACGACGCCGCGGCGATGCTCCGCACCTGCGCCGCCGCCGCGAAGGTCGACGGCGCCGTGTGCCTCTTCCTCGAGCCCATCGCGCTCTACATGACGCGGGACCTCTACGAGGACGGCGACGGCGCCTGGGCCGCCGCCTACCCCCCCGCCGATCACCACGTCCCGCTCGGCGTCGCGCGCACCTACGGAGACGGCGCGGATCTCACCATCGTGAGCTGGGCGAACGGCCTCTGGATGAGCCTCCGCGCCGCCCGCACGCTCGAGCGCGAGCACGGCATCCGCTGCCGCGTGGTGGACCTCCGCTGGATCCTCCCCCTCCCGGTCGAGGACCTCGTGCGCGAGGCCCGCGCCACCGGCCGCGTCCTCGTGGTCGACGAGTGCCGCGCCACCGGCGGCGTCTCCGAGGCCGTCTACACCGCGCTGATCGACGCCGGCGTGGACGCCCAGCTCGCGCGCGTCGCGGGCGCGGACGTGTACGTCCCCCTCGCCGGCGCCGCCAACCTCGTGCTCGTGCAGGAGGCGGAGATCGTCGCCGCCGCGCTCGCGCTCGCGGGCCCCGGGCTCACGTCCCTAGAAACCGCCCGGAGCGGCAAGTGAAGCGCATCGCCCTCGTCTGCCCCGGCCGCGGCAGCTATTCCCGCGACCTCCTCGGCTCCCTCCGCCCCTCCCCCTCGGTGGCCGCGGCGGACGCCTTCCGCGCCGCGCTGGGGCGGCCCACCCCCACCGAGCTGGACGCCGCGCCCGCCTACGCCTCGCGCCTCCACGTCGCCGGCGAGAACGCCTCGATCCTCACGATGGCCGGCTCGCTCTCGGATCGTGACGCGCTCGCGCTTGGACCCGACGGGAAGGCCGAGGTCGTCTGTGTCCTCGGCAACTCGATGGGCTGGTACACCGCGCTCTCCGTCGCCGGCGCGCTCTCGCAGGCCGACAGCTTCACGCTCGTCGAGACCATGGCGCAGTACCAGGCCGACAACGTCATCGGCGGCCAGGTGCTCTACCCGCTCGTGGACGACGCCTGGCGCGCCCTCCCCTCCGCGGAGCTGGACGCCGCGCTCGCCGAGATCCCCGACCTGTACTGGAGCATCCGGCTCGGCGGTCAGGCCGTCCTCGGCGGCACCACCGCGGCGCTCGATGCGCTGATGAAGCTTCTTCCCCCGCGCAAGATCGGGGAGAGGGACGCCCCGTTCCAGCTCCCCCTCCACTCCGCGTTCCACACGCCGCTGATGCGCGCGACCTCCGCCCGCGCCTTCGACGATCTCGCCGGGCTCGGCTGGAAGGCCCCGGACGTCCCCCTGGTGGACGGCCGCGGCGTCGTCTTCCGGCCCCTCCACGCCGACCCCGCCGCCATCCGCGACTACACCCTCGGCGCCCAGGTCACCGATCCCTACAATTTCACCGCCAGCGTACGCGTCGCCATGCGCGAGTACGCGCCAGACGCCCTCGTGCTCCTCGGGCCCGGCGGCACGCTCGGCGGCGCGGTCGCGCAGGTGCTCATCGCGGAGGGCTGGCGCCAGCTCGACGGGCGGGGCGCCTTCACCCGCGTGCAGGCCGAGGATCCCGTCGTCATCAGCCTCGCGCGCCCCGAGCAGCGCGCCCTCGTCACATGACCGACCGCGCGCTCGCCCTCGCCGCGATGGGCCTGAAGGAGGTCGACCGCGCCGGGTGGAAGCGGGTCGGCGTCGCCCGCCCCGAGAGCGTGGCGGCGCACTCCTGGGGCGTGGCGCTCCTCGCGCTTCTGCGCTGCCCGCCGGAGCTCGACCGCGAGAAGCTCCTCGCGATGGCGATCCTCCACGATCTCGCCGAGCTCCGCGTGGGGGACCTCACGCCCCACGACGGCGTCGCCCGCGACGAGAAGCACCGCCGCGAGGCCGCCGCGATGGACGAGCTCCTCGCCGACCGCCCCGACCTGCGCGCGATCTGGGACGAGGCCGAAGCGGGCCAGAGCGCCGAGGCGCGGCTCCTCAAGGACCTCGACCGCGCCGAGATGGGCGCGCAGGCGCTCCGCTACGAGGCCCAGGGCGTCGACGTCGCCGAGTTCCTGCGCTCCGCGACGGCCAGCATGGAGCGGCTCGGCGAGTAGCCGTTCAGCCCGGCGGCCACGTCAGGCGGCGGCCGCCGAGGATGTGCAGGTGGAGGTGGAAGACGGTCTGGCCGGCCTCCTCACCGTTGTTGATGACGACGCGGTAGCCGGAGAGCCCCAGCTTCTTCGCCACGATCCCGACCGCGAGCATGCAGCGGCCGAGCACCTCCACGTCGGCCTCGGTCGCGAGGTCCAGGCGCGGGATGACCTGCCGGGGCACGACCAGCACGTGGGTCGGCGCCTGCGGGTGGATGTCGCGGAAGGCGATCGTGTGGTCGTCTTCGTAGACGATGTCGGCGGGGATCTGGCGCGCGATGATCTTCTCGAACAGGGTCACGGGAGGCTCCGGTGGTCGGACCTTAACCGCGCGCCCACGCCCCTCCCCCGGGAATCAGGGGCCGACGCCGACGGGGAGGACGATGCGCGCGGGAACGGACGGCGCGCCGAGGAAGCCGGTGCGATCGAAGGACGAGATCCGCCACCAGAGGGCGCCCTCGTCGAAGGGCAGGAACAGCGTCTCGGGCCGCCACGGGCTGGACCCGACGTCCTCGGCGAGGACGATCGTGGTGAAGTCGGGGGTGGACGCGATCTCGACGCGGTAGCCCAGCGCGCGGTCGACGGGGGCCCACGCGAAGTCCGGGCGGCGGAGCTGGGTCTTCTCGTTCGGGTACCGCGGCGCGCCGGCCGCGAGCAGCGCCACCGGGGCCGCCGGGGCCTCCCCGTCGCGCACGCGGGTGGCGGTCCCCTCGGTGAGCGAGACCTGCGCGCCCGCGCCCATGACCTCCACCGGACCGTCGAGGGCCTCGGTGCGGGACGCGCCCTCCTCCACCGTGACGCGGAAGCCGCCCGTGGTGCTCGTGCTCACGCTCGCACCCGTGCGGACGGTCACGGCGCCGGTGCCCTCCGCCGCCGCGAGCACCGCGATCGAGCCGCGCCGCACGGACACGACGGAGGCGCGGCGCTCGTCGCGGGCCCAGCTCGCGTCCAGCGTGAGGCAGGTGCCGCCGAGCATGGTGACGTCGTCGTGCTCGTGGCTGTGCGGCGCGGTGGCGAGGCGGAGGGTGGCGTGGCCGCCGGGATCCGTGCACACCAGCGTGCCGACGGGGAGCGCCCGCGTGGTGCTCAGGGGTACGGCGGCCTCCCCGGGGAGCGTGGCGGTGCCGGTCCCCGAGACGGAGAGCACGATGGCGGCGGGCTCCGAGCTCTCCGCTCCGGGGAGCAGCAGGACGGTGCCGACGGGCGGCAGGTCCTTGGCGGCGAGGCGGTTGAGCGCGCGTAGGGCTCCGACGGGCACGCCCTCCGCCTGCGCCACGTCGAGGAGGGTCTCGCCCTCGTGGAGGACGTGGTGGTCGAGCGCGTGGGCGAGCCCGGCCCAGAGGAGGATCACGGGGCCTCCGGGGCGCTGGCCGAGAGGCTCTCGACGCGGACGTAGCCGTGGGCGCCCTCGAGCGCGTCCTTCGGGGGTTTGGTCGAGGAGAGCACCTTGACGGCGCCGGCCGGGGCGCCCGCGGCCACCAGCGCGGCGGCGACGGCCTCCGCGCGGGCGCTCGCGACGCGGCGGTTCGCCTCGGCCTCTTCGGACGCGTAGGCACCCACGATGCGGAGCTGGTGGTCCCCGAGGGCGGCGACGTAGGCGCGCAGCGCCGGCAGCACGTCGGCGGGCACCTCCGCGGAGCCGACCGGGAACGAGAGGGTGAGCGGCGCGGGCACCGGCGCGCGCAGCCAGAGCGCGTACCCGGCCGCGACCGCACCGTCGATCACGACGCTGCGGCCGCCCCCGACGACCTCGACGGCGACGGGCCCCTCGGGCGCGCTGAAGACGGCGGTGCCGTCGGGAGCGATCGGGAACACGCTCGCGCCGATGCGCACGCGGTCCCCCGGGAAGGCCACCACGACGACCGAGCCGTACGCGGGGGCCGGGGTGAGCGAGAGCACACGCCCGCCGGCGGCGTCGAGGGTCACGTCCGCCGGGAGGTAGCCGGGGGCGCGCACCTGGACGGTCACCCCGAGGAGGGAGGCGGGATCGCGGTCGCCCAGCGAGCTCGCCGGCACCCACTCGCAGACGGGGTGCGGCAGCCACACCATCGCCTCCGCGGGGGTCACGAGGAGCGGCAGGGGCGGCGGGGGCGCGGTAGGATCGCGCTCGGTGACGAGCGAGGCGGGCCGCGCGACGCGGGGGCCCGCCCGCCACGCGACGCCGACGCCGGCGATCACAGCGCCGGCCCCGCCGCCGCCGTACTGCCACGCGAGCGAGGCGCGCAGCCCGCGGTCGGCAGGCGCGGGGCCGTCGTACGCGACGCCGACGCGCGCGAGCGGGCGGGGGGCGTCCACCCACCAGCCGGTGCCGAGCCCCGCGGTGAGGGACAGCGCGCCCTTCGCGCCGGAGACGATCGGGAGGTGCGCGTCGAGCAGCGCCGTGATGCGCGGCGTGGGCGCGAGGTCGGCGCCGAGGCCGAGGTCCGCGTTGAGCTGCACCGCGCCGAACGGCAGCCCGGCCGACACGCCAAGCCCGGCCGCGGGCGCGCCCCCCGCGGCGGAGAGCCCGACGCTGCCGTCCACCCGCGCGACAAGCACGACGGCGGACTCGGGCGCGTGCGCGGCGCCGGCCGCGTGGGCCGGAGCCGACGCGCACAGGGTTGCCAGCAAGAACGAGGAGAGGGACGTCACGGCTTCCCGTAGAAGCCTACCCGAAACGGGCCCCGGGATCACGCCGTCCCGGCGGAGCTACCGGGCGGGGACCATCCGGAACCGGGCGACCTGCCCGGTCTCCGTGGCGCGGAACGTGCCGTCCAGCGCGGGCTCGTCCGTGAGCCTCGCGACATAGCGCCCGCTGTCCGCGGTGCGCGTCGTGTCGGCGAGCTCGACGGTGCGCGTGGCGGGGTCGAAGCGCCCCTGCACGTCGGTGACGATGGCGGTGCCCTGGAAGGTGACCGTGACCGTGCCGTGGAGCGCGTCGTCGGTGCCGGCGAGGTCGAACCGGCTGGTGCGCCCGTTGAAGGAGCCCGTCCACACCCCGACGGGCGAGGCGGCCTTGGCGACCGGCTCGGCGACGGTCGGGCTGGACGGCTGCGCGTATGAACGGCGCGGCTTCACCTCGGACACGGCCGCGACGACGGCCGGCGCCTCAACGGCCGGCGCGACGGACGCGGCGACCACCGGAACGGACGGGGCGCTGCCCTCGGGCGTCCTGGCCTCGACGACGACGGCGGAGGGCGTGGGCCCCGATGCACGCTCGGTGTTCGCCGGGGGCCCCGGGGGCGCGGATCGGATCCACACGGAGAGCCCCATCGTGCCGAGCAGGAGGAGGAGCAGCCCGGCGGTGACGAGCTCGCGGCTGCGCAGGGCCAGCGCGGCTGCGGCGCGCCCGTCCAGCGTCGGCGCGACCTCGCCGCCGCGTCGGGGGCGGGGCACGCGCGGGACGGGCTCCTGCATGATCTCGGGCTCGGGGCTCAGACCGCTGAGCGAGGCGAGGACGCGATCGCGGACCCACACCCACGCGGCGTCGTCCCGCGCGGAGGGCGGCGGCTCCGCCGGCAGGAGGGCCATGGCCGCGAGCACGGCGGCGGCCATGTGGCGGGCGCTCGGGTAGCGTTCCGCCGGCGCGAGGCGCGTGGCGCGTTGGAGGAGCGGGCAGAGCACGTCGGGCACGTCGTCCCACCGCGCGGAGCCCGGCGGCGCGAGGAACAGGTCGACCGGGCTCGCGCCCGTCAGCACGGCGTACACCGTCGCGCCCGTCGAGTAGATGTCGGCGCCGACGCCCACGCCGCGCGCGTCGAGACGCTGCTCGGGCGGCATGTACGTCATCGAGCCCATCGCCACGCCCACGCTGGTGTGGCGCGACTCGCGCCCGTCCGAGAGCAGCGCGATGCCGAAGTCGGCGAGGAGCGCGATGCCGTCGCGGTCGAGGAGCACGTTCTGCGGCTTCACGTCGCGGTGGATGACGCCGGCGTCGTGCGCGGCGGCGAGCGCGCCGAGGATCTGGAGGGCGTACCGGCACGCGACCACGGGGGGCAGCGGCCCGGTCTCGTCGACACGGTCCTGGAGGGAGCCCCCCTCAGCGAGGTCCATGACGAAGTAGTCCTGGCCGTCCGCGGTGCCGACGTCGTAGACGCGCAGGATGTTCGGGTGCGTCACCCGCGCCATCGCCCGCGCCTCGCCACGGAGGCGGGAGCGCTGCGCGTCGATGCCCGCGCCGTCCCCGCGGAGCACCTTCACCGCGCGCTCGACGCCGAGCGCAGTGTCCGTCGCCCGGTACACGGTCGACGTGCCGCCGGTGCCGAGGACCTCGCCCAGGCGGTATCGGCCCGCGATTTCAGCCACGGCGAAGCCCGCGCGGGCGCGCGTCGACGCCGCGCGGAGGCGCGCTCAACGGATCGTCACCTCGGTGACGCGGAGACGGACGAACCGCTGCTTCTTCTCGATGAACCAGGGATCGAAGCCCGCCACCCGCAGCTCCGCGCGCAGCCGATGCAGCAGCACGTTGAGCTTGTTCTCGTCGCCGTGCCGGCCCCACACGCCGGTCATGACCTCGTCGTCGGGGCACCAACCGCGCTCGTCCGGCGGCACGCCGCGCAGGCGATCCTCCTCGAAGCGGCGCCCGAGCAGGAAGAGCAGCACGGCGCGGTTCCCGCTGTCGATCTTGTGGGAGCGGCCCGAGGCCACGTCGTCCATCGTCGCCTCGGCGCCGAAGGGCCCCTCGAGCGTCGCGCTCAGGCGGTACGGATACCGCTCGGCCTGCGGCACCTCGGTGGCGGCCTGGACCTCCTCCACCTCGGCGAGGCGCAGCACGCGGTCGCCCACGGTGAAGTCGACGCCGATGGTCAGCGGACCCTCGCTGTCGTCGGTCCCGATCCGCACCTCGCCGTTGGAGTGAAGGATGAGCGTCGCCGCGCGCGCCGGCCCGTCGGGCAGGCGGAGGTCCGCGTCGGGCCCGGAGCCGATCGCGAAGCGGTCGCCGGTGAGCGGGAAGCGGGTCCCCGCGCGGAGGTCCTCGACCGCGAGGCCGCGGCTCGGGGCCTCGGGCACCGCCACGTCCGCGCGCACCTGGAGCACGCACGTCGTGCCGAGGCGGATGCGATCGCCGTCGCGCACGGGGTGCACGCTGCGGATGCGCTTCTCGTTGATGAACGTGCCGTTCGTGGACGCGAGGTCCTTGATCCAGACCGTCGTGCCTTCACGCCACACCATCAAGTGATGGCCGGACACCGTCGCGTCCGACACCACGAGCTCGTTCCCCGGCGCGCGTCCCACATGGATCGCGGCCTCCTCCACGCGGATCGCGTGGACCGTCTCGCCCGACCTCAGGAGCAGCAGCTCAACCAACCTCGACCTCCTTGGCGATCACCGTAGGCGCGCAGCCCTAGGGTAACGCCTCCGGGTGGCGCGATCGGTATCGCGCGAAGGTCATTCGCACGACCTCGTCGCGATCCTCGTCCAGCAGCGGCTCGATCTCGGCGAAGCGCCGGTCGTCGAGCGTGTACTGGAAGCCGGTGACATAGCGGCGAACGAGGTCGGCCACGACGGGGTCGACGCTCGCGGCGAGGTCACCCGCGCGCAGGAGCAACACCAGCCCGGGACCCGGCTCGTCCTCCCCCGCGGGCGCCTCGCAGAGGAGCCGCCCGGCGAGCTGCAGGGCGCGGGCCTCCGCGGCGGCGTCCACCCCCGCGCGCGCGGCACGGGCCACTTCGCCGAGGACTGCCACCGCCGCACCGCTCCGCCCGGACTCGGCGTATGCGCGCGACAGCTCCTCCAGGCCCTCGGCCTCGCCGGTGAGGTCAGCGGCCTGGCGAGCGAGCCGTACGGCCCGCCGCAACGTCTCCACCCGCGCGTCCGGCGCGACCAGCGCGGCCTCGCGCCGGAGCACCGCCGCCACACCCGCGAGGTCCCCGGCGGCCTCGAAGCGGCGCCGCGCCTCCGCGAGCCGCTCCCCCGCGGCCTCGAGCGCACCCCGCCCCGCGAGGGCGTCGGCCTGGACGAGGGCGGTCGCCCCCTCCCCCGCCCCGGACAGCGCCACGGCGGCCTCGGGCGCGCCGTCCCGCGCCAGCAGCCGCGCCAGCTCCCGCTCGAGCGCGAGCCGCCGGTGCGCGTCGGCGCGCGCAGCCAGGGCCTCGATGACGCCCACAGCCAGCGCGATCCCGCCCATGTCCTCGCGCGGGAAGAGGTCCCGCGACTGCGTCCGGAAGGCGTCGAGCACCCACGGCGCGAGCCGGGCGCCGTTCCCCCGCGTGGGCCCGAGGGCGTCGAGGCGGGCGGCGATCGCCACCAGGGCGGGCTCCGCGCGGTCGAGCAGCGCGGCGAACCCGACGCGGTCGGCGAGGACGGCGCGCTGGGCGTCCACTGGGTCGACGCGCTCGGGCATGTGGAGCACGGCGGTCGCGGCGGCGCGGCGCAGGCCGTTGGCGAGCGCGAGGTCGAGCTGGGCGGCGTCCCGGAACTTGGTGCGGAGGGCGGCGGTCGCGAGCGCGCCGCAGCCGGGGGTCGCCGCGGCCCCGGGCGCGAGCGCGGCGAGCCAGCCGACCAGGACGAGGTCGTCCCGGACGGTCGGGGTCAGTAGTCGGCCCGGACGGGCAGCATCAGGATGCCGTCCTTGAACGTCGGGCCCGCGACGATGAACGTGCCGCCGCGGTTGATGCTCACGGTGGTGTCGAGGAGCTTGCCGTCGTCGCTGGTGATCTCGACGCGGACGCGGGCCCGGGCGTCGTCCTTCGAGATGAGCGTGACCTTGAGGCGGCGCCCGCCCTCGATCGGGAAGTTGTGGTCCTCCCCTACGGAGACATCGGCGTCCTGCGTGGAGAGCAGGCGGTAGCCCTTGTACTTGAAGTAGCGGAACGAGGACGACAGCGCCGAGAGCCGCGGGTCGATGCCGCTCTCCGAGTCGGTCGCGTGCACGACGGAGATGTGGACGCCCACGCGGCTCGCGACCGGCTTCTGAGTCGCGGCGCCGGCCGCCGCGGGACGCGCGGGCGCCGGGGCGGGCCGGCTCTGCGCGTACGCAGGGCCCGAGAGCGCCATCGCCGCCAGGACCGTGGCCAGGAGCAGGACGCGAAGCATCAGAGGGGCACTCCGGAGCCCGAGGGGGGGTCGTCCACGAGGATGAACGTCGGGCCGCCGTCCTCGAACTGCATGACCTGTACCACCACATCGCCCGGCGCGTAGATCTCTTCCACCTGGGCGTCGTTGATGGTGGCGAGGCGGAGATCCGCGGCCACCGCGGCCACACCGTCCTCGGGGCGCCGGGTGGGAGCGGTCGGCGCAGTGGGCAGGACCGCGAACAACATCGCGGCCGCGAGCGCGAAGCCGAGGAGCGGGCCGCCGAGCGAGGCCCAGCGGGGCATGCGCACGGCGACGGGCTCGATCTGCGACATGACGGAGCCGGCCACGTCGATCGGGGGGATGGCCGCGAAGGCTTCCTTCAGGGGCGCGGCGATGGCGGCCCAGCCGTGGAGGGCGTCCCGCTCGAGGCCCACACCGTCGGCCACGCCGGGCCAGAGATCCTCGCCGCGCTGGGTAGCGTCCCGGAGGGACTCGCCGAGGGAGGCGTAGGCGGCCAGGCGATCGCGCGCGCCGACGTCACGGAGCAGCCGCGCGGCGACGACCGCGGTGCGCTCCGAGGAGAGCTCGCCGTCGAAGTAGGCGGAGAGCTCGGCGTCGGGATCCAGCTCGGCCATCACCGGCGCGACCACGTCGATCGGGGGGGCGGCGCGGACGATGTCCCGCACGGCCTCGCCGACCGGGGCCCACACGGCCTCGTTCGCGATGGAGGCCATGACGAGGTCCGCGAGGTCGACCGCCGGGGCGCGCACGGCGTCCCGGAGGGCGGCGCCGAGGGGGGCCCACTCGGTCTCGGGGTCGAGGGGGGCGTCGACGTCGCTCGTGTACACGCCCATCGCCGCGATCTGCGCTGCGATGGCGTCCGCGAGGTCGATCGGGGGCGCGTCGGCGCCGCCCAGCACGGACGCGAGCGAGGCGCCCAGGGGGGCCCACACGCGATCCGCGTCGAGCGCGGCCATCACGTCCCCCGCGATGTCCACGGGGCCGGGGACGGCGAGGGCGGCTCGGAGCGCGACGCGCAGCTCGGCCCACGCGGCGAGGCGCGGGTCGGCGTCGGCCGCGGCGGCGAGCTCGCCCCGCTCTCCGGGGGTGGCCTCACCGTCGAAGGCCCGCATCAGCAGGGCTTCGAGGCGATCGGGGGGGGAAGGTTCCATCACCGGTGGAACGTCCGGCCGCGGGGTCCATTCACCGCCATCTACATCTCGCCCGAGGAATGTTGCAGGAGCCCCTGCAGGCGCTTGCGGGCGTAGAAGAGTCGGCTCATGACGGTCCCTTCCGGGATGTCCATGGCCTCGGCGATCTCCTTGTAGGACATGCCCTCGACCTCGCGCAGGAGGATGACCTCGCGCTGGTCCTCGGAGAGCTCGTCCAGCGCCGCGAAGATCCGCTCGTGCAGCTGCTTGCGCTGGAGCGCCCGCTGCGGCGACTCGCTCTGGTGGAGGTCGAGGATGGTGCCGTCCTCGTCGCGGTTCGCGACGGCCTCGTCGAAGGCGGTGGTCTTCCGGCGCCGGTTCTTGCGGCAGTGGTCGATCGCGAGGTTCATCGCGATCCGGTACAGCCACGTGTAGAAGCTGGACTCGATCCGGAACGACGCGAGGCTCTGGTAGGCCTTGATGAACGCGTTCTGGGTGATGTCCCGCGCCTCCTCGCCGTCCCGGACCATCCCGTACACCATCGCGTGGATGCGGGTCTGGTAGCGCTCGACGAGCGGCCGGTAGGCGCTGCCGTCGCCCTTGCGGACGCGCAACACCAGCTCTGAGTCGGGGAGGTCGTGCGAAAGCATGGCCGCGTCATCCTATACGATCGCGGGGGTGCACGCCGGGGTCGGCCACCGACGCGCCCCGATCACCGCACGATCACGCGATCGCCCGCCGCGCGGCCGAAGGTCTCGGGCGCGTACATCTCCTCCGCCTTGGTCGGCGGCACCACGAAGTCGCCGGGGGTCGTGGCGCGCGCGACGTAGGTGTAGGTGTGCACGCCGTCCGGAAGCAGCGACGCGAAGGCCTCCACGCGCTCGTCGCGGAGGTTCTCGTGCTCGTACCAGGTGCGGCCCCACCACCAGTAGGGGCTCGGGGTGGCCGTCGGATCCAGGGGGAGCGCGCCGGTGACCGCGAGGTCGGGGTTCAGCACCTCGAGACCGGCGGGGAGCGGGTCCACGAGCGCGACGTGGTAGCGGCGCATCGGGGTCGCCATCGTGAGGCGCACGCGCACGCGCGCCCCCGCCCGGATCGTCCACACGCCGTCCGCCGCGCGGGTCACGTCCCCCGGTTCGTCGATCGGCTCGTACACGCGCTCGACCGCGAAGCCGTAGTCGGCGGCCTCGGGCTCGAGGTCCACCGGCGCGTAGCGGAGCCCCGCCCGGTAGTAGAGGCGCCCGGCGCCCTCCTTCCCGACGACGAGGTCCTGCGCGCCGCGCTCCTGGAGCCACGCCATCGGCACGTCGACCTGCGCGCGCTCCGTCTCGCGCCCCGCGAACTTCCGCTCGCCCGCGAGCCCGTCGCCGAGCCACACCCGCGCGACGAACGCGGGGGTCACGCCCTCGTAGACGTGGAAGTAGCGATCGAGCGCGAGCAGGATCTGCGCGTTCTCCGTCGTGTTCGCCCAGCGCCCCGCCGTGCGGTGCGCGAGCAAGCCGTTCACGAGCTTCGGCACGAGCTCGTTCTTCGGGTCGGTGCGGAGGAGGGCCTCGAGCAGCACGCCGTCCGCGACGCGATCGGAGTGGAGGAGGACCTGCGCGCCGTCCGAGTAGGAGGTCACGAAGTGGGCGCCCGCGGCGGTCTCCGTGACGTGGTTGGCGAGCCAGCCGCGGATGCTCTCCACCTCGCGCGTGGCCTTCCCGTCCACCAACGTCGGGAGGATCCACCCGAGGCTCTCCGCCCCGAGCCCGTCGACGCCGCCCTCGGCGAGGAGCGCCTTCGCCTTCGCGACGTTCGGCGTGCCGGCGAGCGAGAGGACGTTGACCGCGTAGGCCCGGATCGCCCAGCGGGACTCGCGCGAGTACCAGCGGGGGATGTGGCGCTCGACCGACCCGACGTAGCCCAGCGCCTTGGCGTAGCTGACCGGCTCGACGGCGTAGCCCTTGGCCTTGGCGCGCACGAGCGCGTGGGTGACGTGTACGCCGAGGTACGGCCAGCCGTCGTCGCCGCGCCGCCAGAAGGACCAGCCGCCGTCGGGGTTCTGACGCCGGGCCAGCCGCTCGATGTCGGCCGCGACCGTCGCTTCGAGCTTCTCCTTCGAGGGGAGCTGATCGGAGGCGAAGGCGCCGAGCACGTCGCGGAGCGCGGCCACGCCGAGGAGGCGGGACGCGAGCTGCTCGTTGCAGTCGTAGGGGTAGGCGACGAGGTAGACGAAGGCGTCGGTGAGCGACTGGAGCTGGGTGGAGGAGACGGTCACCTCCAGGCCGCCGAACTGCGGCCACACGCCGGCGGGCGGCGCGACGGAGAGCCGCTCCGCGCCGGTGTCAAAGGTGCCGTAGGTCGCGAACGCCTCGGTGGTCGCGGGCGTCCACACGGGGAGGCTGCCGGTCGCGGCGTCCGCGTACGCACCGGACACTGCGGCGACCTGGAAGCGCGCGGTGCCGGCCATGGCCGCGGCGGCGGGGAAGCGCACCTCGACCCGATCGTTCGCGGGGACGACGACCCGGCGACCCGCCTGACCGCCCGTCGCCTCCGACCCGCGGGGGAGCGGATCGGTGACGGCGGAGAGGAGCGAGAGGTTGGCGACGCGCACGGCGAGGTCGACGGTGAGCGGGGCGTCGGTCTGGTTCTGGAGGACGACGGGGAGCTCGACGCGGTCGCCGAAGTTGAGGAAGCGCGGCGCCGAGGGGCGCACCATCAGGGGGAGGCGCGCGGTGACGTCCGCCTCGCCCGAGCCGAACTCCCGTTCGCCCGCGACCGCCACCACCATGATCCGGTAACGGGTGAGGGAGTCGGGGAGCTTCAGGGGCACGCGCGCCGTACCGGCGGTGTCGGTCGTGACGCTCGGCATCCACAGCGCGACCGCCGAGAAGTCCGTCCGCATCGTGATCTTGGGGGCGGAGGCGTCGGGGACGGTCGGGCCGCTCTTGGCCTCGGCGTTCACCGAGCGCGTCCGAGCCGGCGCCGCGTCCATCGGCGGCGCGGCCATCGCCTTCATCATCAGCCCGCCTTCGGGAGGCGACCCGCCACCGCCGCGGCCGGCGCCGCTCATCCCGAGACCGCCCCCTCCGAACGCGTCGCCGATGCTCGCGTCCCCCAGCGGGTCGAGCGCCGCCGGGTTCACGAGGGTCACCCACTGGCGGAGGTGGTGGGTGCTGACGCCGTCACCGCGCGAGGCGTAGAAGGCGGCGAGCGGATCCGGGAGCTTGTACCCGGTGAGGGCGAGGACGGCCTCGTCCACGGCGACCACCGCGAGCTCTGCGCCGGCCACGGGGGTGCCATCGGCGCGGGTGACGCGCAGATCGATGGACGTCGCTGCGCCGGGATCGAGGCGCGCGACCACGGGGGCCACGGCGACGGTGAGGGTGCGCGCGCGCGGCGGCACCTCGAAGGTGAGCGAGCCCGCGGCGTAGGCCACGCGCTTGGGGGCATCGGCGAGGGCCGCGCCGTCGTCGCCGGCGCGGGGACGGGCCCCCACGAGGTCGACGGCGACGGTGAAGTCGGGCACATGCCGCGCGGTCACGGGGATCGCGAGCGTGGTCGAGCCGCCCTCCATCGTGAAGCGGCGCGTCTCGAGGAGGTCGCCGCCCGCGCGTACGGTCAGGACGCCCTCGGCGGGCGAGAACGGAGCCTGGACGAGGAGGGTGGCCGTGTCGCCGACGGCGTAGGTCTGGCGCTCGGGGACGAGGGTGACCTCCTCCTGGGCGACACCGCGATCCGGGACGACCTGCGCGCCCGAGACCCAGACGCGCAGCTCGGTCTCGCTGAGGCGCCCGTGCCGATCGCGCGCCGTGGCGACGATCGCGTAGCTCCCGCCTGCCTCCGCGACGAAGGCGTGGCGACCGGCGCCCGGGAGCGTCGCCGTCCCGACCTCCTCGGGCACCTCGCTCCAGCCCGCCGCGCCGCGCGTCCACACGAGGCGGCGGAAGGACAGCGTCACCGCGGAGCGCCCCTCCCCCGCGGCGACGGCCGCGCCCGCGCGATCCACGACGATCGCCTCGACGTCGACGGGCTTCCCCGCCTCGACGTATGCGGACGCCGTCTTGAGGCCGACGTACACGTCCGCCGGGTGTACGAGGAAGCTCTTCGACGCGGTCCACGCCTGCCGGTTCACGTCCTGGACGGTCGCCTCGGCGGTGACGGTCATCGGGCGGGCGGGGCGGAGCGACGCGAAGTGGATGCCGAGGTGGTGGGCGCCGGTGGCGTCGGTGACGCCGGCGAAGCGCTCGGGCTCGACGTAGCCGCGGTTCGGCTCGCTCCAGGGCCGCCACCAGGGGGACCACGGGCCGAAGCTCCAGTCGCTCCGACCGGGGGGCACGAACGTGGTCGGCGTGGCGCTCACCGTCCACGCGACGGGCGCGCCGGGGAGGCCGCCGCCGGCGTAGTAGGCAGCGTTCACGTCTACGATGGCGTCCTCGCCGAGGGCGTAGACGCCGTCGGCGCCGCTCGCGGTGACCTCGAACTCGGGGGTGCGGTACTCCTGGATCTCGAAGGCGAGCTCGGTGCCGTAGCGCGGCGTCGGCCCGTCGAGCGGCTCGATGGCGATGCGCGCGGCGCCGAGGTTGGGCGTCTTCGGGAGGGGGAGGTCGAAGGTGAAGCCGCCGAGGCCGCTCACCGTGGCGGTGCCCTCGCCGAGCGGGTTGCCTTCGCTCGAGAACGCGTGCCAGCCCACGCGGGAGACGCCGGCGCCGCCGAGGTCCCCGTCGATCCCGGGCGCCTTCGACCGGAGCCAGCCGCGCACGTGAACGGTCTCGCCGGGCTTGTAGAGGTTCTTGTCGTCGAAGACGTACCAGCGCAGGTCCGCGTCGCGCTCGACGCGCACCCACGCGTCCCCGTAGCCGTAGGGGGACGCCGGGAGGAAGGCCGCGGTCGTGCCTTCGCCCGCGACGACGCCGAGGACGTCGGCGGCGAGGGGGAGGCGCGCGAGGCCGGCGGCGTCGGTGCGGAGCGGCGCGGAGAGGGCCCCGCCGCGGAGGAGCGCGCGCACGCCGAGGTCGCGGGCCGCGGTGCCGTCGGCGAGGGTGGTCGCCCACACGGTGAGGGCGGCGGCGTCCTGGAACACCGTGAGGCCGGTGGGCGTCGCCTGCACCCACCCCAGCCACTCCTGCCGGTTCCATCGGTCCTTCGGCTGCACGGTCGGCTCGACCTGGACGATGAGCTGCCCGCCGCTGCCCTTGAGGTACTTCGTGAGGTCGAGCGCCGTCTCCACCTTGCGATCGGCCACGGTGGCCACCGGGATCGTCCCGGCAAACACCCGCTTTCCGGGGAAGGCCTGCTTACGGACGTCCTCCCAGCGGTAGGCCTGGAGCCACTTCTCCCATGCGGGCCAGTCCGTCGGCGCCACCTCGTGGATCGTCACCTTCAACGCGGATTGATTGGTCGTGAAGAAGGAGACCTTCGGCGGCCCGACGGGGTCGACGGTGACGAAGGTGGCGTCCGGGCCGCGGAGCATCTGCTCGGCGGGGCCGACGGCGACGGTGAAGGTGCGGGCCTCGGCGAGGGTCTGGCCGAAAATGTCCCGGATGCCCGCCGCGACCTTGACGGTGTAGGTCGTGCGGCCGGTGAAGAGGCCGTGGATGCGCACGCTGTCGCCGTCGGCGAGGCGCTGGAGGCCGGGGACCTCGGGCGTGACGCTGATGCTGGCGGGGTCGAAGGCGGCCGCGTCGAGGGGGTTGGAGAACGCGATGTTCCAAGGGCTGTCCGGCGGGCAGGGCTTCTGGCCCCAGCATTCCGGCGCGCTCACGGTCAGCGGCCCGTAGGTGCGGAAGGCGAGGGCCTGCTCTGCCGTCGTGAGGAGCGGGCCCTCGGCGGAGGGAGCGCCCACGGGGACCACGAGGGCGTACGCCGTGCCCTTGGCGAGGGGGGCGGTCGGCGTGACCGCGAGCGCGCGGCCGGGCTCGGACTGGGCCACGCGGGCGGCCACCTCCGGCACCTTCGCGACCTCGTCCGCGGTCGCGAGGCGGACGCCCACCTCGGGGCCGCCGCGCAGCTTCAGAACCTTCACCAGCGCGTCGGGGCTGATCCCCTGGTCGAAGCCGAGGAAGAGCACGGGCGTGAGCGACTGGGGCGCGAGGTCGCGCGGGCGTCGGCTCGTCGCGTCGGGCCACGAGGACTGGAGCGTGAGCGGCGGGGTCGCGAAGGACCACGTCACCGCCTGATCGATCGTGCTCCCATCGGGCGCGCGCGTGCCGGCGGGGATGTCCGCGGTGAAGCGGGTCGCCATCGGGAAGCGCGGCTTCGGCTCGAACACGAGGGTCTTCGTGCCCAGCCAGCGCCACGCGCCCGGCGGCGCCGGCGTGATCGTGACCGGCACGCTCTTCGCGGCCTCGGCCTGGGACGCGAGCGCCACCATCGGCCGCGAGAAGCTGACCGAGAGGTGCGGCGCCATCGGCACGTCGCCCTCGGGCGCGCGGCGGACGACGCTGAGCGGGCCGGACGCGACCTCGGGGGCGGTCGTCCCCTCGCCCGCCGGGAACGCCATCGGCACGGTGGCGCCGGTGCGCGGCGGGGGCTGGGGCCCGTCGCGGAGCGCGAAGGCCACGGCGGCGACGCCATCGGTCTCCAGCGCGGGCAGCCGGGCGAGGAGGGCGGTCGTGGCGGCGGGATCGAGCGCAGTGGACGCGACGAGCGGCACGGCATCGAGCCCCTCGGCGAGCGGGCGGGCGTCGTAGAGGCGCATGCCGAGGCCGTCTTCCGCGGGATCCGCCTCGAACATCACGCTCACCTCCGGACGGGTCGTCGCGGCGGCGTCGGCGGGCACCTCGGGGGGCGGCTTCCGACAGGAGACCACCAACCCGACCGTCAGCATCCAACGTGTCCACCGCCGCATCGAGACCCCTTGCACGCCCGAAGAACGCCGGCGCGCGCCCGAGCTTACTCCGGGGCCTCGGCGGAGGTCAGTGTGCGGCGGTCAGTGTGCGGCGTCCCAGGTCGACGCCCAACCGGCGTCCACCTTCAGCGGCACGCACAACGTCGCGACGCCCTCCATCGCGGCGCGGACCCGCTCCGCGACCTCCTTCACGTCGCCCTCGGGGACCTCGAGCACGAGCTCGTCGTGCACCTGCAGCAGCAGGCGCGCCGAGGTGCCCGCGACATCGGCGTGGACGCGCACCATGGCGAGCTTGATGAGGTCCGCCGCGGTGCCCTGGATGGGCGTGTTGATCGCGATGCGCTCGGCGCCGGCGCGGTCCATCGGGTTCTTGGCGTCCAGGCCCTGGTTCGGGCGGCGGCGGCCGTAGAGCGTCTCCGCGTAGCCCTTCTCCCGGGCGCGGGCGATCGCGCCGTCCATGTAGGCGCGCACCTGCGGATAGCGGGCGAAGTACCCGTCGATGTAGGACTGGGCCTCCGTGCGGGAGATGCGGAGGTCGTTCGCGAGGCGGAAGGCGCCCATGCCGTACACGATGCCGAAGTTGATCGCCTTCGCGGCGCGCCGCATGTCGGGGGTCACGAGCCCGGGCATCACCCCGAAGATCTCCGACGCGGTGCGCCGGTGGATGTCCTCGTCGTTGCGGAAGCTCTCGCAGAGCGGGCCGTCGCCGCAGTAGTGCGCCAGGATCCGCAGCTCGATCTGGGAGTAGTCGCAGGACAGGAACACGTGCCCCGGCGCCGCCACGAAGCAGCGGCGGATGCGCCGCCCCTCCTCCGTGCGGACGGGGATGTTCTGGAGGTTGGGGTCGTTCGACGAGAGCCTTCCCGTGGCCGCCACCGCCTGCCGGAAGTGCGTGTGGATCCGCCCGGTCTTCGGGTTCACGGCCGGGGGCAGCGCGTCCACGTAGGTGCCCTTGAGCTTCGAGAGCTCGCGCCAGGCGAGGATGGCGCCGGGGAGCGCGTGCTCCTCACGGAGCTTGTCGAGCGTGTCGGCGTCGGTGCTCCAGCCGGTCTTCGTGCGCTTGCCGCCCTTCAAGCCGAGCTTCTCGAAGAGCACCTCCGCGAGCTGCTGGGTCGAGGCGACGTTGAACTCCTGCCCGGCGAGGGCGTGGCAGCGCTTCTCCTCCTCGGCGAGGCGGGCGCCGAGCTCAGTGGAGAGCGCCTGGAGCGCGGACACGTCCACCGCGATGCCGGCGCGCTCCATGTCGGCGAGCACGGGCACGAGCGGGAGCTCGATGTCGCGGTACACCCCGGTGACGCCGTTCTCCTCTAGCTTCTCGGCGAGCAGGGAGTCCAGGGCCCAGGTGAGCTGGGCCTCCTCGCCGAGGGCGGTCCCGAGCGGGTGATCGAGGTAGCGCTTCCCGAGGTCGTCCAGGCCGTGCTTCTGCTCGGGCACGAGCAGGTAGTCGGCGAGCATCACGTCCCCCGCGATGCCGGCGAGGTGCACGCCGGCGCTCTCGAGGAGCTTCGCCGCTTCCTTCAGGTCGTAGCCGGTCTTCTCCACCGTGGCGTCCTCGAGGAGGGGGGCGCAGGGCGGCGAGCGAAGCGTCGTCGACCGGGACGCGCACAAGCTGCGGATGTCCAGCCTCGGTCCAGCCGAAGGTGATGCGGGTCGGCACGTCGGCGAGGAAGTCGGCGCCGGTGGCGGCGACGGCGAGGGAGACGCGGCCGGCGGCGCGGAGACGGGCGTCCAACGCCGCGAGCGGGCCGGGGCCCCACACTGCGGCACAGTCGAGCGTCGGCCAGCCCTCGGTGGAGCCGGCGCGCACGGGCGCGGGCGCGGAGAGGCCGAGATCCGTGAGGAGGGTCTTGAAGTTCCAGCGGCCGAGCTTCTCTCGGAGCGCGTCCTCGTCGCGGGCGCGGGGGGTCAGATCGTCCAGCGTCACGTCGATCGGCGCCTGGAGATCGATGGTGACGAGCCTACGCGCGAGCCGCACGCTGTCGGCGTTGTCGGCGATGCACTGGCCGGTCTTCCCGCCGATCGCGGCGGTGTTGGCGAGCACGCCCTCGAGGTCCCCGAACTTCTGGATGAACTGGGCGGCCTTCTTCTCGCCCACGCCCGGGACGCCCGGGACGTTGTCGGACGTGTCCCCCATCAGGGAGAGGAGGTCGATGATGCGGTCGGGGCCGACGCCCCACTTCTCGCGGATCTCGTCGGGGCCGTAGTCCACGCCCTTCATCAGGTCGAGCAGGTGGATCCGCCCGTCGACGATCTGGCCGAAGTCCTTGTCGCTGCTCACGATCCCGACGTGCACGTCGTCTGAAGCGAAGCGGCAGGCGAGGGTCCCGATGACGTCGTCCGCCTCGGTGTTCGGCACGGCGATGACGTGGAAGCCGAAGGCCTCGATCAGCGGGCGGAGCTCGCCCCACTGCTGGCGCAGATCGTCCGGCATGTCCGGACGTTGCCCTTTGTACGCCGGATAGAGCGCGTTCCGGAAGCTCTTGCCCACGTCGAAGACGAAGGTGACGTAGTCGGGCTTGTGCTCGCGCACGAGCGCCAGGAGCATCCGGCTGAAGCCGTAGAGGCAGCGCGTCGGGAAGCCGTCCGGGGCGCGCATGTCCGATTGGATCGCGTGGTACGCGCGGAATGCGTGGTTCGGCGCGTCGACGAGGAGCAGTTTCTTCGGCATGCGCCGACCTAACCCGCCCTCCCCCCGGCCCGCCCGCGTCGGGTCGGGCAACGACGCCGGACTCCGGTGCGCGAGCTCACGGGCGACCGTGACGGGCGACGGAACCAGCGCCGACGCGGGCGCTTAACGTTAGGATGCGCGCCCTCAGCGAGCACGCATGGCCGGCTTCGACACGCTCACCGACCCCACCCCCGAACACCAGATGCTCCGCGACCTCGTCGCAGACTTCGTGAAGACGGAGGTAGAACCCCAAGCCGCGACGCACGATCGCCTGCAGACGCTGAACCGCCCGCTCTTCGGGAGGCTCGGCGAGCTCGGCCTCCTCGGCATCACCATCCCCGCGGAAGACGGTGGAGCCGGCATGGACACCACTGCCGCGGTGATCGCGCACCACGAGATCTCCAAGTCGGACCCCGGCTTCTGTCTCGCCTACCTCGCGCACTCGATGTTGTTCGTCAACAACTTCTATTACTGCAGCAACGCCGAACAACGCGGCCGCTACCTGGAGAAGGTCATCTCCGGCGAGTGGGTCGGCGGCATGGGTATGACCGAGCCCGGCTACGGTACGGACGTGCTCGGGATGACCACCACGGCCGTGCGCCGCGGCTCCCACTACGTGCTCGACGGCACGAAGACCTACATCACCAACGGTCCCGACGGGCACTGCTTCCTCGTCTACGCGAAGACCGAAGGGAAGGTCAGCTCCTTCCTCGTCGATCGCGACTGCCCCGGCTTCCGCACCTCCCAGCCCATCCACAAGATGGGCATGCGCGCCTCGACGATGTCCGAGCTCATCCTCGAGGGCTGCGAGGTCCCGGTCGAGAACCTCCTCGGGCGCGAGGGCACCGGCCTGACGCACATGATGCGCAACCTCGAGATCGAGCGCCTCGCCCTCGCGGCGATGAGCCTCGGCATCGCCGATCGCTGCCTGGAGCTGATGGTGCGCCACGCGGAGGGCCGCATCGCCTTCGGCCAGCCCATCAACCGCTTCGGCCAGATCCAGCGCTACATCGGCGAGAGCTACGCCGCGACGGAGGCCACGCGCGCCCTCGTCTACGCCGTCGCCCGCACCGTCGGCCCCGACCAGCGCAACCGCCTCGGCAGCGACGCCGCCAAGCTCTTCGCCGCGCCCGTCGGCAAGCAGGTCGCGGACAACGCCATGCAGGTGTTCGGCGGCAGCGGCTACTGCGACGAGTACCCGATCGAGCGCCTCTTCCGGGACGCGAAGCTCCTCGAGATCGGCGGCGGCACGCTCGAGAGCCACCAGAAGAACATCACGAAGGACCTCACCAAGCAGATGTGCGGGTGATCCTGCTCCTGCTCGCGGGCTGCCTCGGCTACACGGAGGGGCAGGCCCAGCGTGGCGAGCTGCACTGCGCGTGGCTCGACACCTGCGGAGAGCTCGACAGCGTGGGCTTCTCCGACGTGGCGGCGTGCGCCGACGCCGCGGCCGCCCAGCCCTACGACGACGCCGACTGCCCCGACTACGACGGCGCGGCGATGGCGGCGTGCCTCCAGTCCTACGAGGACGCCATCGACGCCGCGAGCTGCGACGTCGACTTCGCCGAAGCCTGCCTGGTATGTGGCTGATCCTCCTCTCCGCGTGCCGGAGCCCCGAGGTGGTGGCGTTCCTGGACGATCGCGCGGTCGCGATCTGCGGGCGCCATGTGACGTGCGGCACCCTCGCGGACGCCGGCTATGCCGACGAGGCCGCGTGCCTCGACGCGGTCGACGCGACGACCGGCGCGCTCGCGGACGACGGCGCGCTCGCCTGCGAGGCCTTCTCCGACGCGGACGCCGGCGCCTGCCTCGCCGCCCTCACGGATACGCCCTGCGACGTGGCCCCGGACCTCACCGTGTGCGACGCCGTCTGCCCCTGACCGCTACTTCGGCGCCTTCCGGCCGAGGATGCCGCCGAAGAGCCCGCCCCCGCGGGGCGGTGGCGTCGGGTTCCGCGCCTCGTACAGGCGGAGCTCGCGCTGGGCGTCGTGGTTCATCGGATCCTTCTGGGCGGCCGCGCGGAACTGCTTCATCGCCTCTGCCTCGCGGTCCTCCTGCTTGAGCACGTTCCCCATGTAGACGAGCACCTCCGCGGCGCGCGAGGGCTCCGGCGGGGCGAGCGACGCGAGCGTGGCGAGCGCGGCGAGGGGGGGCACGCGCCGCGCGAGCCACCCGCAGTAGGTCGCCATCAGGAGGTGGGGCCAGGTGGCGGCGTCGATGCTCGCGGCCTCCTCGAAGTGGGGGTCCGCCGCCTTCCACTCGCGCGCGCGGAACGCGGCTTCGCCCTTGCGGAACGCCAGCTTCGCAGCGCGGAGCTCCTTCTCGCTCACGAAGGCTGTCCCCTTCGCCTTCGACTCGAGGAAGCGCCGCGCGTCCGCGAGCCCGCCGGGGAGGCGAAGGGCGTCATACGCGAGGTTCACCCGGGAGAAGCACGACTCCGCGAGCACGCGCACCTCGGGCGGCGCGCTGAAGAACGTGTCGGGGTGGTACCGGCGGGAGACCTCCCGGTAGGCGTTCGCGACGTCCTCGTCGGTGACCTGCAGGCGCCCCTCGAGCTCGAGGATCTCGATGGGATGCGCATCAGCGAGGGCGGCGGCGGCGACGGCCAGCCGCTCGGCGCGGGGATCCTTCGCCGTGGGAGCGAGCACGGCGGCCGCCTGGGGCTCCTCGGCGGGCTCGTCATCCGGGTCCCCGACGGCCACGACGAGCAGGCCGAGCACTTCGAGCGTGTCGACGGCGCGTAGGATCTCCGGGCGCCGCGCGCGGTCGGCACCCGCGGCCTGGCGGATGAGGGCGTCCACCGTGGGGGTCCGGGGTGCAAGCCGGAGCACGCGCAGCGTCGTCGCGTCCAGGCCCCAGCTCTCCTCGGGGGAGTCCTCGGGTGCGCGGCAGGCCAGCGGCGCGAGCTCCAGCTCCCGCCAGGCGCGCGCCACCGCGGCGTCGCTCCGACCGAGGGAGAGGCCGCGCGCGAGGATGCGCGGCACGGACGCCGGGAGCGGGAACCGCCCGGGCGGGGGCGTCCACTCCGCGTCGAAGGTGACCTGCCCTCCGCGCTCGCTCACGAGGCTAGCCAGCCAGACGCCGAGCCCGTCGCATGCTCCCGCGAGCGCGTGATCCACGGGATGACCGGCCGCCACGGCGACGCCGAGCCCGTCCATGAGCCGATCGCCGGCGGAGGGCGCCACGGAGGCGAAGAGGCCGGGGACGCCGAGCACGTCGACGACCTTCCCGTTCCGGAGGCCCACGAGCGCGGTCGTATCGCCGAGGACCACCCGTAGGGCGCCGGAGGCGGCGACCCGGTGCGCGAGGAACAGCACGCGGACGGGCGGGAAGCGCTCGATCGGCCCCGCCACCGCGGCGAGGAAGGCGCTGCCGCTCCACTCGACGGAGCGCGGGGCGGCGCCCGCGGCGCGCACGGCGTCGATGGCACGGCCCAGGCGATCGCTGTCCAGCGGCTTGGCCACGAACCCGGCGATGGGCACGGTTCCCGAGGGCGGGCGCCCGGCGGCGCTGACGAGCACGACCGGGATGGGCACGGGCCGCGCGGCGATGCGGCGGGCCAGCTCGACCCCGTCCATCTCGGGCATCGCCACGTCGGAGATGACGAGGTCGAAGGTCTCCTCCCGGAGGCGCGCGAGCGCGTCCGCGCCGGAGGCGACCACCACGACCTCGTGCCCGAGCGACCGAACGGCATCGAGGAGGACGGCGCGGGAGAGCGCGTCATCATCCACGACCAGTATGCGACTCATACACATCCTCCGCCGGCTCGTTGCCCGCACCTTGGACGGATCATAATGAGCTTGGACCCAATGGGAGCATCATGGCCAGCGCCAAGGTTGAGTACATCTCCGACGCCGATTTCAAGAAGAAGGTCCTCGAAAGCGAGGTTCCCGTGCTGCTCGACTTCACGGCCGTCTGGTGCGGCCCCTGCAAGGCAATCGCGCCGCTGCTCGACCAGCTCTCCGGCGAGCAGGGCGAGGCCATGAAGGTCTACAAGATCGACATCGACCAGAACACCGAGACCCCGAACCAGTTCGGCGTCCAGTCCATCCCGACCCTGATCTTCTTCAAGGGCGGCAAGGTCTTCGAGCGCAAGGTCGGCTCGATGACGAAGGGCGCGCTCGACTCGCTCGTCGCCAAGGTCCTCGCGTAGCTCCGCGGTGCGGGAGTGGGGGGCATGCCTCCCCTCCCCCTCGGGCCTGGCGGATGAGGCCTAGCTGATGAGGCCCAGCAGATCGATCTCTTCGAGGGCGCGGCCCGAGCCCTTGACCACGGCGGAGAGCGGATCGTCGTCGACGATGACGGGCAGGCCGGTCGCTTGGCTGATGACGTAGTCCAGACGGTGCAGCAGCGCGCCGCCACCCGTCATGACGATGCCGCGGTCGACAATGTCGCCGAGCAGCTCGGGGGGGGTCCGCTCGAGGGAGGCCACCACGGCCTCCACGATGAGCTGGATGGGCTCCTCAAGCGCGTCCCGCACCTCGTCCGAGTGGATGGTGACGGTGCGCGGGAAGCCGCGGACCATATCCCGGCCCTTGACCTGCATCTCCCGGATCTGCCCGTCGCACGAGGCGTTCCCGAGGACGATCTTGATCTCCTCCGCGGTGCGCGGCCCGATGAGCAGCTCGTGGCGCCGGCGGACGTGTTGGCTGATGGCGTCGTCCATGTGGTCGCCGCCGACCTTGATCGAGCGGCTGTAGACGATGCCGGCCATGGAGATGACGGCCACCTCGGTCGTACCGCCGCCGATGTCGACGATCATGTTGCCCGTGGGCTCCATGATCGGGAGATCCGCGCCGATCGCGGCGGCGATGGGCTCCTCGATGAGGTGCACCCGGCGCGCCCCGGCGGACTCGGCGGACTCGCGCACCGCGCGCTTCTCCACCTCGGTCGTGCCGTAGGGGATGCAGACGACCATGCGGGGAGCGACGAAGCTGCGGCGGCCGTTCACCCGTTCGATGAAGTAGCGGAGCATGGCCTCGGTCACCTCGAAGTCGGCGATGACGCCGTCCTTGAGGGGCCGGATGGCCTGGATGTCTGCCGGGCAACGGCCGAGCATCGCCTTGGCGCGGGAACCCACCGCCACCACGCTCTTGTTCCCCTTCCGGTCGTGGTGGATCGCGACGACGGACGGCTCGTTGCACACGATGCCGCGGCCCTTGACGTACACCAACGTGTTCGCGGTTCCCAGGTCGATGGCCATGTCCGGAGAGAACATGCCGAGCATCGAGTTGAACATGGCGGGATCCGGGCGGGAGTTCGGCGAGGCGGGGGCGCGTGTCCAGACGGGCACGCAGGGGGGACCCCGCTTGTAGCACAGAGGCCCTTGACCTGACAAGACTGCCCCTTGAAACGCCCCCCGTCGCCGCGGCGCTTGAAATCCTCGCCGCCATCACATACATGCGCGCGCTTCCGGGTTTCGTCGCATGTCCCTCCTCGAGAACCTCCGCAAAGGCACCGACAGCACCGCAACGCGCCTGCTGATCGGCGCGGTGGTCGCCGCCTTCGTCCTGAGCGTGGGCTCGAACAATAGCGATCAAACCTCGATCTACGCCTCGGTGAACGGGCAGACGATCACGGACAGCGACTTCCGCCGCACCTACTCGATCCAGGCGCGGCAGGCCGGGCGCAACCTCTCCGAGGACGAGGAGAAGGAGCTCGAAACCAAGGTGCTCACGCGCCTCATCGAGCTCGAGGCCCTCGTGCAGGAGGCCGATCGGCTCGGAATCACGGTCTCCGAGGAAGAGGTCGCGCGCAGCGTCGTCAAGGTCCCCGCCTTCGCCGGCGCGGACGGCAAGTTCGACGAGAAGACCTACCTGCGCCTCCTCAAGGCCAACGGCACCAGCCGCGCCCAGTTCGAGATGGACGAGCGGCGCCGCCTCGTCGTCCAGAAGCTGATGGACCTCGCCGGGCGCTCCGTTTCCGTGAGCGAGGCCGAGCTCAAGGCGGAGTTCCTCAAGCAGGAGACCTCCCTCGACCTCACCTTCGTGCGCCTCCCCACCACCGCCTTCCTCGACGACGTGGTGGTCTCCGACGCGGATCGGGACAGCTTCCTCAAGGACAACGCCGACAAGGTGAAGGCCCGGTACGACGAGTCGTACGACCGCTTCTACAACCTCCCGAAGCGCTACCAGCTCCGTTCCATCCTCCTCCGCACCGACCTCCCCGGCACGGACGAGGCCGCGGTCCAGGCCCGCGCCGAAGCCGTGCGCGCGACCGCCCTCGGCGGCGCTGACTTCGACGAGCTCGCCAAGCGCTGGAGCGAGGACCTCAGCGCGTCCAACGGCGGCCTGCTCGGCCTCCAGGCGATGGACCAGATCGACCCCGCCCTCGTCGCCGCGGCAGACGCCGCCGGTGCCGGCAACGTCTCCGCCGTCGCGAAGACCAGCCGCGGCCTCCAGATCCTCCTGGTCGAGAAGATCGAGGACGCCAAGGTCATCTCGCTGGACGAGGCCAGGCCCGAGCTCGCCGTCGCGATGCTCAAGGAGGAGCGCGCCCCCGCCCTGGTCGACGCCTTCGCCGCCAAGCTCATCGAGGGCTGGAAGGCCGGTGGCGCGCCCCCGACCGCGCTCCTTGAGCCCAAGCGCCTCTCCGCCGACTCAACCGGCGAGTTCACCCTCGGCGCCCCCGAGATCCCCCGCCTCGGCGAGAGCCCCGAGCTCCGCCAGCAGATCGAGAAGGCGCCGGTCGGCTACGTCGTCCCCACGCCGCTCACGCTCAAGGGCAACGTGTTCGTGGTGGGCGTCGGCGCCCGCACCGAGGCCGACCCCGCCGCCTTCGAGGGCAGCCGCGCGATGATCGAGGGCCGCCTGCTCTACCAGCGCCGCGAGGCCTTCATCGAGCAGTGGCAGTCGGACGTGATCGCGCACGCCAAGGTCGTCCGCAACCGGCCCTGAGCCGCGCGCGCCTCCGCCGCCGCCACCACCCCGCAGGTTCGTGCAGTCGAGACGCGCGCGCGACTCTTCCACGACAAACGGAGACATGCTATACTCGGTCTTGACATGGCAAGACCGTCCCTGAAGCTACCGTTGAGGTGCCTGGGGCCGGCCTTCCTGGAGGATGGACGGGTACGCGTGTTTGCTGTTCTCGCTGTTGAAGTTGTGCCTGTGTCGCATTTGAACGTGGTGTGGCCGTTGACGATGGGGCGAACGTCCGCCCGCCGCCGCTGTTGCTGTTTGCCCCCGCGCGTGCCCGTCCCTCCTCCTTCCCCTTCCTCTCTTCCGCCCTCGAAGATGGCGCGCACCCGGGCTCCCCGTCATGGCTGAACCCCGCGCCTCCGAGCCCCCGAGCGCCGTCCCGGCCCCCCGCCCCGGCGCGTGGCCCTCTGCCCCCGCCCCCGCCCTCGCGCGCTGGATGGGAGACGCCGCGCTCGGCCTGACCTTCCGCGTCGTCCAGGCGCGCACGAAAGACCCCTACACCGCCTCCGGCCCCGGCGCCGCGCTCGCCCGCGTCTACTACACGACGGACGACGGGTGGCGCGCCCCGCTCTTCTACCTCCCGCCCGCCCCCGGCCGCTCCGGGGAGCCGGTCCTGCTCGCCCACGGCCTCGGCGGCACCCACCGGGACTTCTCGCTGGAGGCCGGACGCTGCCTGGCCGCCACGCTCGCGGCCGCCGGCTACGCCGTCTACCTCCTCGAACACCGCGGCGATCGCAGCGCGCTCCCGCCCGAGGGCGCCCTCCCCTTCTCCCTGGACGACATCGCGCTCCACGACCTCGGCGCCGCCTTCGACGCCGTCCGCGACCACAGCGGCTTCGACCGGGTGCTCTGCGTGGGCCACGGCCTCGGCGCCCAGGCGCTCTACCTCCGCATGGCGCTCGCCGGCACGGAGGGCATGGCCGCGCTCGTCACCCTCTGCGGCGCCGTGCGCTTCTCCGCCGGCGTGTCCGCAGCGCGCAACGCGGGGCTCGTGGCCACGCTCCTCCCCTCGGGGTGGGTGCTGCCGGGCCGCCGCCTCCAGCAGCTCGTGTCCCCCTTTGTCACGACGGGCGAGCAGATCGCCTCTCCCGACACCCCCGGCCCGGTCGCACGCGCGCGCCTGCGCTACGCCGCGGGTGACCTCCACGGCGGCGTGATCCGCCAGATGGCACGCTGGGTCGCGAGCGGTCACCTCACGGATGCGTCCGGACGTCTCGACGTGACCAGCGCCCTCCGCCCGTTCCCTTCCCTGCTCTTCGCGGGCGACGACGATCCCGCCTGCCCGCCCACCGCGGCCTTCCCCGCAGCCGACGCGCTGGGCTCGGAGCTCGTCGTCCTCACCGGTGGCTGGGGCCACCTCGATCCGCTGCTGGGCGCGCGCGCCCCCGCGGAGGTCCACGCCAGGATCCTCCCCTTCTTCGACGCGCACCGCCGGATGTGCTGGGGCTGATCGTCGGCGAATCAACGCCGCCCGGGTGACGATGGGCCGATCGGTGTCCAGACTCTTCGTCCCCGCGGCTGGCTCCGAGACGAGCGCGCGCCGCCTCCCGCCCACCCCAGGCTCGGCATCGGCCGGACGTGATAGGGCGCCGCCCCGAGCCTCTTGGAGCCCGCGATGAACGACGACACCACCGGATCCGACACCGCGCCTCCCCCGCAGGCCCCCCGCCCGCGGCGCACCGGCGGCGGGGCGCGCCTGCTCGTGGGCATCAGCATCATGGGCATCGTCACGCTCGCCGCGGCGACGGCCGGGGTGCTCTTCTTCGCGCGGGACGGCGTGGGGCTCGGCGGGCTCGGCGGCGGCGGCGTCACGGAGAACAGCTTCCTCGAGGTCGTGTTCGACGGACCGATCACGGACGCCCCCGGCGAGACCGGCTTCGTCATGGATCCCGCGGACTTCCCGCCGCTCGTCACCGAGGTCGCCGCCGACATCCGGCGCGCCGCGACGGACGAGCGCATCACCGGCCTCTACCTCGAGATCGGGAGCGTCTCGACCGGATGGGCCGAGACCCAGGAGATCCGCGACGCGATCGTGGCCTTCGGCGCGTCGAAGAAGCCCTGCCACGCCTACGGCGAGACCTTCGACAACAAGGCGTACTACCTCGCGAGCGCGTGCGACAACGTCTACCTCGCGCCCGCGGGCCTCATGCTGGTGAACGGCTTCTCCGTCACGACGGAGTACTACGCCGGCACCCTCGAGAAGCTGGGCGTGAGCTCCCAGTTCGAGCACGTGGGCGACTTCAAGAGCGCCATCGAGCCCTTCCAGCGCACCGGCCCGTCCGAGGCCGCGTCCATCGCGACCGAGTCGATGCTCGACAGCCTCTACAGCCAGCTCGTGGACGGCATCGCCGCCGGGCGCGGCATGACTCAGGACGCCGTGCGCGCCGTCATCGACAACCCGCCAATCACCCCGGACGCCGCGCTGGCCGCCGGAATGGTCGACGGGCTGAAGTACCGCGACGAGGTCCGCGAGGGCATCGCCGGCAAGGAGCGCACCGAGCTCAAGGACTACCACGTCGCCGGCACGTCGAGCCTCGGCGGCGGCGGCAAGACCATCGCGATCGTCCACGCGGAAGGCCAGATCATCAGCGGCGAGTCCGGCAGCCCGATCTTCGGCGGCTCGATGGTCGGCGATCGCACCGTCAGCGAGATGCTGGAGGACGTGCGCGAGGATGAAGACGTCGTCGCCGTCGTCCTGCGCGTGAACTCCCCGGGCGGGAGCGGGCTCGCGTCCGACGCGATGTGGCACGACATCGAGCGCGTGCGTGAGGCCGGCAAGCCCGTCGTCGTCTCGATGGGGGACTACGCCGCGAGCGGCGGGTACTACATCGCGGCCGCCGCGGACGCGATCGTGGCCGAGCCCGCCACCCTCACCGGCAGCATCGGCGTGTTCGGCGGGAAGATGAACCTCGCCGGGCTCTACGAGAAGGTGGGCATCACGATGCACACCTACCAGCGCGGCCAGCTCTCCAGCCTCCTCTCGCCGACCTCGAACTTCTCCGACGTGGAGCGCGCCAAGTTCCGCGAGTTCCTCGAGGGCTTCTACCAGACCTTCCTCACCCGCGTCGCGGACGGCCGCGGCATGACCAAGGAGGCCGTACACGAGGTCGCGCAGGGCCGCGTGTGGACCGGCGTGCAGGCCAAGGAGCGGGGCCTCGTCGACGAGCTCGGCGGCATCGACGTCGCCATCGCGCGCGCCCGCGTGCTCGCCGCGATCCCCGAAGGCGAGGACGTGACATTGCTCCGCCTCCCGAAGCGCAAGACCTTCATCGAGGAGATCGTAGAGGATCTCCAGAAGGCCGAGGTGCCCGCGGAGATGATGGTGCCCGGCGTCGCGGAGGCCTACGGGCAGCTCTTCGGGCTGTCGCGCGTGCTGGAAGACGGCGGGGTTGCGGCGATGCTGCCCGGCACGTTCACCATCCGTTAGCCCCCGCGCATCGCCGTCACTCGGTGACGACGACCAGCCCCACCGCGAGGCGACCCGCTAGGAACGCGGAGATCGAGGTGTTCACGCCCTCGAACGAGAGCGGGTCGGCGACCTCCATCCCGGCCACGCCAACGACGTAGGTGCTCTTCCGGAGGAAGGCCTCCGCCGGGATCTCGAGGCTCTCCACCGAGGCCTCGGTGTGGGTGAAGGTGTAGACCTCGTCCACGCCCTCCGGCAGGTTGTCCCAGGTCATCCGGCCGCGGTCGACGTCATAGGCCGCGGCGACCGCGTTCTGGTAGTCATAGTCCGACAGGTCGATGCTCAGCGAGTTCTCCCGCTTGAAGCTCCCGGGCAGCTCGAAGTCGGGCGCCTCCGGCGCGAGGACCTCGAGGCGGGCCTCGGCGCCGTCGATCGTGAAGGTGATGATCGGCGTGTCCCCTACCTCGTAGACGAGCCCGTCGGACGAGTCGAGCGCGTACTTCCCGGCGCCCTCGTCGCGGAAGGTGAGCGAGCCGTTCGCGGGGGAGCGCAGCGTGAGCGTGGCGCCCTCGACCGGCGCGTCGGCGAGCTCGGACGGATCCGCCACGTACGCCAGGAACACGTTGCAGAGGGCGGCGAACTGGAAGTCCTCCGCCTCGGCGAGGTCGTCCTGGTAGGACTCCGGCACGTCGAGCCCGAGGTAGAGCCCCTGGGCGACGACCGGATCCGCGAGGTCGCTCACGGCGTCGAGGCGCCCGCAGCCGGACAGGAGGAACGCAGAGAGGACGAGCCGGAGCATCACCCCCGCGTTCTACACCTCAGCTCGCGGGGGGTCAAACCATTGACGCGGCACCCTTCCCGCCTTAATGGCCCGGCGTTCCACTCTTGGACCCCCTTTCCCGGTGATCCCATGGCCTCCGCTACCGCACAGACCGAGTACCGCCGCAAGCTCCGCAAGAAGAACGCGGGCACCAAGGCGCGCCGCGCCCGCGAGAACAAGGGCTCGACGCCCGTGTTCCCCGTGCACACGCCCGAGGCGGACGCCAACGCCGAGAGCAAGTCCTCCAGCTGAGGCATGTGCGGCGTGACCGCCGCGCACGTCCGCTCGGACCCGCAGCTCGGGCCCAGACAGGGAGCCTATCCGGCTCCCTGTTTGACGTTTTGCCCGCACGCAGGAGGCGCCGTCAGGCCCAGCGGAAAAAGCGCCGGGTGTTCTCGGCCGCCTGATCGGCGAGCGCGGTCACGTCCACGCCGCGCACCTCCGCCACCTTCTGCGCTACGTACGTCACGAAGGCGGGCTCGTTGCGCTTCCCCCGGAACGGGATGGGGGTGAGGAAGGGGCTGTCGGTCTCGAGCAGGATGCGATCCGCGGGGGCGCGCGCAGCTACCTCGCGCATCGTCTCGCCGTTCTTGAACGTCACGATGCCGGGGATCGAGACGTAGCCGCCCCGCCCGACGATCTGCTCCATCGCGGCGACGTCGCCCGTGTAGCAGTGGTAGAGCACGCCGGTCTCCCAGGCGCCCTCCTCGTCGAGGATCGCGAGGGTCTCCCCGGCGCTCTCGCGGTCGTGGATGATGACCGGCAGGTTGCGCGCGCGTGCCGCCCGCAGCTGGACGCGGAAGACGTGGCGCTGCTGATCGCGCGGCGAGCTGTCGTAGTGGTAGTCGAGGCCCATCTCGCCGAGGGCGAGCACCTCGGGCGCGTCGGCCATCGCGATGAGGCCGGCGAGGGACGCGTCCGTGGCGAGCTTCGCGTCGTGCGGGTGGAGACCCACGGAGGCGCGCACGGTCTCGGGGTGGCGACGGGCGACGGCGAGGGCCCGCTCCGCGCTCTCGAAGCCGTACCCGGAGCCGATGGTGACCATGCGGTCGACCCCGGCGGCGCGGGCGCGGGCGATGGCGTCGTCCACGCCGTCGTCGCCGCCGAAGACGGTCGGGTCGAGGTGGCAGTGGGAGTCGATGAGCATGGGGTTCCCCTACGCGCGGCGGGCCTGGGAGAGCTCGAGGTTCAGGGCGGTGAAGAGCGCCTCGAGGACCACGCGCCCGTTCACGTTGAGCTTCAGACGGTCGCGCGCGGCGGCGATCGCCTTGTCCAACCGCCCGATGCCGCCCGGATGGAGCGCGGCGGCCCACACGCGCAGGGCGCCGAGGTGGGTGGGGTGGAGCACGTCCCGCTCACGACCCGAGGCGACGAAGACGGCGTCCCGGAGGAGCTCCTCCAGCGCGTCCACCGCGAGCGTGGTGCGTTCGACCGAGCCTTCCGAGCGCTTGCCGGCCGCCTCGGAGAAGCTGAAGAGCAGGTGGAGCGGCTGCCCGACGACGCCGAGGAGCTGCTCCACGACGTCGCGGCGCTCCTGCGCTTCCCCGTCCGCGAGGCGGAGGGCGAAGCCGGGGCTCCCCGCGGAGAGCACCGCGAGGGCCGGGTCGAGCCCGCGCGCGCTGAGCCAGCCCTCGAGCGCCTCCCGCGCGACGGGCCCGAAGCGGACGCGCTGGCTGCGGCTGCGCACGGTGGGGAGGAGCGAGGCCGCGCGCGAGGTCACGAGGATGAACTGGGTGCCCGCGGGCGGCTCCTCGAGGGTCTTGAGGAGCGCGTTGGCCCCCTCCTCGGAGAGGGCGTCCACGGGGTCGATGATGACGAAGCGGCGTCGGGCGGAGTGGCGCTGGAGCTGGAGGCCCGTGATGACGGCGCGCGCCTGATCCGCGGTGATGATGCGGGTCAGCTTCTCGGGGTCCGGCCCGACGACGACGACGTCGGGGTGGGTCCCGGCGAGGATGGTGCGGCAGCTCGCGCAGGTGCCGCAAGGGGCGTGGTCGGAGAGACAGTTCACCGTGAGCGCGAGGCGCATCGCGGTCATCGCCTTGCCGACGCCCTCGGGCCCCTCGAAGAGGTAGCAGTGGTGCATCCTCCCTTCGTCCGCCGCGCGCCAGATCCGCGCCCGCACGGCTTCGTTCCCCAGCAGCTCCTCCACGCGCCCTCCCCGCTGCCGCACGTAGCCGGGGCGCGCCCCCCGCGCGACGACCGATCGCCGCGACCGGAATACGCTGGCGCGATGCGCGCCTCCGAACGGTGGGAACAAGCCGCCATCGCGGCGCCGCTCGCGGCGGACGCCTTCCTCGACCGCGTGACGGCCGCCGGCGCGCGCTACGGCGAGGGCCCCGTGTGCGTTCACCGCACGCCCCACTTCGTCGATCGCGCCGCGCTCACCCGCTGGGCCCGCATCCTCCCGCGCTTCCACCGCATCGTTCGGCACGCGCGCGCCGCCCTCCTCGCCGACCTCGACCGCGAGCACGACTCGCTCGCCGCGCGCATCGGCGTCGACGCGCAAGCGATCGCGTGGGCCCGCATCGATCCCGGCTTCCAGAGCGTCGCGCCCCTCGCCCGCATCGACGCCTTCTGCGCCGGCGGCCACCCGTGGTTCGTCGAGCTCAACGCCGAGAGCCCCGCGGGGATGGGCTACGCCGACGCCCTCTCGGGCGTCTTCACCGCCGACCCCGCCTACGCCCCCACCGGCTCCCTCCGCGCCTTCGACACCTGCGCCGCCCTCGTCGCCACCGTGCGCGACATCGCCCGCGAGTGGGGGCACCGCCACCGTCGGCTCACCGTCGCCATCGTTGACCGTTTGTCCGTCCCCACGGCGCCCGAGTTCCTGCTCATCCGGGACCGCTTCCGCCGCGCCGGGCTCGTCGCCGAGCTGGTCGAGCCGGGCGACCTCCGCTTCGACGGCGACGCGTTGACCGCCGGCGACCTCCGGATCGACGTCGTCTTCCGTCGCCTGCTCGTGTCCGACCTCCGCGCCCGCCCGGACGAGGGCGCCGCGCTGCTCGCCGCGTACCGCGCCGGCCGCGTCTGCATGATCAACTCGCTGCGGACGGCGCTCCTCCACGGCAAGGGCCTCTTCGCCCTCCTCCACGACCCCACCTTCCCCCTCTCCGAGGCCGACCGCGCCTTCGTCCAGCGCCACGTTCCGTGGACCGGCCTGCTGCTCGGCGTCGGCGGCGACGCCCTCCGCGAGCAGGCCCTGCGCGCGCCCGAGCAGTGGGTCCTCAAGCCCCTCGACGGGCACGGCGGCCAGGGCGTCGTCCTCGGCTGGGCCACCCCCGCCGCCGCGTGGGCGCGCGCGGTCGCCGAGGCCGACCACCACGTCCTCCAGCGCCGCCTCCCTGAGGAGCGCGACGTGTTCTACGACGTGCGCGCGGGCGTGCGCCAAGAGCGCCTCGTCGACCTCGGCCCCTTCCTCGCGCGCGGGCGCCTCGCCGGGTTCCTCTGCCGCGTGTCGGACGGGCCCCTCGCGAACGTCACGTCAGGCGCGTCGCAAGTCCCGGTGTTCGTCGACCTCGCCTGAGCCTCACTTGCGGAGGGTGAGCGCGAGCCCGAGGTCGGGGACGGCACGATCCGGAGCGAAGCGCGCGGTGAGCGTCGCGGCCGTGCACCCGTCGTCGTAGCCGAGGCGCGCGTCCGCCCCGGAGTACGCGCCCGCGTCGAGGTTCCAGGCGAGGCCGGCGCCGGTGCGGAGGCGCCCGAGCGCGAGCGCGGCGTCGCCCCATCCGAGCCAGAGCTCCGCCGCGTGCGCCGTCCCCGCGGCGAGGGTGAGCGGACCGGGCATCCACCGCACCTCGCCCGCCTGGACCTCGGGATCGACCTGCCCGCGCACCGAGATGCGCGCGAGGTGCACGTCTACGGAGGCCGCGGGGCGCCACCCGGTGCCGTCCTGGAGGAGCGCGGCGTCCACGTCGACGCCCCCCGTGCGCGTCGCCGTGGAGGCGCGGATCGCGGGCCCGGCCCGGAGCGCGGCGCCCACCACCTCGCCCGGCGCCCACCCCGCGCGGGCCTCGGCGCGCATCCCCGGCCACCACTGTATCCGCACGGGCCCCACCGCCGACCACATCGGCACCGCCGCCTCCGCGGCGATCGTCCCGCCGAGGCCGGTCCCGCCGTCGCCCCACGCGGAGAGCGGGCCGCGCGCGAGCCCCTCACCCCACCCGCCGAGGCCGGCGCCCCACGCCCCGAGCCCGTCCGACCACCCCGAGAGCGCCCCGGGGAACCCCGCCCCGCCCGCACCCGGCGCCGTCAACCGCCCGGTCACGTCCGCGCGGGCCTCGGCCGCGAACCACGTCGTCCCGCCCGCCGCGCGCGCCCCGACCCCGAGCTCGCCGAGCGGCGCGACCTCGTCCACCGATCCGACCACCGCGACGCCGATCCGCGGCGTCACCGACACGGCGCGCCCCCGGCCGAGCTCCCACGCCACCCGCTCGCGCGCGAGGGCGCCCACGCTACCGTCGTCCGGGAGCCACACGTCGAGCGTGGAGGGCCCGACGGCGAGCACGGCGCGGCTGTCGCGCCACCGCGTGCCGCGCGCGACGTAGTCCACGGCGTAGTCGGCGAGGTAGTCGGCGTCGGAGAGCCAGGCGGCGTCGACCCCCGCGCGCACCGCCGCCCCCGCGATCGTGGAGGTGGTCCCGCCCCGCGCCACGCCGGCCCCACGCACCTGCTCCGCCAGCGCGTCCCACCCGAGCGCTCCCTGGGCGCTCAGCCCCGGCGCCGTGACCGCCACCTCCCCGCGGAGCCCGCGATCGAGCCGCCACGCCGGCCCACCCTGTACGAACGCGGTCCCGACGCCGCCGCGCCCCTGGATGGATGCGCTCGGCCCGTACTCGCCCCACCCGACCTCCGGGAACAGCAACCGGAACCGGCGGGGATCGAGGGGGATCCTCCAGTATGGGACGGGGAGGAGCGGCACCTCGAAGACCTGCACCACGCCGCCGTGCACGACGACCACCCGGTCGGGGACGACGGTGATCCGCCGCGCGCGGAAGCCGAGCGCCGGGGTCCCCCCGTCCGTGCACGCGCACGGCACCACCGTGGCGCCCTCCGCGGTCCACATCCCCTCCCCCAACTCCAGCCGATCCGCCTCGATGGCAGCCCCGCCGGTCTCGACGCGCGTCTCCACGAGCATCGCGGTCCCCTCGGCCGGGTGGACCTCCGCGCGGTCGAACGCGAGCGTGCCCTCGGGGCGGCGGTACACGCCGTCCTCCACCACGAGCGTCGTGCCGTCCCACGTCGCCCGCGCCCCGGCGAGCGCGTGCGCGCCGAAGCGCACCTCGACGCCGCCCTCGGCGACCATCGCGCCCTGGGCCCACTCGACGCGCGCGGCTTCGACCTCGAGGGGGCCGTCCACCGGAGCTACTTGACCCCGGCGAGATCCCGCACGGCGCCGACGAGGTAGAGAGAACCCGCCACGATCACGAGGCTCCCGTCGGCACGCGCGAACGGGAGGGCGTCCGCCAGCGGGCCCGCCGGGCTCACCGGAACGGGGAGGCCCTCGAGCTCGGCCGCCACGTCACCGGGGGAGCGCGCCTTGGGGTGGTCGCAGGCGGTGGTGTACACGCGGTCGACCTGCGGCGCGAGCGTCCAGGCGACGCTCCGCACGTCCTTGTCGGTGCCGCCGCCGAGGAGGAGGGTCCGCTTGCGGTCCCGCGGCAGGCGCGCGAGGTAGTTCGCGAGGACCGTGGCGCCGTCCGGGTTGTGGGCGCCGTCCACCAGCAGGTCGGGGGCCAGCCACTCGAGCCGCCCGCGGTTGCGCGCCGCGGCGAGGCCCGTCCGGATCGCGTCCTCTCCGACCGCGAGCGCGGGGGGGAGGAGGTCCACGATGCGGAGGGCGACCGCCGCGTTGACGACCTGGTGGTCGCCGCTCAACGAGAGCCGGAGACCCTCGCGTTCGTGCCCGTCGCCGCGGTAGTCGAAGTTCTCGGGGGCGCCGCTCGCCTGGAAGTCCTCGCCGAAGGTGGAGATCGGCGCGCCGCGCTCGACCGCGACGGAGCGGACGACGGCCATCGCCTCGTGCGTGAGCGGCCCGAGGACGACCGGCACGCCCGGCTTGAGGATCCCCGCCTTCTCCCCGGCGATCGACGCGTGGTCGGGGCCGAGGTGCTCGGTGTGGTCGAGCCCGACCGTGACGATCGCGGTGACCAGCGGCGTGACGACGCTGGTGGCGTCGAGCCGCCCGCCCATGCCGACCTCGATGATGCCGACGTCCACGCGCTCCTCGGCGAAGTGGAGGAAGGCCGCCGCGATCAGGAACTCGAAGTAGGTGAGCGGGTAGCGCTCGTCCGGCGGGAGCTCCTTGGCGGCCCAGGCGCGGCGCTCGTCGTCGATCCGCTCCACGAGGCGCGCGAAGGCCTCGTCCGAGATGGGCGTCGATCCGATGCGGATCCGCTCGTTCACCTCCTGGAGGTGCGGGGACGTCGTGATGCCAACCTTGTAGCCCTGGGCCTCGAGCACCGCGCCCGCGATGCGACAGACGCTGCCCTTGCCGTTGGTGCCGCCGATGTGGATCGTCGGGTAGGCGAGGTGCGGGTTGCCCAGCCAGGCCAGGAACGCGCGCATCCTCGGTAGGCCCATCCGCATGCCGGCCTGCGAGAGGCCCGCGAGGATCGGGTGGTCGTTCATCGGGCGCCGACGGCGTCCGGCGGCGTGAGCAGGCGGAGGAGACGCGCGAGCGTGTCCTTGAGCTCGGCGCGCGGGACGATGCGGTCGACCATGCCGTGGGCGAGCAGGTATTCGCTGGTCTGGAAGCCCTCGGGGAGCTCCGCGCCGATGGTCTGCGCGATGACGCGCGGGCCCGCGAAGCCGATGAGGGCGTCGGGCTCGGCGAGGATCACGTCCCCCAGCATCGCGAAGCTGGCGGCGACGCCGCCGGTCGTGGGGTCCGTCAGCAGGCTGATGTAGGGCATCCCGGCGTCGTCCCGCAGGCGCGCGAGCGCGGCGCAGGTCTTCGCCATCTGCATGAGCGAGAGGATCCCCTCCTGCATGCGGGCGCCGCCCGACTGGGAGATGACGATCGCCGGGCGACGGCGCTCCGCCGCGCGCTCGAACTGGCGCGTGATGAGCTCGCCGACGACCGAGCCCATCGAACCGCCCATGAAGCGGAAGTTGAAGGTCCCGATCTCGACGGGGAGGCCGTGGATGGTGGCGGAGCCGGAGATGTACGCGTCGAGCTCGCCCTGCGCGCGCTGGGTGGCCGCGAGGCGCGCGTGGTAGGGCTTGCCGTCGACGAAGTTGAGGGGGTCCATCGGGGCGACGTGCTGGTCGTGGCGCTCGAACGAGCCGGCGTCGACGAGGAAGTCGAGGCGGGCCCGGGCGTCCCATCGGTGGTGGCGCCCGCAGTGCGGACAGACCGCCTGCTGCTCGAGGAGCGCGGGCCGGTAGAGGATCTGGGCGCAGCCGGGGCACCGCACCCAGAGGTCCTTCACCGCGGGGCCGGGACGGGGCTCGGACTGGACGGGGTTGCTGGGCACCTGCTCGTACCAGCGCGTACCGGACTCGTTGCTCACGACGTGGACTCGGGGAGCGCGGAGTCTATCGCGTCCCCGCGGGTCCGTTCCAGCGCGGGCGCGCGTCGCCGGGCCGCGGTCACTCGACGTAGCCGAGCGCGCGGAGGGCGTCGGTGGTGCCGGCCTCGAGCGGGACGGCCGGGGCCACTGCGCCCGGCACCGTCGGAACGAGAGGATCCAGCTCCGGAAAGCCGTCGAAGGGGGCGCGCTCTGCGGGGTCGGCGGCGAGGTCGAAGGCCCGGCGGGATCCCCCGTCCACCACGACCTTGTCCGCGCCGACCCGCACGGATCGGGCGTCGAGCGCGCCGTAGAGGAGGTTCACCGAGGGAAGGGGCGCGTCGCCCGGCAGGCGGAGGTCGCGCCCGTCGAGGCCGTCCGCGGGGAGGCCGGCGACGCCGAGCAGCGTGGGGACGACGTCCTGGAGGCCCACCGGGCCCTCGGTGTCCACCGCGAGCCCCTCCACGAGGAGCGGCACCGCGAGGAGCTCCTGGTAGAGCGTGTGCCCGTGCTCGAAGCCCCCGTGCTCGCCGAACTCCTCGCCGTGGTCCGCGGTGAGCACGAGGACGGCGGCGGGGACGAGCGCGCGGATGCGCAGCAGGGCGGCGTCCACCACGCTCACCTCGTGGTCGTAGGCGCGCCGGAGCAGCGCGAGCGTGGCGGCGTCGGGCGTCGGCCCGATCGCGAGGCGGTGGGCCGTCGCGAGCCAGACGCGCTCCGAGTAGGGGAGGTCGAGGTCGAGCGCGTGGCGGTACGGCAGGTGCGCGTCGAGGAGGTGGACCCACAAGAACAGAGGACGATCGCGGCGAACCGCGAGGAGCGCCTCTACGTCGTGGACGCGCCGATCGGCGCCGCCGTCGTCCGCGGGGAGCAGGCCGAGGGCGGCGAGCGCGAGGGCAGCGACGGGGCGGCTCCGGTCGCCGAACGGGGCGCGCGGGAGCACCCACGGCCGGGCGCCGTCGGAGCGCACCCGCGCAAAACCGCGCTGCAAGCCGAACCGTTCGCCGGCGAAGGGGCTCTCCACCGTGGCCGCGGTGTCCCATCCCGCCGCGGAGAGGCGCTCGGCGAGCGTCGGGGCGGCGGTCGCGGAGAAGCCGCCGCGCACGCGCAGGGCCCCGTGGTGGGCGGGGAGCAGCCCCGTCTGGAGCGTCGCGAGCGAGGGGAGCGTCCACGGGGCGGGCGCCTGCGCCTCAAGGAGCGTGCCCTCTTGGAACGCCTTCATCCCGCGCGCGACGTCGAGCCGAAGCGTGTCCACGCTCACGACGACGATGTCGGGACCCTGGGGCATCGGCCCCTCCGCGGTCCACCGCTCGGTGGCGCCGGGCCAGAGCGCGAGGGGAGCGAGGATCACGGCGTACCGACCGAGGACCACCGCGGCGACGAGCGCGGCCGCCACCCACCGCACCGTCGCGAGCGGCGGCGGGCTCCCCTCCCCCGCGCCGATAACCACCCATACCAACGCGGTCACGACGGCGACGCCGGCCGCGGTCCCGCGCGCGCCGATGGGGCGACGCCGGGTCGCGAGGGCGGCCGCCGCCGCGCAGAGCCCCCACACGAGGAGGCCGGTCCCGCGGCCCCAGAGCGCGGGCACGAGCAGGCCGCCGCCGTAGACGAGCAGCGGCAGCAGCGGCCGGCCGCTGGCCCCGAGCGCCGCTACGAGCGCGACGGCAGCGAGCAGATCGGGCGTACCGAGGGCGTCCCCGCTGGCGCGCGCGAGGAGGAGCTCGACCGTCCCCCCGACGAGCGCGGGCGCCCAGCGCGCGGCGCGGCCGGGCGTCACGTCGCGGTCGCGGGCGGGGGGCGGAGCGCCGTCCACGCGAGGGCGAGGAGGAGCGCGGGGGTGAGGGAGAGCGAGGTGGCCTCGGCGATGGCGGGCGTGGCGAGCGGCGCACACCACGCCGCCACGAGCAGGGCAG
>CAJBVW010000439.1 GCA_903959175.1 uncultured Pseudomonadota bacterium
CGAAGGGCGGAGACCGGCGCCCCGGCGCCTCCCGCGACCCCCGGGCGGGGGAGGCGCACGCGGAGCTCCGATCGCGTGCCGGGCTCCGTCGGGCGGCCGCCGCCCGATAGCACCCGGCCGGCGCAGCCGGCGCGCCCCGACTCGGCCGGTCGGGATCCGCCGAGAATGGCGGAAGGGCGCCGATCAGAACCGGGCGGCGAGGCCGAGGCGCGCGGCGAGCGTGGGGCCCACGCCGCGGATCGTGAGGTAGCCGGCGTCTACGGCGAGGAAGAGGTCGACCGCGTCGGGGAGGACCGGGTAGGCGACGTCCCCGCCGAGCTGGGCCCAGGCGCCGAGCGCGGAGCGGCCGACGGAGGGGTCCTCGCCGAGCCGCTGCAGCACGTCGTCCTCGTAGGCGACGGGATCGAAGGGCGTGCTGACGTGGACCACGCCGACGTCGAGGTGGGGGACGAGGCGGAGGCGCCACACGGCGAAGGGCGCGCGGGCGCCGAGGCCGCCCTGGACGAGGAGCGCATCTCCTACGATGCCGTAGGGGCCGCCGTCGTCGGCCTGCTCGTACCACGCGGCGACGTTGTACAGCGACAACTGCGTCACGACGTAGCCCTGGAGACGCGAGGTCCCGGACCCGGCCTCGACGCGCGCGAAGAGGGCGTTGCCCTCGACGACCGTCCGCCAGCGCGGGGAGGGCCTGGACGCCGAGCGCGGCGTCTCCGAAGGTGCCGGTGGCGAGGGTCATCGCGACGGTGACCCCCGCGGAGAGGCCAGCCCCCGCCCGCCAGTTCCGGCCGAGGCGCGCGCGGAGGACGTGGACGCGGGCGACGGTCTGCCACTGCCCGATCAGCGCGAGGAAGGTGGGGAATTCCAAGCTCTTACTGTAGTGGGTGTCGGAGAGCGGCTTCCAGTCCGACTCGGCCCACAGGAACGGGTAGTACGCGACGGCCGTCCCCACCTCCACCCACGGGACGGGCTCACCGTGCGGCCGGGGAAGCGCCCGTACGCCCGGACCTCCACCGCGAAGTGGTCCCAGACGGGGGCGTCGACCGCGGCGCGCGCGAAGGCGTGGAGGCCCATGGGCGCGCCGTCGAGGAGGTCGAGCGTGCGGCGGTAGCCGACCCCGGCGTCCACCGTGACGGCGAGGGCGGGAGAGAGAACCGCAAGGAGGAGCACGCGAACCCCGAGGCCCGCGCACGATACCCACGATCACGCCCCGCGTACGACCCACCCCGCCAATTCGCCGACGACCCACTCGGGATCGTCCAGCGGGAGGTCGTGCCCGGCGTCGGGATGCACTTTCACCGGGGCGGCGAGGCGCGCGCCGAGGGCGTGGGAGGCGCGGGGGTGGCAGAGGCGGTCGCCGTCGGAGCAGAGCACGAGGAGCGGGGTCGCGAGGGACTTCGGGGCGGTCGCGCGGGAGGCCGCCCAGAGCTGGCGCACGAGCACGTCGGTGCCGACGGGAGACTCGGCGGCAAAGGCGGCGAAGGCGTCGGCGCGGGCGCGGCCGTGCTCGGTGTTGGCGACGAGCGCGAGGATGTGGGCCTCGCGGGCGCGGCCGCTGCTGAAGAGGGCGCGGGCGACGGTGCCGAGGGCCTCGGTGGAGAAGCGGTCGAAGAGGGTCGCGACGTCGCGGGCGGAGGTGTTGCACACGGCGACGCCCACGAAGTCGTCCGGGTGGGCCTCGGCCCAGCCGAGGGCGACCATGCCGCCGAGCGAGGGCGCGAAGAGACGCCACGCGTCCCCCTCCCCCTCGCCGAGGGTGGCGCGGTGGGCGAGCCAGCGCTCCCGGAGGTCCGCCACGATGGCGGCGATGGAGGTCGGCGAGGGGCGCGTACGCTCGGTGCCGACGCCGGGGAGGTCGAGCGTGAGCACGTCCGCGCCGGTGCGGGCGGCGAGGAGCTCGGGGAAGTCACCCCAGTGACGACGTTCGCGGACGAGGCCGCGGAGCAGGAGCCAGCGCGTGGTCATGGGGGTGCCTTTCCGGTGAACGGGGCGTCTAACCGGGGGCGGCACCCGCGAGGCCCTCCCGTCGCTCCCCGCGTTCCTCGACGAGTTCGCCACCGCAGAGGCCGCGCTCGACACGGTCACGCACGATGTCCTCGAGGCCGCCCGCGCGGAAGAGGCCGCCCAGCTCGAAGCCGCGAACGCGGCCGCCTACGCCGACGTCGCCCGGCGCGCCTTCGCGGCGAAGAGTTCGTCTTCGTCATGCCCGGGTGCGACGCGGCCTCGGCGGCCCAGGCGATGGAGCGGCTCCGCATCGCGCTCGGCGGGATGCACCGCCCCCTCCGCGCCGCCGGGTAGCCCGCGGCGCACGACCGCACCCCCGCCCGCGCCCCGCCCGCGCTATCGGGCCCTGGCATGCGCTCCGGCCGCCGCACCCGCCCCCTCCTCGGCCTCCTCGCCGCCCTCGGCGCGCTCTCTCTCGTCGAGGGGGGCCTGCGCCTCGCCGGTGTGTCCCCCGCCTACGAGATCGGCGGCACGGGCAACTGGCGCATGGCCGCGGGCCTCTCCGCCGCTCCCCTCCACGGCGCGCGCGACGGGCACGCGTTCGCGGTGACGACAAACGCCGATGGTCTCCGTACGCAGCTCGGCCGCGCGCGCACCCCCGGGGTGACCCGTGTCGCGCTGATGGGCGACTCGACGGTGTTCGGATGGGGCGTGGACGACGGCGGCACCGTGGCGGACGGCGCCCAGGCCGCCCTCGACGCCGCGGGCGCCCGCGTGGAGGTGCTCAACGCCGGGCAGCCGGGGTACTCGACGACGCAGGCGGCGTGGCTCTTCGAGGAGGTGGTGGCGGCCTACCGGCCCGACCGCGTCGTGCTCTTCGTGCCCATGCACGACTACAACGGCGTGCTCGTCTCCGACCGCGAGCGGCTCCTCGGCGGCGCCACCCTCGCGGCCCGCGCGCGCATCCGCCTCGCGTCCACCTCACGGATCTACCAGGTCCTCCGCCGCGCGGTGTGGCCCCGCACCGACGAGGTCGCCCTCCGCCCGAAGGACGCCACCGGCGAGCCCCGCGTGCCGCGCGTGAGCGACGCCGAGCGCGGGCTGGCCCTCGACGCGCTGCGCGCTACCCTCGCCACCTGGGGCGGCACGTTGTCCGTCGGCTTCCTGCCGTTCCACGGCGACATCGAGGGCACGCGCACCGACCGGGTGGGGCTCGACTGGGCGACGGCCTACGGCGAGGCCCACGGCGTGCCGATCGTGGACGTGCGCGCCTGCTGCGTGGGCGACGCCGCCGCGCGCGTGCTCGCGGACGACCCGGGCCACCTCTCCGCGGAGGGCAACCGGAAGGTGGGGGCGGCGGTGGCGGCGGCGCTCGGGCCTCGCCAAAAATAAACGACAGCGCCGAGGGCGATCTGGGGCCGCGGGCGCAAGGAGCGAAGAGGGAGCATGCCCCCGGCATGTGACCGATGAGCGACGCTCTCGCGCCGCGAACCGGGGCACGAGCCCCGCCCCGCGACGCCGCACGCGTGTTCGCCCCCTACAACACCACGCCCACGTTCATCCCCGCCCACACGAACATCGACTGCGCGACGTCCTTGCCCTCGAGGTTCGTCCACGCGCCGTGCACGCCGGGGGTGAGGTACAGGCCGTTGTCGAAGTCCTTCTGCAACGCGAGGTCGAGCGACACGTCCCACACGTTGTCCTTCGGCGCGTCCGGCACGGTGTACGCCTTGAACCCGGCGCCCGCCCCGAGCGTCACGCCGTAGCCGCTCCCGAGGTCGAAGCCCTTCTCGCCCGTCAGGTTCAGGTACGCGTAGGGCGGCACCGGCGCGGCCGGCTGGATGCCCGCCGAGTAGAGCACCTCGGCGCCGAGCTCGATCGGGCCGGACCACGTCACGTTCACGGCCGGCTCGAGCAGCAGCGGCCCGCCCGCCCCGACGGTGTCGGCGTCCGCGAGGGGGTAGGCGACGAGCGCGGCCACCGCGCCCAGCTCCACCGTCTCGCCGAGCGCGTGCGACCACGCCACGTACACGTCGTTCTCGGCGCCCACGCCGTTTGCCACCATCTCCTCGCGGTTGGGACCGGTGAGCTGAAGCGCGCTCAGCCACCCCACCGCGAGCCCGGTGTCACCGAGCCCGACCTCGAGCGCGGGCGCGAAGAGCGCGTTGGGATCCTTCTGCGAGCTCGACTGGAACACGTTGATGCCGCGCGCGGCGTAGGCGGTCGCGACGCCCACGTCGGCGCTGAACGAGAGGAAGCCACGGCCGGGCGCCGACGCGGTGGCGGGCTCCTCGAACGCGTCGGGGCGCGCGATGCTGGGGGCGTCCTCGGCGCCCTGGATGAAGGCGAGCGTCTCGCCCTCGGCCTCGGGCGCGTCGGTCTCCGCCCCCTGCTCGCCGGCCTCCTGCGTGTCGACCGGATCTTCCTCGGCGAACGCGGGGAAGATGGGTAAGAAGAGGGCGATCGTGAGGAGGCGGAAGGGTTGCAAGAGGGCGCTCGGGAGTCCCTCGATCATCGTCGGCGGCCCGGCGGGACTGTAGGCGGCAACCGCCGAATTCGGATCGGCGCCCCGTCGGTCTCGCCCGGTCCACGCGGCGCGCGCTACGAGGCCCGTCCCTCCCGGAGCCCGCCGTGACCCCCACGATCCGCCCCTGGCGCCCTGACGACGCCGTGCTGGAGCACATCGCGACCATCTACGCGGAGTACGGCCTCTGCTTCGACGCCGGCTTCGAGGCCGACCTCCTCGACATCGGCGGCGCCTTCGCGGGCGGCGCGTTCTGGGTCGCCGAGGTGGACGGCCGCATCGTCGCCACCGCCGGCGTCGCCCCCAACGGCCCGGCGCGCCTCGTCAAGCGCATCTACGTCGCCGCCGACGCCCGCCGCCACGGCCTCGCCCGCGGCCTGCTCCGCGAGGCCTCCGCCTTCGGCCGCTTCGACCGCACCGAGCTCTGGAGCGACGTGCGCTTCCGCGGCGCCCACCGCCTCTACCTCTCCGAGGGCTTCGTGCCCGGCCCCGTCCGGATCCTCGCCGACCCCGACCGCAGCGTGGAGCGGTACTTCTCGAAGGTCGGGTAGGTCGTCGCGCGCTCCGCGCGCTCCTCGTGCGGGGGGCACCCCCGCAGCGCCCCCGGGATCGGTCCGGCGTCAGCAGCGCGCGGGCCACGATCATGATCGTGCGGCTCCCGTCCTCCCTCGTCCAGTGCGCGTCCACGTCGATCTCGGCGGCCTCCGAGGTGCCGGAGAGCAGCGCGGACGACGCGACTGCCCCCGCCGAATCGCCCTCGATCGCGGCGTTCTCGGCGGCGGACGCGAGATCGGCGGGGAGCGCCGCGACCTCCAGCGTGACCCAACTCAGCGCCAGCATCACCGAGGTCGGGTCCGCGCCGGAGGCCCACAGGGCCGTGTCGACGGAGGCCACGGAGGTCGCTGTACGTGCGACCGTGGATGTCAGCCGGGTCAGCCCCGAGCCGGTGTAGAACGCCTCGTTCCCGTCGTCCCAGGCGACGGACCACTCCCGCCCGTCCAGCGCGTCCACGAGGGGCGCGGCTGAAAAACCAAGTGAGGTGTCGTCATCCCCGACCTCGGTCTCGGACAGGACCTCGCAGTTGATCTACGTCTCCGCGGCGGTCGAGCAGCCCGCGAGGAGTGGAAGCAGGAGGGCGGCGAGGCGCATGGTTGTCTCCTTGCTCGAGGACCCACCGACCGCCGACAGGAAGCCACGGTTGCCTCCCGGCGGGGCGACCCCGTCGGCGGAGCGCCTCACGACCGTCTACCCCGCGTCCGGCCTCCCCTTCCGCCGGCCGTGGCTGGTTGACCGCCCCAGCGCGGACTCACAGCCACCCCCTGTCCAACAGGCCCCCCCCCCCGAGTCCGCCACGCGGACTCACAGCCACCCCCTGTCCAACAGGTCCCCCGCCCGAGTCCGCCACGCGGACTCACAGCCACGCCCTGTCCAACAGGTCCCGCGCCCGAGTCCGCCGCGCCGCCACGGCCTCACCCGCCGCCCCTACCTCTCCGAGGGCTTCGCGCCCGGCCCCGTCCGCAAGCTCGCCGACGCCGACCGCACAGTGGAGCGCTACTTCTCGTCTGCCAGCGATGGATGGACGGGCTGCTCCGAGGTCGGGACGAGCCGCGAGAAGCCAGGCACGGACGACGCCTGCCAGTTGAGCTCCAGAACCCGGGCCTGCCCCCATTCCTCGGTGTCGACGTTGCGCCACACGACCTGCGATAGCTGCCGGGTCGGCTTGACGACGCCCACGTAGATGTCGACGGCGTCGGACCACGGGTGCGGGAGATCTGCCTTGAACCAGCCGGACGCCGGCGACTTGTGCCAGTAGCCGTCCTGGTCGGGGCGACGCGCGGTCCACTGGGCGCTCCCGCAGGACCTCCTCCTCGGGAGCGCCGGCGGCACCGGGAGCGTGACGGCCGGGCCCTGCGTGACCGTGGGGGTCGACGGGAGGAGTACGCTGGCCGGATGACCACGAACAGAGCCCTGCTCGCGCTGCTCGCGGCGGCGTTGCTCCCCCTGGCGCTGCTCGTCCTCGAAATGACGTGGGCGATCCCGTCCCACGATCGCCAGCTCCGCCAGCTCGCCCGCCGCTACGAGGCGGTCCGACATTCCCCGGGCAGCTACGCGGTGTATCTCTACGATGGGCCGCACGACCCCGCCGGGGATTGGCGCTGTACGTAGGTCGCCGCGCGAGGGGGCGTTACCCGAAGGGCGGAGACCGGCGCCGCGCCGGGCTCCGTCGGGCGGCCGCCGCCCGATAGCACCCGGCCGGCGCAGCCGGCGCGCCCTCGCCCCTCAGTCGAGGGACGTGGGGAGCCCGTACGCGGCCATGTCGACGCCGGGTTGCACGATCGTTCGCCACTCCGGGAGCCCCGGGCGCAGCTGCTCCGTCTGCGCGAGGAGCTCCGTCAGAAGGTGCGGCGGGAGGGAGCGTTCGCGCGAGTAGATGTCCATGCCCTCCGGCGTGACGCGCAGGGTGGCGGCCGAGAACCAGGTGATCGCCCATGCGCCGTCCGGCGCGACCGCGGCGAACGTCCACGTCGAGGTGCACCACGCGAGCCAGCCGTTCCCGCGCCAGGCGAAGCGGCCCGGAGCGTCGGCGTGAGCGGTGTCCGTACCCACGAGCACGTGCTCGCGCTCGCCCTTGCGGAAGCGGAGCGTGTCGGACCAGCGGGGCCCGGAGAGCGCCGCGTAGGTCGCGGTCGCGTCGCGACGCCCCCGCCAGAAGCCGAGCGTGGTCGCGACGATGTGCCACGTACCCAGCATCTGGTCGTTCACGATGCCCGGAGCGGGCCCGATCACGAGGCGCCCCCGACCGGGTCGCCGTCGGGACGGGGCGTGCTGGTGATCACCGCGACCAGGCCCAGCACCCCCACGACGAGGAAGGCGACGCCCGCGGGCAGCCAGGACTTCATGGGGGACTCCGGACGACGAGCATACCCGCGCGGGCGCGTCCGCGGGCGCGTCCGCGGACGCGACGAACAACGAGCTGGAGTATCGCGACGCGTTCTGCCCCTGATGACGGATCGGGGGGCTACAACCCGTGCCCCAACACGAGGTACGCCGCGCCCGCCACGTCCGCCCCGACGCCTTCGGCGCCGATCGCGCCGATGACGAGGTCCGGGACGCCGTTGCCGTCCACGTCGCCCGCGCCGCTCACCGCGGTCCCGGCGAGGTCGTACGCGGCGGCCCCGTCGTAGGTGATGGCGTCCGCGAGCGACGCCGAGGCCGGCGCCGTGCTCCCGAAGATGAGGTAGGCGGCGCCGGCGTCCTCCCCGGCGCCGTCCGCGTAAGGGGCGCCCACGAGGAGGTCGGCGTGGCCGTCCCCGTCGACGTCGCCCGCCGCCGCCACGTCGGAGCCCGCTCTCGCGTCGGTACCGGCGCCAGTGTACTCGACGGTGTCCCAGAGCCCCGTCGGCCACGCGCCGCCGGTGCCGAGCACGAGGTAGACCGCGCCTTCGTCCACGGCGGCCGAGCTCCGGCCGGGCGCGCCGACGAGGAGGTCCGCGTAGCCGTCCCCGTTCACGTCCCCCGGCCCCGCGACCGCGACCCCGGCGCGATCACCGATGACCTCCCCCGGCACCTGCGTGACGACGCTCTCCCCGTAGATGACCACGCCGCCCGTCCCGTCGCGCCCGAGCTCGGCCCCCATGCCGGGAGCGCCGAGGAGGGCGTCGTCCAGGCCGTCCCCGTCGGTGTCCCCCGCGGACGCGACGGCGGCGCCGAGCTCGTGGCCGGCGGCGCTGCCGCGCACCGTCGTGAGCGTGGCGAGGTTGATGTCGGCGGCGAAGGTGTCCCTCCCGTACCCGACGTAGACGGCGCCGGCGTCGGTCCCGGCGAGGTCGTCGCTGGGGGCGCCGATGAGGAAGTCGGCGTAGCCGTCACCGTCCATGTCGCCCGCGCCGGCGCAGGCCGAGCCCGCGAGGTCGGTCGGGACCAGCGAGTAGAACCGCGCGGCGTCGCCCAGGTTCCCGCCCGCCGGCCGCTCGCTCCCGAGCACGAGGTAGGCCACGCCGAGGGCCCCCATGCCGGCGCCCGGCGCGCCGACCAGCATGTCGTCGAGGCCGTCGCGGTCGGCGTCCCCCACGATCGCGACCGAGGTGCCCGCGCGCGCCTCGGCCGTCTCGCCAGAGTACATCGCGGAGGGGTCGAGCGACGCCCCGGCGGGCGTGGCGCTGCCCCGCACGAGGTAGGCCCCGCCCGAGCGCGCCGCCACGCCGGTGGCGTAGACCGCGGAGACCAGCACGTCGTCGAAGCCGTCCCCGTCGACGTCGCCGCCGCCCGCGACGTCGTATCCGGCGTAGTCGTAGGCGACCGCGCCTGGGAGCGCCAGCGCGGTGGAGAGGCTCGCGGACGCGGGCGCGCAGCCCTCGACGCCGGGGCTGCAGTCGTTGTCGACGCCGTCGTCGCAGAGCTCGGGGAAGCCGGGGCCCACGGTCGCGTCCGTGTCGTCGCAGTCGCCGTCGGCCTCGCTGACGCCGTCACCGTCGAGGTCTACGGCGTCGGTGTCCGGGTCGGTATCGGTGTCCGAATCGGTGTCGGTGTCCGAATCCGTGTCGGTGTCGGCGTCGGTGTCGGTGTCGGCGTCCGCCGGGTCCTCGCCGAGCTTGAGCCGTGCGTCGAGGTCATCGGGGCTGAGGAGGAAGCAGCCGCCGAGCAGGAAGAGGAGGGTCATCTACCACTTCCCGACGAGGAGGGCGGTGGCGCCGCCGGCGACACCGACCGCGGTGAGGCCGACCGACGTGTAGACGAGGGTGTTGGTGCGCCGGTACAGACCGGGGACCGCGGCGAGGTCGGTGGAGGGGTCCTCGAAGCGCGCGTGCGACGCGCCGGCGAGGCCGTAGGTGACGCCCGCGCCGAGGAGGCCGACGGCGCCGGCGATCGCGAGGGGGACGCTCGTGTGCGGCGTGCGCGCGACGGTGCGCCTGGCGGTCGGGAGCACGGCCGTCGGGAAGGGCGGCAACGCGGCGTCGCTCACGACGTAGGCGCCCTGGAGCGTGGCCCCGCGCGGGCCGGTGATCTGGTAGACGGTGGGCCGGTCCGCGGGCCGCTGGAGGCCGGGGTGGCCGTCGAAGGAGACGGTGCCGGAGGCGGGCGCCGGTACCGCCACGAAGGGGGCGGGCTGGGCGGAGGGCGCCGGCTCGAGCGCGTGGATGGGGTGGTCGGCGGCGACGACGGACGCGGGGTAGCCGCCGGCGGGGTCGAGCACACGCGCGGCGTAGAGCGCGCGGCGGGCCTCGACCTCGTTGCCCGCGACGAAGTGCGCGAGCGCCTTGACCCGGTGGAGGCGCGCCGCGGCGACGGGCGGGAGGGGGCCCTCCGTGCACGCCAGCTCGGCCTCCGCGTCGGAGAGCGAGGCGGTGAGGGCGAGCGGGTCCATCCGGGCGAAGGCCTTCTCGGCGTCTTCCAGGGCGGAGGAGAACTCCGCGGCGCTCGCGGGGCACACCGGCGCCGCGAACACCGAGCCGACGATCAGGAGCCACATGGAGCGTCGCTAACGCGAGCCCCGCGCCGCCGCGAGCCGCGCTACCGCACCGAACAGTTCGCGAAGCGGGCGTCGCACGCGAGGACGGTCTGCTCGCCCGCGCGCACCCGCACCCCGGAGAGCTGCTGCTCGGAGCGGCCGGCGAAGGTGAAGCGCACCTCGTAGGTGCCCTCGGGGACGTTGCCGGGGGAGTAGGTCTTGCCGTTGGCGTGGAGGGTCAGCGACTCGACGGTGCCGGAGACGCGCACCTCGCCGGTGGCCGCCTCGGGCGCGGCGGCGGGACGCTCCGGAGCGTCCTTCGGGGTCACCTTGGGCCGCACCGCCACGGCGGAGCCTACCCCCGCGGCGACCGGCGAGGGGGCGGGCCTCACGGGGGCGACGTCCGCGGCGAGGGTGGGGACGGGGGCGGCCTCCGCGGCGAGGGTGGGGACGGGGGCGGCCTCCGGGGCCACGGGCGCGGCCACGGGGGGCGGCGCGAGCGCGACCACGGGCGCGGTGGGGGCGCCGCCGAAGCTCCCGAAGCCGCCGAGCGCGAAGGCCGCGACGAGGAGGAAGAGGCCCGCGACGACCACGAGCCCGCTGCCCGCGAACACGAGTACACCGATGGAGAGGCGCGACGGCGCGGAGGACGCCATGGACGCGGGCGCGGCGGGGACCGCCGTGCGGGACGCAGCGAACGGCGCGGGGAGGGCCACGCTGTCGGGCGCGTAGCGGGTGCTGGCGGGGACGAGCTTCTCGCTGCGGCGGGCCGGCCGGAGCTCGCTCGTCGGCGCGATGCGGACGCCGCCGGTGAGCACCTGCTCGTCGTCGAAGAGGAGGGCGCGGACGGCGTCGCAGTCCTGCGCGCGCTGGGCGCGGTCCACCTGGAGGCAGGCGCGGAGGGCGTCCCCGATGTGGGGGGGCAGGCCCGGCACGAGCGACTCGGGCGGGGTGAAGCGTCCGCTCGCGATCTTGTTGTAGAGCTCGAGGAGATCGGGGTCCTCGAAGGGGAGGCGCCCGCAGACGAGCACGTAGAGGATGCAGCCGAGGGCGAAGATGTCGGCGCGCTGGTCGACGTCCTTGGCGTTGCGGATCTGCTCGGGCGCCATGAACTGCGGGGTGCCGAGGGCGGAGCCGCTGCGCGTCTGCGAGTGGCCGCCGTCCTCGTCAGCGAGGATCTTGGCGAGCCCGAAGTCGGCCACCTTGGGGATGATCAGGCCGTCCGCGCTGTCGAGCAGCACGTTGGAGGGCTTCAGATCGCGGTGGACCAGCCCCGCGCGGTGCGCGCGCGACACGCCCGCGAGGATGCCGCGGAACAGCCGCACGGCGTCCTCCACGGAGGGGCGGTTCTCCTGGAGCCACTGGTGCAGGTCCGGCCCGTCGATCTTCTCCATCACCAGCGCGGGCTGGCCCTTGACGAGGATGACGTCCGTCACCGCGACGATGTTCGGGTGCCGCAGCGAGGCCTGCACCTTGCCCTCGGCCACGAGGCGTTGCCGCACCGAGTCGTTCTCGATCTTGAGGAGCTTCAACGCATGCGAACTGCCGAGCGTGTTGTGCCGCACCGCATACACAGCGGCCATCCCGCCCTCTCCGAGGAGCGACTCGACGGTGTAGCGGTCGACGATGTCGCCGGGCGTGAGGCTGACGGACATGCGAGGAGCTATCTACCACGAAAGCACCCGCGTTCCCGGACCCCGCCGACACGGATCGCTGGCGGCTGGCTCGCGGCGGACGGCAACCGCGCCACCGTCACGCCGGGCACGCGCGCGGCACCGGGTCGCCCTCGGCGCTACCGTTTGTTTCGCGGCGAACCCTAAGGGCCCGCCGCCTCAGCGGTACAGGAGCATCGTCCCTTCGTAGAGGTAGTCGGGGCTCATCCCGTAGCCGGCCCACTCGAGCGTGTCGTAGCCGGCCCCCGTCGTGAGCGTACCGGCGAACGGGCCGAGCTCGTACGCGCCGTAGAGCGCGAAGGAGAGCGTCTCCCCGTCGGCGTCCCAGCCGAGCTCGGCGTAGAAGGTGGAGTCGCAGATACCGGAACTGGGGGTGCCCGTCGTGTCGAAGGCAAACTCGCAGCTGGGGCAGGCGACGGGCGCGGCGAGCGCGGTGCCTGCGAGGTCGAACGAGCAGACGGTGCCGAGGTCGAACGTGCCGACCATCGAGGTGTAGACGCAGTCCGCGACGGTCACCGCGGCGTCGTCGTCCGCGCAGTCCCCGTCGCAGGAGCTGGCGCCGTCGCCGTCGCCGTCGTCGCCGTTCACCGAGGCGGCGGCGTCGTTACAGTCACCGGCGTTGGCGGTCTCGCCCGCCAGCGCGTCGCAGCGCACGCCCGCGGCCTCGCCGCCCCATCCGTCGGCGTCCGCGTCGACGTACCAGGTCACCGCGCCGGACGCGCCCGCGTCGGCGTCATCGGCCGCGCCGTTGCAGTCCTCGTCGGCGTTCAGCGCGTCACACACCTCGGCCCCGCCCGGAAAGGCGGTGGCATTGGTGTCGTCGCAGTCCTCGCCCACGGCCGCGAACCCCTCCGGGAGGTCACACGCCTCCCGGGGAGACGCCGTGTCGCCGAAGCCGTCTCCGTCGGTATCGACGTACCACACGGTGGTGCCGGTGACGCCCGGGTCGCCGTCGTTCGCGGCGCCGTCGCAGTCCTCGTCCACGCCGCTCTCGTCGCACACCTCGGTGGCGTCGGGGCTGATCTCGGCGCGGGTGTCGTCGCAGTCGCCGGCCTCGGCGATGAACCCCTCGTCGGGCTCGCACGCCGAGGTGGCGCCCCCGGGGTCGCCGTAGCCGTCGCCGTCGCCGTCCGGGTACCAGCGGAAGAGCGCGGCGGGATCGACGCTGTCGTCGGCGTCGTCCACGTCGCCGTCGCAGTCCTCGTCGACCCCGCCGCAGACCTCCAGGGCGTCGGGGTGGACGGCGGCGTCCGCGTCGTCACAGTCGTCGCCGCCGCTCGCGAGGTCGAAGTAGCCATCCGCGTCGGCGTCCACGCCGGCCTCCTTCGGCGTGTCGCCGGTGCATGCGGCGAGGGTGAGCGCGAGGAGGAGGGAGAGCGGGGAAGCGGTGCGGGTCAAGCGGTCTCCAAAGAGCGAGCGGGCATCGGGCACTCCTGCGCCTATCGCACGCCAGCGCGACGGGCCCGTCCGGACGCCGCCCGCGCTCACGCCCCACGAGCGGCCACCCCTCACAACCCCCGCGCCCCCTCCGGCCGCAGCGCGATCTCCCCCGCCAGCGCCCGGTCGATCGTCGCCACGATCCGCGCCCCGTCGCGCGGGAGCCGGCCCCCGAGCGGAAGGTAATTGCTGGCGTGGTTGGTGCGGAACAGCGCGTCCGTCGGGCGCGCCTCCGCCACGAGCGTCCGCAGCTCGCGGAGCAGCCCGTCCACGCTCGGCAACGTGAAGCCGAGGCGCTCGGACGTGCGCGCGAGCGGCGTGCCGGGCACCAGCGTGAGGGTCAGCGCGGAGAGGTAGTCCGGGTCCATCGCCGTCGCGAGGCGAGCGCACCCGTGCGCGTGTTCCACGGAGCGCTCCACGCCACCGGCCCCGAGCAGGAAGATGGCGGAGAGCTTCATCCCGGCGGCGCGGGCGGCGGCGGCGGCGGCCACGTGGGCGTCGAACAGGTACTCCGCGTCGCGGGGGGCGGGCACGCCGGCGGCGTCCACGGGGCGCGGGCCCTTGGCGACGCGGCGCATCGTCGCCTCGTCGCCGCTCTCGGGGCCGATGTAGACCAGGGTCAAGCCGTGCTCCCGCAGGGTGCGCAGCTCGGCGGGAGACTTGTGTAGCAGGTTGGTCGCCGTCGCGTAGCAGCTCACCTGCGTGAGCGCGGGGAACAGCCGCCGCGCGGCGTCGAGGATGGGCAGCCAATGGTCGAGGTCGAGCACCAGCGCGTCGCCGTCGGCCACGAACACCTTCTCCACGCTCGCGCCGAAGCGGGCGGCGGCGAGGTGGAGGTCCTCCAGGGTCTCCTGGAGCGGCCGCACGCGGAACACCGGCTTGTCCCGGTACATGTCGCAGTACGTGCAGTTGTTCCACGAGCAGCCGATCGTGGCCTGGAGGATGTAGCTGTGCGCCTCGGAGGGCGGGCGGTAGATCTTGCCGACGTAGCGCATGCCGCCCCGTAGCCGCGCGCGCGACGCCGCGCCGGATCGCCCCCCGGGCGCCGCCCCTCGGTTACGCCCCCCGGCATGGACCGCGAAGCCGCCAAGAAGCTCCTCGAAGACCACCACTCCTTCCCGTCGGACCACACCTTCCGCGTCATCGTGCGCGCCGAGGGCCCCGACGCCGACGAGGTCATGGCGGACATCGCCAGGTTCTGCGGCCTGCCCGACCTGCACGGGCGCGTCACGCAGGCCCCGTCGACCGGCGGCAAGTGGGTCTCCCTGCGCATCGAGCTCCCCTGCGAGTCCGGCGACACCGTGCTCGACATCTACGCCCACCTGAGCACGCTCCCCAAGATCGCCCGCTACCTCTGAAGGCGGGAGGCCAGGAGGGAGGCAGGGGCGGATGGACCGCGCGCGGACGCGCGGCCCCCGCGGCGGCAGGGCGGGCGGGGCGGAGAGCGTGGAGCGCGGCACCCCGAGGCCGACGTTGGCGGCGCCGGTCGTGGCACGGCACGTGCATGGTGGGTTGGCACCCCCCGGGAGCCCGCATGTCGAACGTCCACCTCCGCGCCCGCATCTTCACCCTCCTCGGCATCGCGGCCATCGTGCCGCTCACCTCCCCCGCCACCGCGGACAGCGGTGACACCTTCGTCGGCAGCCGCGAGATCTGCATCGTGGCGACCGACGGCGCGTGCCCCGCGAGCGCCGACGCCGAGCTCGTCCCCGACTACTGGTGCGCGCTCGTGTCGGTAGACGGCGAGGCCACCCTCGACGCGACCGCCGAGTCGTGCTGCTACCCGGTCACCGTGGAGTGCAAGGAGGTAGAGAACTGCGGCTGCTACGGCCGCCCCTTCGTGCTCGAGGGCCGGCCCGTCCAGGCCCCTGCCGCCGAGCGCTCGGACTGGGCGCGCGGCCCGGTCCCGGCGCTCGCGGGCCTCTCGGCGAACCAATGCGCCCGCCTCGCCCAATTCTGGACCGACAACGGCCTGGCCGAGCACAGCTCGGTCGCCGGCTTCGCCCGCTTCGCCCTCGACCTCTGCGCGCACGGCGCCCCGCCGGACCTCGTCCACCGCGCCCTCGTCGCCGCCGTGGAGGAGACCGCCCACGCGCGCCTCTGCTTCGCCCTCGCCACCGCCTACGCCGACGCGCCCGTGGGACCCGGCGCCATCGAGATGAACGGCGCGGCGCCGGTCGCGCGCACCCTCGTCGAGCTGGCCGTCCACACCGCGCGCGAGGGCGCCATCGGCGAGACCCTCTCGGCGTACATCGCCGCGGAGATGCTCGCGCGCGCGACCGACCCCGCGGTGCGGCACGTCCTCGAGCAGATCGTGCGCGAGGAGGGCCGCCACGCCGAGCTCGCCTGGGCCACCCTCAAGTGGGCCATCGCGGCCGGCGGCGAACCCGTGCGCGCCGCGGTCGCCGCGGAGCTCGCCACCGCGGGCCTCACCGTGCCCGACGACCTCGACGCCGACGCGGTCCTGGAGGGCCACGGCCTCGTCTCGGCGGCGCGCCTCCGCCGCTGCGTGGACGAGGGCGTCCGCACCCTCGTCGCCCCGGCCGCGGCGGCGCTGACCGCGGTGGGGCCGGCGCGCTCGGCGGAGGTGGAGGCGCGGGTGTGAGCCGGGCGCCTGCGGGGTGATCGAGCGGTCCCCCGCGGGGACGGCGGCGCGGTCACCGAGGGGGGACCTGCCGAACAGGTACCCCGAGGATGACCGCCACGCGGTCACTCGCTCCCCTGCGAGCGCACCCCAGCCTCCGCTGGCTACCCCGTAGGTGATAAATGATGGGGTCTGACCCCTCCGCGAGGGGGCGTGACCCGAAGGGCGGAGACCGGCGCCCCGGCCGGGCTCCGTCGGGCGGCCGCCGCCCGATAGCACCCGGCCGGCGCAGCCGGCGCGCCCGGACCCGCGCCCTCACGGCGTTAGGACCAAGGGACCATGCTCCTCCTCGCCCTCGCCGCCTGCGGCACCCGACACGGCGTGCCCTACACCGACACCGCCGCCCAGGTCGATGACACCCCGCACCTGACCTTCCTCGCCGTGGACAACGCGCTCGGGAAGGTCACCCGCGTCGACACCCGCAACGTCGCGACGTGGACCGCGCCCCTCGGCCTCGGCGGCCTGCGCGACCTCGCGCTCGTGGACGAGGACACCGTGCTCGTGAGCAGCGGCGAGGGCCCCGTGTGGCTCTCGCTCGTGGACGGCTCCGTGGAGGCCGCCCTCACCGGCTTCGAGGACGTGCAGACCGCGCGCCCCCTCCCGGACGGCCACGTCCTCCTCGGCTCCGCCGCCACCGAGGACGGCGACGTCGTCACCTTCACCGAGCTCGACGCCGGCGGCGGCATCGTCGGGACGCCGTTGGTGTTGGAGGGCTACTCGGACCTCCGCCTCGCGCGCGTGCTGGACGACGGCAACCTGCTCTTCACCGGGGGGCGCGACGGCTGGCACGTCTTCGAGGTCGACGCCACCGGCGCCGAGGTGTGGTCCGCGCCGTTGCCGGGCAAGGGCTACCTCGCGGAGCGGCAGGCGGACGGCACGACGCTCGCGACGACCGGCGAGGACGTGCGCGTGATCTCGCTCGCGGAGGACGGCACGATCGCGCGGCAGTGGGGCGGCAAGGACGCGGACCCCGTGCTCGCCGAGGAGGCCTTCTTCAGCGGTTTTGACGCCGTGAACGCCGACCATGTGCTCGTCGCGGACTGGCACGGGCACGACCTGACGCAGGGCGGCGCCCACGCGGTGCTCTACGGGGCGGACGGCGCGCGGGCGTGGGCGTGGGAGGACAGCGACTTCGTGCAGATCACCAACGTGCTCGTGCTCGAAGCGGTGGACGTCGAGGCGTTGACGCCCTGAGATCGAGCGGGCCACGCGCTCCCGTGGCATGTTCACGCACGATGCTCGCCACGCTGCTCGTCCTCCTCGCGGCCCCCCCCGGGTTCGCCGCCGCCCCGCCCCCCGCCACCGCGACGGTCGTCAGCAAGCCCGACGCCGACACGTTCATCGCCGCGTGGCCCGACGCCGCTGGCGTGAAGCAGTCGATGATCGCGGCGTTCCCGTCGGGCGCCCTCTCGCCCACCGGCGTCTTGCACTTCGAGGAGCCGGCGCTCATGGCCGTCCTCGGCGAGCGCCTCCAGGCTTGGGCGACGGAGACGCGCCCCGGCTCGGTCGTGGTCGTCAACGGCACGACGGTGACGCTCAAGACCCCGCCGACCTCCACCGCGGACGCCGAGAGCGAGAACGCCGCCACGAGCGCCGAGCGCGCGCGCCTGCACGCGGCGTTGCTCGTGGAGAACCACCTCGGGATCGTCGGCCCCGGCATCCTCCAGTACGACCACGCCCGCATGGCCGGCGAGAGCGCCGCCGCCCTCGCCCCGCTGGTCAAGGCCCTCGGCCCCACCACCGACGTCCGCGCCTTTGCCGCGCGCGCCCTCGCCTTCGTGCAGAGCCTCCCCGTCGAGGAGCTCGCCCGCGTCACCTTCTCCCCGCCCCTCGTCGTGCTTGGCGAGCAGCACGGAAATTGCGACGAGAAGGCCACCCTCTACGCCGCGCTGATCCACGCCGCCGCGCCCACGCTCCCGGTCGCGGTGCTCACGATGCGCGCCCACGCGATCGTGGGCCTCGGCCTGCCCGCGGGCGTCGGCGACCGCACCGTCACCGTCGGCGGCACCGCGTGGGTCGTGGCGGACGTGGCCGGGCCGACGCTCCACGAGCTCGGGCGCCTGAGCGCGAAGAGCGACCTGCAGCAGCTCACGGTGAAGGTGGTGCCGTAGCGGGGGCTCCCCCGACGGCCTCACCGCAGCTTGAGCAACAGCTCGTCGGCCTCGTCGCGGTCCATCGCCAGCACCTGCTTCGCGATCCCGAACGAGAAGCCCGACCGCGCCATCGACGCGAGGACCTTGTTCTCGGCCGCCCGCGCCGCGTCGCGCGCCGCGCGGAGCTCCTTGCGGTCGGTGGGCTCGGGCGCCTCCTCCTCGCCGGTGTCCCGCGCGAAGGGGCCGATGCGCTTGCGACGCGCGTAGGCGCACGCGGCGACGAGGTCCGTCGCGACCGGATCCGCCTCCTCACCGTCGACGTTCGCGGGGCCGCGCATCTCCTCGGCGACGGTCTCCATCGCGGCGGTGCCGTCGGTCACGCCCTTCTGGCGCAGCCGCTGCTTCACCATCGAGGACGACACCCCGCGCCGCGTGAGCGACCGCGCCTTGGTCTCCGCCCACGCCGTGTCGTTGAGCGTGCCGAGCTCGACGTGCTTGTCCAACACGGCGTCGATGATGGCGGCGATGCCCTCGGCCACCGGCGCGCCCTTCGCCACGCCGCGCCGCACGCGGCCCTGGAGGAGCTTCTTCAGGTTGGCGCGGGTGCTGGAGTAGCGCGCGAGGTGCTCGGACGCGGCCCACTCGATCCAGCCGGCGTCAATGGTGCGGGGCGTGCGCGCGGCGCGTTCGGGGCGCGGGGGGCGGTCGGCTTTGGGCGCGCGCTCGGACGTGGCGGAGCGCGCGCCCTTCGCGGCGCGCTCCCGGGGAGGGCGGCCGATCATCCCTCGCACGACCCCGTGACGCCGATGGAGAGGTCGGGCCGGGTGGCGTCGTCCGAGTACACATGGAGCGTGTCCACGAGCATGCCGGGCTCGAGCGGCCCGTACGTCAGGGTCATGCGCGCCTCGTCGCCGTTCTCGAGCACGAGGCCCGACGGGAAGGACTGGATCAGCGCGAGGTCGTTGCTCTCCTCGAGCTCGACCCCCGTGATCGTGCACGGCAACAGGCCCGAGTTCGTCAGCACCACATAGGCGCTCACCGAGTGCCCCACCTCCGCCACGCCGAAGTTGACCGTGCTCGGGCTGGACCGCACGCGGCACGGGCCCGGGTCGGTGTCGGTGTCGGTGTCGGCGTCGGTGTCCGTAGCGGTGTCAGCGGCGGTGTCGGGGTCCGTGTCGTCGAAGGGGGCGTCGGTGTCATCGCCCGCGTCGAACAGCGGCTCGTCGTCGCCCTTCTTGTACGAGTTGGGGTAGCACCCGACGGCGAGGAGGAGGACGGCGAGGGAGAGGTGGCGCATGGCGGGAGTGTACCGCGAGTCGGGGGCCCCCGCGCCCCCGCCCGAGGGCGCGGCCCGCGTCGGTCGCCCCACGCCGTCCCCCACGGGATCGCCTACGTCGCCCCGACCTCGCGCATCCAGCCGTCGAGAAACAGCAGCGTCCACAGCCGCGCGTCCGTGCCGGTGCGGTCGACCTCGCCGATGAGACCGTCGATCGCGGCGGGCAGGAAGAGCCGGTGCGGATCCTCGCGCAGGGTCGCCACGCGCTCGTCCAGCCAGCCGCGCGCGGGGCCGCTGAGCCACCGCCCCCACGGCCCCGGGAGCACGCGCTTCGGCCGGTTGACAAGGCCCCACGACAGCGCGGGGCGCAGGATCTCGCGCAGCGGCCACTTGGTCGTGGCGCCGCTCACGCCGGTGCGGACCTTCCATGGGCCGGGGATCGACGCGCAGTAGGTGACGAGGTCGCGGTCGAGGAGCGGCTCGCGGATGGTGATGCCCGCGAGCGCGGCGCAGGTGCCGGTGCGCGCGAGGGCGTCCTCCGGCATGCGGCCGCGGAGGTAGGCGTGGAGGATCTCGTTGACGGGGTCGCTCACGACCTCGCGGTAGAGCGGCTCGAGGCACATGCGCCGCACGCCCTCGCGCACCCACCCCGGGTCGCGCATGAGCTGGCCGCGCATCTCGGCGTCGAACACGTGCACGCCGCCGATCTTGCGGGAGAGGCCGAAGGGCACGTTGGGCTCCTCGATCTCGGGGCGTTGGTCGCGGAAGAAGCGGCTCGCGGCGTGGCGCGCGGGGCCCGGCAGGCGCCCGAGCCAGGCGGAGAGCCGCATCTGCGAGGCGAGCACGCCCACCATGCGGCCGCCGAAGACCTCGTCGCCGCCGTCCCCCGCGAGGATCACGTCCACGTGCTCGGCCGCGGCCTTGGCGAGGAGGTACTGGGGGATCGCGGCGGGGTCGGTGATGGGCTGGTCGGAGGCGGCCACCACGGCGTCGAACGCGCCGCGGAACTTCTCGAAGTCGACGCGGACGACCTCGTGTTTGGCGCGGAGCAGGTGGGCGACGCGGCCGGCGTAGGGGACCTCGTCGTCTTCGGCGTCCTGCACGCCCACGGTGAAGGTGTGCACCGGGCCGAGGCGGGAGGCGAAGAGCGTGATCGCGGAGGAGTCGAGGCCGCCCGAGAGGAAGACGCCGACGCGCTCCTTGCCCGACGCGCGCGCGGCGACGGCGCGGTTCAGGCGCCGCTCGATCTCCTCGAGCGTGGGCTTGTCCTCGGGGAGGGCCGAGTAGGGCGGCGCGTAGCGGAGGTGGAACCAGGGTTCCAGCCGGGAGCGACCGTCGAACGTGAGGTGGTGGCCGGCCGGGAGCGCGCGCACGTCGCGGAGGAGGGTGCGCGGGGCGTGGACGTAGCGGAAGGAGAGGTACTCCGCCAACTGTTCCCGGGCGATCTCGCGGCTGACCCAGGGGAGGTCGAGCAGCGGCTTGGGGCTCGTGGCAAAGGCGATGCGGCCGGCGCTCTCGGCGAAGTAGAGCCGGCGGATGCCGAAGGGGTCCCGCAGCAGGTGCAGCTTGCGCGCGCCGCGGTCGAACACGGCGGCCGTCCACGCGCCCTCGAAGTGGGCGAGGGCGCCGAGCCCGGAGCGCGTCCAGTAGTCGAGGAGGGTCTCCGCGGCGGAGAGCCCGGTGACCGGCGCGCGGTCGAAGTGGCCGGCCACGGCGACGACGTAGCGGTCGTTCTGCGCGAGGGTGGAGCGCGAGCAGGCGCAGAAGAACGCACGTTCTTCCTCGAACTCCGCGCCACTCGCGAGCGCGCGACGCTCGGCCGCTTCGAGCGGCTCCCCGACGGTGAAGATCCCGGCGATGCCGCCCATGCCCACCCGATAGACGGCCCCTGTTAGCCGGCCCCGGCCGCAGGTGCGATATCCTCGTGCGGCCAGTGTGCGGAGGGACATGACGGTTCGCATCCACGACCTGCTCCGCATCGCGATGGAGCAGAAGGCCTCGGACATCCACATCTCGGCGGGGGAGGTCCCGGCCATCCGCATCGACGGCGAGATCCACCGCCTCGACCTCCCGCCGCTCACCAACGACGACGCCAAGCGCCTCGCCTACTCGATGATGCAGGAGAAGCACCGCACCGCCTTCGAGACCCAGCTCGAGACGGACTTCGCCCTCTCGTTCAAGTCCTACGCCCGCTTCCGCGTGAACGTCTACACCCAGACCCGCGGCATCGGCTTCGTCATGCGCCAGATCCCGACGCGCGTGCTCTCGCTCGCCGAGCTCGGCCTCCCCCCCATCTTCGAGCGCATCGCCGGCTTCAAGCGCGGCCTCGTGCTGCTCACCGGCCCGACCGGCTCCGGGAAGTCCACCACCCTCGCCGCCATCGTCGACCACATCAACCACAACCGCCGCGAGCACATCCTCACCGTCGAGGACCCCGTCGAGTTCGTCCACACGCCCGACAAGTGCATCATCAACCAGCGCGAGCTCGGCACGGACACGAAGAGCTTCGGCGCCGCCCTCCGCAGCGCGCTCCGCGAGGACCCCGACGTCATCCTCGTCGGCGAGCTCCGCGACCTCGAGACCATCTCGCTCGCCATCAGCGCCGCCGAGACGGGTCACCTCGTCTTCGGCACGCTCCACACCAACTCCGCGCCGGAGACGGTCGACCGCATCATCGACGCCTTCCCGCACGAGCAGCAGTCGCAAGTGCGCACCATGCTCTCCACGTCGCTCATGGCGGTGGTGAGCCAGCTGTTGGTGCGCAAGGCCAACGAGCCCGGACGCATCGCGGTGCAGGAGATCATGATCTGCAACCCGGCGATCCGGAACCTGATCCGCGACAACAAGCTCTACCAGATCCCGAGCATGATGCAGTCCGGACGCGCCGAGGGGCAGGTGCTCATGGAGAGCTCGGCGAAGGACCTCGCGCTCAAGCGGAAGATCACGCGCGACGAGGCGATGCGCATCGCCAACAACCCCAAGCTGTTCGACGACGTGCCGCGCGCCGGCGCCCCGCCGGGGATGCGATGACCCTCCGCGTCAACGGCGAGGCCCGCGAGGTGCCGGCCGGCACGACCATCCGCGCGCTCGTGGCGCTGCTCGGCGCGCCGCCCGAGGGCGTGGCGGTGGCGGTCAACGGGGCGGTGATTCCCCGCGCCGAGCACGGCGGGCACGTCCTCGTTGCGGATGACCACGTCGAGGTCATCCGGGCGGTCGGCGGGGGCTGAGCGGGCGGGGCGAGACGTGCGGTTCGCCGCCCCCTACATCTCCCGGCGACCCTCGAGCGCGCGCGCGAGCGAGACGCGGTCGGCGTACTCGATCTCGGTGCCGACGCTCACGCCGTGGGCGAGGCGCGTCACGCGCACTCCGAGCGGCTTGAGCAGCTTGGCGACGTAGAGCGCGGTGGCGTCGCCCTCGACGTCGGGGTCGGTCGCGAGGATGACCTCGGCCACCGGGAGGCCGCCGTCCGTGCCGCCGTCCGTGCCGCCGATGCGCGCGAGGAGCTCGCGGAGGCGCAGCTCGGCGGGGCCCACGCCGTCGAGCGGGGAGAGCGCGCCGTGGAGCACGTGGAAGGTGCCCTTGTAGGTGCCGGAGCCGTCGAGGCCGTTGATGTCCTGGGGGCGCTCGACGACGCAGATGGTCGTCACGTCACGACGCGGGTCGGCGCAGCGGCGGCAGAGCGTGTCGCTGGAGAGGTCGCGGCAGCGCGCGCACTCCTGGACCGTGCGCCGCAGGTTCACGACGGCCTCGGCGAGGCCCTCGGCGACCTCCGGCGGCTGACGCAGGAGCCAGTAGGCGAAGCGCGTGGCGGTCTTCTCCCCCACGCCCGGGAAGCGCGCGAGGTGGATGACCGCGCGGCGGAACGGATCGACGCTCATGAACGCTCCCGAGGGCGGCGGCCGCCGGTGTGAGGACGTACCGCGGGACGCGCCCGAGGGCCCGCCGGGTGGCTAACCGAGCAGGCCGGGGGGCAGGCCCATCGCGGCGGCGAGCTGCCCGAGCTTGGCGGCGACGACCTGCTTGCTGCGGCGCACGGCCTCGTTCGTGGCGGCGCGGAGGAGGTCCTCGACGAGCTCGCGGTCGTCCATCGCCTTCGGGTCGATGCGCACGGAGAGGACCTCCTGCGCGCCGTTCATGCGCACGGTGACGAGGCTGCCGGCGGTGGCCTCGACCTCCTCGCGCTCGGCCTCGGCCTGGAGCTGCTGCATCTGCTTCTGGAAGCCGCCCAACAGGCCGCCCATCCCGCCCAAGCCACCAAACGGATCACTCATCGGATTCCTCGCTGACGGACGATCTATCCCCCTCGTCGAGCCGCGACGCCTCCACGAACTCGACGCGCCCGCCGAGGAGCGCGACGAGGCGCGCGACCATCGCGGAGGCGACCACGGCCTCGCGCGCGGCGGCGTTGCGGCGCTCGTCGGCCTCGTTACGGGCCTCGCGGCCGGTCTGGCCCTCGTCGCCGCGACGGAGCTCGAAGCGCCGGAAGCCGGGGAGCACGCTGACGAAGTCGACCTCCTGGAGGGACTCCCGCACCACGGGGCGCCACTGCTCCACGCGCACCACGAGCGCGAGGGTACCGGCGTCGAAGCTCACGAACGCGGCGTTCTCGAGCACGACCTCGCGCTGGTGCGGGGTGAGCACGCCGAGGGCGAGCTTCCAGGCGTCCTCCGGCTCGGGCGGGAGCTCGACCGGGAGCGGCGGCGGCACGTACACCGGGGCCGACGCGGGGCGGATCGTGTAGGGGGCGGGCGCGGCGGCCGGGGCCGTGACGCCGAGGGAGCCGCCGAGGCGCGTCGGGAGCGGGAGGCCCGACGGGGCCGGGCTCACGGGGGCGGCGGGGGCGACCGGGGGCGCGACCGGCGCGCGTGGAGGGGCGACCGGCGCGGCGGGCGGGGGCGTGGCGACGACCCAGCCGATGGTCGGGGCGGGCGGGGACGTCGGCGGGGCCGTCGGCGGGGCCGGCGGGGGCTGCGCCCCTCCTGGCGGGGGCGTTGCGGGGGCAGAGCCCCTGCCCCAAGAACCCACCGCCGAAGACCCCGTGGGATCTACCTCTCGCCCTCCGGGTCGTCGCCGGGCTCGCGGCCGCGCGATCCGGTGCGCGGGGGCGGCACGGTGACACCGCTGCCGCGCATGCGACGCTCGAGCTCGACGAGGCGGTCGACCAGGGGGGCGAGGTTCTGCGCCGGGCGGAGGCTCACGAGGCGGGCGACCGCCATCTCGAGGACGAGGCGCGGGCGCGTGGCGCGGGCGACCTGGTCGTGGACCTCGAGGAGGGTCTGGAAGGTGCGGGAGAGGTGCTCGGCGGACATGCCGTCCACCAGGGCGGCGAGGCGCTCCTTCTCTTCTTCGGGCACGTCGAGGTGCTTGCGCGCGCCGGGCGAGAGCGCCACGAGCGCGGCGTTGCGCACCAATTCGAGGAGCTCACCCGTGAACTGGGCGATCTCGTACCCGTTCTCGTGGACCTCGGCGATGGCGTCGAGGCAGCGGTCGGGCTCGCCCTTCACGAGGCCGGTCAGCATCTCGTAGAGGACCGCGCGGCTGACCATGCCGAGGATGTCGGCCACCTGGCCGTCGTCCGGGTTCTGGCCGCCGAAGCTGATGACCTGGTCGAGGAGGCTCTGCGCGTCGCGCATCGAGCCCTCGCCGGCGCGCGCCACCATGCGGAGCGCGGCGTCGGAGATCGCGATGCCCTCGGCGTCGCAGATGTGGCGGAGGCGGTTGACCACCACGCTCGCGGAGATGCGCTTGAAGTCGAAGCGCTGCACGCGAGAGAGGATGGTCTCGGGGATCTTGTTCACCTCGGTCGTGGCGAAGATGAACTTGACGTGCGGCGGGGGCTCCTCGAGCGTCTTCAGGAGCGCGTTGAACGCGCCCTTGGAGAGCATGTGGACCTCGTCGATGACGTACACGCGGAAGCGCGCGACGGCCGGGAGGTAGCGCACGCCGTCCCGCAGGTCGCGGATGTCGTCGACCGAGTTGTTGCTGGCGCCGTCGATCTCGATCACGTCGGGGCAGGTGCCCGCGAGGATGGCGACGCAGAGGCCGCACACGCCGCAGGGCGTGGCCGTGGGGCCCTCGGCGCACTGGAGGGCGCGGGCGAGGGCGCGGGCCGCGGTGGTCTTGCCGACGCCGCGCGCGCCCGTGAACAGGAACGCGTGGTGGATCCGGCCGGACGCGAGCGCGTTCTTGAGCGTGCGCGTCACGTGCGTCTGCCCGGCCATCTCCTCGAGCGTGAGGGGACGCCACTTGCGGGCGATCGCGACGTACGCGGGCTTCTCGTCCACGGGCGATCCTCCTCGGATCAGGAGAGCGTATCGGGGGGGCGGCAGGCGCCGCGGCCGCCGGCCAGCGAGGGGGCCGTGGGCCGCACCGGAGCGAGGCGCCGACAGGGCGCCCGGCGCACCGGGGGGAAGGACTGCGCACATGCGCGGAGGAGATGGCCGGGCACCCCCATGCCTCGAAGCACCGACACCGTTGCTACCTTTCGGTCCTGGCGGGGTTCACGGCGTCCAATCATGAGGACCCGACCATCACCGCCGCGCACGTGCGCAGTGGAAATGGCGGAGAGGGCGGGGTTCGAACCCGCGGTACCTTGCGATACACACGATTTCCAGTCGTGCACCTTCGACCACTCGGTCACCTCTCCTAAAGGATGGCGGAAAGGGTGGGATTCGAACCCACGGTAAGTTGCCCTACAATAGATTTCGAGTCTATCGCCTTCGACCACTCGGCCACCTTTCCGCAAAAACTGGGATCCCTTCCTCGTCAGTCACGACGGCCTCTCACGGAGGCGATGCACGACGCGCTCTCCGCAAGTTCGCGAAGAAGCTCTTCAGCTGGGCCGAGGCTTCGTCCCGGCACACCCCGCTCGTCACCGCGAAGCGGTGATTGAGGCCGGGCCAGGCCGAGAGATCGCCGAGGGTGCCGCAGAAGCCGCCCTTGGGGTCGGCCGCCGCGAAGACCACGCGGTCAACGCGGGCCAGCACCATCGCCCCGGCGCACATCGCGCAGGGCTCGAGCGTCACATAGAGCGTGCAGCCATCGAGCCGCCAGTGGCCCCGCGCCGCGGCCGCCGCTCGGAGAGCGTTGACCTCGGCGTGTCCACACGGGTCGGACAGACGTTCGCGGGTGTTGTCGCCCATCGCGAGCTCACGCTCGAGACCAGCTTCATCCCTGCAAACGATCACTGCGCCGACCGGCACCTCGCCCGCCTCCCCCGCCTGTTGGGCGATGGAGAGCGCGCGCTGCATCCAGCGAATGTCGCTATCGGAAGGATCCATATAAGTACATCAAAGAGCTCGCGTAAGCTGGGAAGGCACGAAGGCCTACCCCGGAGTGACGACGTAGCGGACGGCGAACCATCAGCCCGGGAACCCCACCCACGCGAAAGTCCCGCGAGTCTATGGCAGCGTCGGCGTCGCGTCAACGCTGCGACCTGCGGTAAACTGCGACGATGGCCAACGGAGCGCAGCACGGGGACGGGGTGCACACACCCCACGAGCCCCTTCCCAGGCGGATCGTAGGGGCCCTCCGCACCCCCGCCCGCGCCGCGTTCGCCGTCCGCACCGCGCCCCTCCGCGCCGAGCTCGCGCCCGCGCTCGACGCGGCGCTGCGGACCCGCACCCGCGCGCACCTCGCCCCGCG
>CAJBVW010000440.1 GCA_903959175.1 uncultured Pseudomonadota bacterium
AGGCGGGCGCGCCCGCGACGATCAGCGAGAAGACGAGGGTATGCATGGCCGCGAGCTAACCGACGCGCCGATTGGCGCACCTACCCGGAGGTGACTTTCCTGCACGGCCGGGGCGGCACGGGCGCCGCCGCGGTAGATGCGGGCGTGCCCGACCTCCCCCGCATGCCCCGCGACCACCTCCGCGGCGTGGAGCGGCTGGCGGTCCCCCTCCTGGACGGGCTCAACGGCGGCGGCGCGTTCAAGGCGCCGGTCCAGTGGATCGTGCGGCACCTCTCGGCGCGGTGGGTGCGCGCCTGCACCCGCAACCTCGTGACGATCACCGGCCTCGATCCCCTGCGCAGCCTCCGGCCCCCGCGCGGCGTGATCCTGGTCGCCAACCACCGCAGCTTCTTCGACATGTACGTCGTGAGCGCGTTCATGTACGAGAGCACCGGCTTCCTCGAGCGGCTCTACTTCCCCGTGCGGTCGAACTTCTTCTACGACTCCACGCTCGGCGTGCTCGTGAACCTCGCGATCTCCGGCGGAGCGATGTGGCCGCCCGTCTTCCGGGACGACCGCCGCGCCGCGCTCAACCCGGTGGGCCTCGACCAGATCGCCGCGGTGCTCACGACGCCCGGTGCCGTCGTCGGCATCCACCCCGAGGGTACGCGCGGCAAGCACCCCGACCCCTACACCTTCCTCACGGCGCGCGCCGGCCTCGGCGAGATCGTGCAGACCGTGCCCGAGGACGTCGTGATCGTCCCGCTGTTCGTCATCGGGCTGAAGAACGCCTTCGTCGGCCAGGTGCTCTCCAACTTCGGCATCGGCGACGCCGAGCCCGTGCGCATCCGCTTCGGCGCCCCCCTCACCGTGCGCGAGGCGCGGGCGCTCGGCAGCGACGCCGCGGGCATCAGCCGCGCGGTGTTCGAGCGGGTGACGGCGTTGGCGGAAGCAGATCGGGCGTCGCAGGGGCCCTGAGGGCGGGGGCGGCCCCGCCCGGCGCGCGCACCCACAACGGCGCGGCGGCGACGAAGGCCCCGACCAGGGCCAGCGCGGCGTCGTCGGGGTCGAGCGGGTGGAGGTGGAGGATCGCGGCGACCGCCGGCACGCCGGTGAACAGCGCCGTGCTCGCGACGGAGGCGGCGACGATGAGGCGCCCCACGCCGGTGCGTCCGGCCCCAAGCGCGAGGGCGAAGGCGGCGCTCCCGAGGGTGATGACCGCGAGGGCCAGGGCGCGCGCGTGCTCCACCCCGCCGTCCGGCCCGAGGGCGCGCGCGAACAGCGCCCCCGCGATCACGGCGAGCAGGAGGCCGGAGGCGACGATGCGCACGAGCTCGGGGCGCGAGAACAGCTGCGAGGCGTGCCCGCGCGCGGCGCGGCCGGCGCTCGCGGCGGAGAACGCCAGGAGGGCCGTCGGGTGGATCAACGACTCGATCCACACGATGTGCACGGGCTCGTAGAGGAGGGGCAGCCCCGCGAGCGGCACGATCGCGGCGGTGAGGAACACCGGGAGGTGGAGCGCGAGCAGGTAGGTGAAGCTCGCGCGGAGGTTGCCGTAGAGGCGGGCGCCCTCCTCCACGGCGTCCACGATCGTGGAGAACGCGTCGTTGAGGAGCACGATGTGCGCGGCCTCGCGCGCCGCCTTCGTGCCGCGCTCGCCCATCGCCACGCCGATGTCGGCGGCCTGGAGCGCGGGCACGTCGTTCACGCCGTCACCGGTCACCGCGACCACCTCGCCGCGGCGCTGGAGGGCGCGCACGAGGGCGAGCTTCTGCGCGGGGAGCGCGCGCGCGACGACGTCGACGCCCAGCGGGTCTCCGTTCACGAGCCAGTCCGCGAGGGCCTCCCCCCCCACCACGCGGGGCTCCGGCGAGAGCCCGATCTCGCGGGCGACGGCGGCGGCGGTGCGCGCGTGGTCACCGGTCACGAGGATGACCCGGATGCCGGCGGCGCGGCAGCGGGCGACCGCGTCGGCGACGCCCTCCCGGACGCGATCCTCGAAGGCGAGGAGGCCGAGGAGCTCCCAGCCGTCGGTGGGCTCCTTGGGCGGGTCTCCGGGGGCGGCTCCGGGGGCGGCTCCGGGGGTGACCGGGCCGCGACGACGCGCCACGGCGAGCACCTTGTGGGCCTCGTCGGAGAGGACGGCCACCTCGGCGGGGGCCTCGCGGCGGCACAACCCGGCGACGGTCTCGGGCGCGCCCTTCGCGACGACCTCGCCGAGCAGGAACGCCGTCTCGCGGCGGCGATCCTCGGTGAAGGGCACGGAGTGGAGCGGCGCCGGGCGGGCCACCCCGGCGGCGGCGGCGGCGGCGAGGATGGCGTCGTCCACGGGGTCGCCGGACTCGGCGCGCGAGGCGGCGGCGGCGGCGCGGAGGAGGTCGGCGGCGGTCACGCCCGGCTCCGGGAGCACGTGCGCGAGGGAGAGCCGCCCCTCGGTGACGGTGCCGGTCTTGTCGGAGCAGATGACCGTGGCGCGGCCGATGTTCTCGACGGTGACGGCGCGGCGCACGAGCGCGCGGCGGCGGGCGAGACGCACCACGCCCACCCCGAGGAAGACGGTGAAGACGACCGGGAACTCCTCGGGCAACGCGGCGATCGCGAGGGTCGCGGCGCCGACGAGGGCGTCCACCCAGCCGTGGCCCTGCGCGAGGCGCGTCCCGGCGACGGTGACGCAGAGCACGGCCGCGACGATGAGCAGCACGCGCACGAGCTGGGCGATCGCGAGCTGGAGCGGCGTACGCACCCCGGGCGCCGCCGCCGCCCGCACGATCTCGCTGTAGAGCGTGTCGCCGCCGGTGTAGACGGCCCGGATCGTGCCGCTCCCGGTCAGGCTGCGCGTGCCCGCCAGGACCCACGCGACCTCCTCCACCAGCGGCGCCTCCCCCACCGGGAACGCCGTCAGCGCCTGCTTCCTCACGGGCCACGCCTCTCCGGTGAGCGCGGACTCGTCGACCTGCAGGCCGTCCACCTCCACCATCACGCCGTCGACCGGTACGGGCTCGCCGGGCCCGAGGAGCACGGCGTCGCCGGGCACGAGCTCGGCCGCGGGCACCGTTACCACGGCGCCCCCGCGCCGCACGCGCGCCGTCGAGGCGAGCAGGCGCCCGAGGCTGCGGGTGGAGGCGCGGGTGCGGAGGTGGAGCACGGCGTCCATCGCCGCGAGCGGGGCGATGGAGACGAAGAGCACCGCCGCCTCCGTACGCTGGCCGAGCGCCGCGTACAACACGCCGGTCGCGAGCAGGAACCACAACATCGGGTCCCGCGCGGTGTCGGCGGCGACCTCGGCGAGGCCCGAGCCTGCGGTCTCGACGAGCGCGTTGGCGCCCCAGCGGGCGCGGCGGGCGGCGACCTCCGCCTCGGCGAGCCCCGCGGCGGCGGGCGGCGGGCTCCCGATGCGGTCGCGGGGGGCGGGACGTCGCATCAGCGCTCCATGGAAAGAAAGATATTGTTCATCCTGCGCAGTCTACGCACGTCGGCGCCCACGGGAGGGCGCGCAGGCGCCCCAACGCGATCGGGCCACCACAGCGCGTGCAGACGCCGAACGTGCCGATCTCAAGGCGCCGGAGCGCCGACCGGATGGCGGTGAGCTCGCCGCGGGCCTCGTCGTCCAGGCGCGCGATCAGGCGCTCCTCGCCGAAGTCGGCGGCGCGATCGGGCCCGTCGTCGGGCACCCCGCGCGCGGGAACGTGGCCGCTGCGGCCCGGAAGCTCGGGGTGGCGCGGAGCACGATCTACCGGATGCTGGACCGCTCCCGGGCCTGACCGGCGTCGGGGCCGTCGAGCGTGAACCAGAAGGCCGCACCTCGCTCGACCGCGCCCTCTGCCCACACGCGGCCGCCGTGCCGCTGGACGATGCGCTGGACCGTCGCGAGTCCGATGCCGGTCCCCTCGAACTCCTCGTGGCCGTGGAGCCGCTGGAAGGCGCCGAAGAGCTTGTCGGAGTAGGCCATGTCGAAGCCGGCGCCGTCGTCGCGGACGACGTAGCTGTGGGGGGTCTCGCCGCGGCCGAACGCGATGTGGGCGCGCGGGTGTTTCCCCGTGAACTTCCAGGCGTTCCCGATGAGGTTCTCGAGCACGACGCGCAGGAGGACGGGGTCGCCGTGTGCGACGAGCCCCTCCTCGATGGTGACGCCCACCGCGCGCTCGGGCGCGCCCACGCGGAGGGCGTCGACGACGGCGTGCGCGACGGCGCTCAGGTCCACGTCGGTCGAACGGAGCTCGCCGCGGCTGACCCGCGCGAGGTCGAGGAGATCGTCGATGAGCTGGGCCATGCGGCGGCTCGCGGCGCGGATGCGGCCGAGGTGCTCGCGGCCCTTCTCGTCCAGGACGGGGCCGTAGTCTTCGAGGAGGATCTTGCTGAAGCCGTCGATGCTGCGCAGGGGCGCCCGGAGGTCGTGGGAGACGCTCGACGCGAAGGCCTCGAGCTCCTTGTTGAGCGACTCGAGGGTGCGGGTGCGCGCGCCGACGAGCTCCTCGAGGTGCTCGCGGTAGCGCGCGAGCTCGTCCTCAGCGCGCTTGCGCTCGCTCACGTCCACGAGGACAGCGAGGATGCGCACGATCTCGCCCTCCGCGTCGCGCTCGGCGATGGCGGAGAGGAGCACGTCCATCACCGCGCCTCCCTTGTCGACGAACTCGAAGGGGAGGTCCTTCCAGCGGCCGGCGCACGGGGCCGTCGCGACCGATGCTGCGCGCTCCCGGGAGGCGGGCGTGAGCAGCTCGAGCCAGCTCCGGCCGAGGACCTCCCCGCGCGCGTAGCCGAACGCGCCGAGCCACTCGTCGCTGACGCTCAGGATGTGCCCGCCACGGTCGACCGAGTGCATCATCACGGGCGCCTGGGTGTAGAGGGCGCGGTAGCTGCGCTCGCTCTCGCGGAGCGCGTCCTGATCGCGCCTGCGCTGCACGTCGGCGCGGCGCCGTTCGATGGCGATGCCCGCGAGGTGGGTGGCCAGCTCGATGATGCGGAGGTCCTCCGGGTCGGGGAGGCGCGGCTCGCGGTAGTACATCGCGAAGGTGCCGAGGACCTGCCCCGAGTACCCGTGGATGGGGGTCGACCAGCAGGCGCGCACCCCCGCGCTCGCGGCGAGGTCCCGGAAGGAGGCCCACAGCGGATCGACCTCGATGTCGCTCACGATGACCGCCTGGTCGCGGTAGGCCGCCGTCCCGCACGAGCCGACGCTCGGCCCGATCTCGGCCCCCGCGATCGCCGCGTTGTACGCCGCGGGGAGGCTGGGCGCCGCTCCGTGGAGCAGGTGGCGCCCCGCCTCGTCGAGGAGCAGCACCGAGCCGAGCATCCCGGGCGAGTGGGTCTCGATGAGGCGCACGAGGCTCTCGAGGGTCCCCTCCAGCGGCGCGCCGGTCGCGACGAGCTCGAGCACCCGGGCCTGGACGGCGCGGAGGGCCTCCTCCCGGCGGGGGGCGGGGGAGGGCTCGGGGACGGGGCGGTAGCGGACGGCGACCCTATCCACGCCGCCCCCCTCCGGGGGCACCGCGACGCGGGCAGCCGTCGAAGTGGCTTCCGAAGACCATGTAGAACCTCGTGTACGTCCGCGCCGACGCCGTCGTGGACGCGGGGTGACCTACATGGCTAATCATCCCCGACGGGGCCCATCACGCTACCTTGCGACGAGATGTCCACGACGCATGGGTGAGCTCGCCCACCTCCGCCCCCCGATCGCGCCGCTCGTCGGGCGCGAGGGCCTCGAGGCCCGCCTCGCCGCGCTGACGGGGCTGCTGCTGCGCGCGGAGCCGCTCTGGCAGGGGCGCCCCTTCGAGGTGCTGCCGCTGCCCTGGGAGGCGGATCACCGCGCCCTCTCAGCGTGGCTGCGCGCCCTGCCGCGCGCGCGGATCGAGGCCCTCCACGCCGATCCCGCCGGCCTCCGCGACGCCCCGGAGCCCCTCCCGCGCCTCCTCGCCGAGGTCGCCCGCCTCTCCGTCCTCGGCCCCCTCCCCGCCGCCGACCTCACCGAGCTGCCCGACCCCGTCGACCGCGTGACCGGCCGCAAGCGCGCGCAGGTCCAGTCGCTCGCCGCCGTCGCCGCCGCCGCGCTCCCGGAGGGCACCGAGCTGCTGGTCGACTGGTGCTGCGGCAAGGGCCACCTCGGGCGCACGATCTCCGCCGCGAGCGGGCTCGTCACCCTCGGCCTCGAGCGCAACCCCGAGCTGTGCCACACCGGCCGCGACCTCGCCGCGAGCACCGACGCCCGCTGCGCGTTCCTCCCGATCGACGTCCTCGACGCGACGCGCTGGCCGGCCATCCCGCCGCTGCGCACCGGCGTCGTGGCCCTCCACGCGTGCGGCGCCCTCACCGACGCCGCGACGACCTTCGCCCTCGAAGGGCACGCCCGCGCCGTGCTCCTCGCGCCCTGCTGCTTCCACGCGGTGCCGCTCCCCTTCGCCCCGCGCTCCACCCCCGGCCGCGCCGCTGGCCTCGTGTGGGACGCCGCCGCCCTGCGCCTGCCGACCCTCGAGGAGGTCGTCGCGCCGCCCGCCGTCCGCTTGCGCCGCCGTCAGGAGCGCGCGTGGCGCCTCGGCCTCGACCTCCTCCTCCGCGAGTCGACCGGCGCCGACCGCTACACGCCGCTCCCGCCCGCCCCGCGCGGCTGGCACCTCGGGGGCTTCCGCGCCTTCGTCGAGGGCATGGCCGCCGCGCACGCCCTCACGCTGCCGCCCCGATGGGACCCGACGCGCGCCGAGGCCGCCGGGCACGCCCGCGAGCACCTCGTCGCGGCGCTGGGCCTCGTGCGGGGCCAGCTCCGCCGCCCCTTCGAGCTGTGGCTCGTGATCGACCGCGCGCTGCGCCTCGCCGAGGCCGGGTGGGAGGTGCGCGTCGGCACCTTCTGCGCGCGTTCGGCGACCCCGCGGAACCTGGCGATCGCGGCGGTGCATCCGGCGGCGGTGCCCCGGTAGCGACGCCTCAGTCCGGCGGCTCCCACGGCGCGCCCGTGTCGCACGACACATGCGCGAGGCGCACGCCCTCGGGGGTGAACGCGAGGGTGCCGAACACGATGGGGAGGGCGAAGCGGCGGGGGCCGATCGAGCCTGGATTGAAGAGGGTGAACCCGCGATCCACGCCGATGAACGGAACATGCGAGTGCCCGCACACCACCAGCGCCGCGCCGGCCGCCTTCGCGCTCCGGGCGACCTCGGCGCGGAGCTTCGGGCCGTAGACGGCGATGTGGACGAGCAGGATGCGGAGCGTGCCGCCGTCGGGCCCGCGGATGTCGATCACGCGCTCGTCGGGGAGGCCGGGCGTGTTCGCGTCGATATTGCCGCGCACCGCGTACACCGGGGCGTGGACGGCGAGCTGGTCGAGCACCGCGAGATCGCCGATGTCGCCCGCGTGGAGGATCGCGGTGGGGCGCAGCTCCGTGAGGCGCTCGGCCATCGCCGGGTGGGGGCGCGAGTGGGTGTCCGCCACGACGACGATCCGCGCGCCGGGGCCGGCGGGAAGCGTGATGGTGACGGGCGCGGCAGCGATCATCGGCGGGGGTGTAGCAAGGTGCGGGGACGGCGCCGACCCGCGCATCTGGCCCCGATCACAGCAGGTACGCGCCGCAGCGCGCGTCCCCGTCCGCGACATCCACGCCGTCGGCCGGCGCGGGGAAGGCGGCACGATCGCAGAGGCCCGCAAAGATATCCAGGATCCACTGTCCCTGTTCGGGGCCGGTGCCCGCGGGGACCTGCTCCTCCATGAGGCTGCCGGGGTGGCCGACGAGCACCTTGAGCCAGCCCTCGTAGGCCTTCTGGCGGCCGAAGCTGCCGAGCGAGTACTCACCGCCGTCCACAGGCACGGTCGTTCCGTCCGCGCCGTGGCAGACCGCGCAGGTCGCGGCGTAGGCCGCCTTGCCGCTCTCGGCGTTGCCGCCAGCGTGGAGCGTGTAGGACTCGGGCGCGGCGGCGTCGAGGTCGTACACGTCCGAAGCGCGGGCGAGCTGGCCGGCGCGCATCGCGAGGGCAAAGGCCGCCATGTCGTCGATCTCCGCGGCGGAGAGCACGCTGCCGAAGGCCGGGAGGCCGTCGCCACCGGCGGTGAACCACGCGGCGGTGTCCGCGAGGCTGCGGGTGTCGCTCAGGAGGTCGACCGGGAGCGCCGTGGCCTTGTTGGCGTAGTCCGCCCCGTAGAGCCCGGCGGTGCCGCGGAGATCCCACCCGAAGAAGTTCTTGAGCCGGTAGTCGTGGCCCGCGTCGTTCAGGACGACCGCGCCGTCCGCGTCGAGGAGCGTGCCGTCCCCCGAGGGGCCACCGACGCCGTCCGCCACGCCCGCCGTCGCGGCGGAGTCCGGAGTGAAGGTGCCCGTGAACGCCGTATCGGCGTACCACTTGTCGAAGTAGCGACCGCCCCGGTAAAGGTCATACGCCGAAAAGTCTGGACCGGTGGGCTCGTCCGTGTCGGGGTCCGTGTCGGTGTCCGTGTCCGTGTCTGTGTCGGAGTCGGTGTCCGTGTCGGTGTCCGCGTCGGTGTCCGTGTCGGTGTCGGCCGAGCCGGTGTCAACCGCGTCCTTGTCCGCGCCGGTGCAGGCGGGGAGGAGGAGCGCGAGGGCGAGGGCGATCTTCATCGGGAGGCTCCAGTCGGGCGCCCCCGATAATGAGAATCATTGTCAAGATCAAGCAGCCGGTGGAAGCGTTCCCGCGTCAGACCCGCTCCAGCACGGCCGCCGCGCCGAGCCCGCCCGCGGCACAGATACCGAGCAACGCCGTCTTCGCGCCGGTGAGGTGGAGCTCGCGGGCCATGGTGAGGACCATGCGCGCGCCCGTGGCGCCGAAGGGGTGGCCGAGGGCCACGCTCCCACCGTGGACGTTGAGCCGGGCCTCGTCGATGACGCCCACGGCGCGGTCGCGGCCGAGGCGCTCGCGCGCGAAGGCGTCGCTGGCGAGGGCCTTCTGGACGCAGAGGACGACGGCCGCGAAGGCCTCGTGGAGGTCGACACGGTCGATGTCGCCAAGCTCCAGCCCGGCGCGCGCGAGGGCCTTCGGCATCGCGAGGGCGGGCCCGATGAGGAGCTGATCCGCCGGGTCGACGCCGACGTAAGCCCACGAGCGCACGGCGGCGAGCGGGGTGAGGCCGAGGCGCGCGGCGGCGGCCTCGCTCGCGACGATCACGGCCGCGGCGCCGTCGGTGAGCGGCGTGCTGTTCGCGGCGGTGAGCGTCCCCTCCCCCTTCTTCCCGAAGGCCGGCCGGAGCTTCGCGAGCGCCTCGATCGTCGTGTCTCCGCGGAGCACGGTATCGCGGGAGATGACGCGGCCGTCGGGCAGCGTGACCGGAACGACCTCGGCGTCGAACCGTCCGGACTCCCACGCCGCGAACGCGCGCTGGTGGCTGCGCACCGCGAGGGCGTCCTGCGCCTCGCGCGTGATGCCGTGGCGCCGCGCCATGTCCTCCGCGGCCTCGCCCATGAGCTGGCCGGTGCTGCGCTCGGCGACGCGCGGCTGGCGGGGCAGCAGGTCCTTCGTGAGCGAGAGCCGCGTCGCGAGGCCGAGGTACGCGCCCATCCCCGCCTTCTTGCCCATCACGACCGGCCCGACCTTGCGGATGAGCGACTCCGGCATCGTGAGCGCCGCATTGCTCGTGGAGTCGCTGCCGCCCGCGATGATCACGTCGGCGTCGCCGCGCTCGACGGCGGCCACCGCGTCGGTGATCGCCTGAAGGCCGCTGGCGCACGCGCGCGTCACCGTGCGCGCCTCGATCCGCGCGGGCATCCCGAGGTCGAGCACGATCTCGCGGCCGACGTTCGGCGCAGTGGGCGGCAACACGACGCCGCCCCAGATGACGGCGTCGACGTCCTCCTGGCGCAACCCCGCCTTCTCCAGCGCGCCGCGCACCGCGAGCACGCCGAGGGCGATGGTGTCGAGCTCGGTGTACTCGGCGAAGGACCGGACGAAGGGAATGCGGGCGCCGCCGCAGAGGAGGGCACGGGTCATGGGGGACTCTTGGGAGGTGGGAGGGGTGGAGCGGCGAGGAGGCGGCGAGGAGCGTGGTTCCGGGGCGTTACGGGGGCGGGCCCCCGTCCCAAGCGGCCTTAGGCCCCCAACAAGTTGCCGCCACAAACGCGGAGGATCCGCCCGGTGAGGGCGCGGCCGGCGGGGCTCGCGAGGAACACGACGACCTCGGCGATGTCCTCGGGGAGGCCCCCTTGCGACACGTTGGAGAGGCGACGGGCGACCTCTCGCGTCGCGAACGGGATGGCGGCGGTCATGCGCGTCTCGATGAAGCCCGGCGCCACCGCGCTCACCGACACGCCGCGGGCCGCGCACACCGGCGCCCACGCCTCGACGAGGCCGATGACGCCGGCCTTGGTAGCCGCATAGTTGGTCTGGCCAACGTTGCCGCCGATGCCGCCGATGCTCGAGAGGCACACCATGGCGCCGCCCGGGGCGAGCGTCGGGGCCAGGCGCTCGGCGAGGTCGAGCACGGCGTCGAGGTTGACCGCGAGCACGAGATCCCAGAGCTCTGCCGGCATGCGCCCGAGCGTCTTGTCGCGGGTGACCCCGGCGTTCTGCACGACGATGTCGAGCGGCCCGACCGCGGCGGCGAGCGCGGCGCGGCCCTCGGCGGTGGCGAGGTCGGCCACGACGCCCACCCCGCGCAGCTCGGCGGCGATGGCGTCTACCTCCGCCTTCGCGCTCGGGTGGTCGTGGACGATGACCTTGGCCCCTTCGCGTGCGAGGGCCCGCGCCGTGGCCTCGCCGATGCCGCGCGCGGCGCCGGTGACGAGGGCGACGCGGCCATCGAGGGGGCGCGCCCCGGAAAAGGCGGCGGGGAGCGCGTCGGAGAGGGCCCAGGGCTGGCCGCTGACGTAGGCGGAGCGCGGCGAGAGGAGGAAGTGGAGCACGCCGTGGAGGCGATCCTCGGCGCCGTCGGGCACGGTCACGAGGTTGGCGGTGGCGCCGGTGCGGCCAAGCTCGCGCGCGAGGCTGCGGGTGTAGCCGTCGAGCGCGCGGCGGGCGGCGCGGGCAGCGGGGGTGGTGACGGCCTCGGCGGGGCGCCCCAGAACGACGACGCGTCCCGACGGCGCGAGCCCCCTGAGCCGCGGCGAGACCGCCTCCCAGAGGAAGCGCAGGCCGGCGACGTCGCCCACGCCCGTCGCGTCGATGAGGAGGGCCCAGGCTCGTTTCTCGACCTCCCCTTCGAGCGTGTACGCCGCGCGCGCCCACGCCTCTCCGGCGGCGGCGAAGGGCGCGAGATCCCCGCCGTGTACGCCGACCTCCGCGCCGAGGCGCGCGAGCGATCCGGCCAGCGTGCCCGCGAGCGCCGCGCCGGGGCCGAGCAACACCTGGATCGTACGCCCGACGAGCGGCGCCTCGGCCCAGGGCGCGGGATCGCGCTCCAGGCGCGGCGGGAGCGACATGCCGACGGTGCGCGCGAGCGAGCGCGCGGCGCTGTTTCCGGAGAGGGCGAGCAGGCGATCGGACACGATGGGCTCCGGGGAGCGGGAGGGGAGCGAGGGGGGAGCGAGGGGGAGGCGCCCTTCGGGGGAGCGGGCGCTACTTCGCGGCGACGGCGGCGACGTGAACGGGCTCTGCGACCACGGCGGGCGCAGTGTCGAGCGCGGTGTCGAGCGCGGTGTCGAGCGCGGGGTCGAGCGCGGTGAGCAAACGGGTGCCGGTCGAGACGATCTCGTCCAGCTTCCAGCGGGCGCGCGGCTCGGCGCGCTCCAACCAGCGCACGAGCACCTCCGCCCGCGCGGGATCCCGCTGCACCTGATCCAGCAGCGCCTCAGCGACCGCGGCGTCCGCGAGGAGGCTGATCAAGCGCTCGGCGTGCAACATGGCCAGCGCGAAGTCGCGCTTCGGATCCCAGTTCGCGAACGCCGCTTTCCACGCGCCAGGGCTCGTCAGCGGCAGGTCGCGCAGCTTCGACCCGGTGAGGCGCATCAGCAGGAACCGCACCGCGCGCAGCGCCTGGAGCCGCAGCCCGGCCACCCGCGCTTCGAGCGGCGGCCCCGTGAGCGAGGTCCAGCGCGCGACCAGGAGATCCCGCGCGAACATGCGCGGCTGCTTCACGACGCCGAGCAGCGTGTCCTTCATGACCATCAGCGCCTGGATCTGGCTGGTCCCCTCGTAGATCGGGAACACCATGGCGTCCCGGAGCAGGCGTTCGACGCCCGTCTCCACGATGTAGCCGCTGCCGCCGTGCACCTGGATGGCCTGCCGCGCGATCTCGACGCACCGCTCGGACGCGAGCCACTTCAACAGCGGCGTGAGCGCGCGCGACCGCCGCCGCGACCGCGCCTGCTGGGCGAGCAACTCGGCCTTCCGCTCCGGGGACAGCGGAAGGAATTGGCTCACGAGCTCCACCTTCTGCGCGACCTCCTCGTGCCAACACGCGCTCACCCCGAGGGCGCGCACGCCCTGGATGTCGGTCTGCATGTTCTCTATGATCTCGGCGATCATCTCGTGCCGGTCGATCGTCTTGCCCATGCTCGGCCGCGTGGCCGCGTAGGCCTTCGCGGCGCGCCAGGCCGCCTCCGCCACGCCCAGGCTCTCGAAGCCGACGCCGATCCGCGCGTTGTTCATGAGCACGAGCATCTGCTGGAAGCCGCGCCCGCGCGCCCCGACCAACAGCGCGGGACTCCGGTCGAAATTGATGGTCACCGTGGCGCTGGCGGTGTGCCCGAGCTTCTCCTCCACGCCGGTGAACGCCGCCCGCCACACCTTCTCCCCGTCCGCCGCCCACTCCCACGCCGGCACGAGGAACAACGAGAGCCCGCCGAGCCCCGGCGGCTTGCCCGCGGGAGGGTCCTCCGTGCGCGCGACCACGAAGTGCCACCGCCCGTGCCCCGACGTGATGAAGATCTTCTGCCCCGTGACCACCCAGGTCCCATCAGGCAATTGTTCGCCGCGCGTCGTGAGCGCCGCCATGTCGCTCCCCGCGCCAGGCTCCGTGATGTCCATGCTGCCCCACGCGCGCCCGGCCACGATCTCGTCGATGAGCTCGCGGAAGCGCGTCGCGACGATGCGCGGGGGATCCGCCGTGAACGTCGTGGTGCCCTCGAGCACGCTGTAGAGCAGCGCCGCCATCGCGATGCCGCCGTGAAAGCCGACGTGCGCGCACACGCTCGTGTCGGCCCGCGCGATGAGCTCCTGCGTGAGCTGGAACACGAGCATCGGCGTGTTCAGCCCGCCCAGCTCCCGCGGCACGTTGAGCCCGAAGAGGCCCAGCCCGCCGAGCTGCTCGACGATCTCGCGGACCACGGGCGCCTCGACCACGGCGCCGTCCACGAGCCGCGGGTGCGCGTGCAGCAGCTCCTTCCAGCGCGGCGCGACCTCGTCCCCGACAAACCCGCCGACGAGGCCGAGGATGTCGCGGTAGCCGGCGACGGCCTCCTCCACGCTCCCTGGCGCATCGGGCGCCTTCATCTCGTATTCGGTCAGCCGGACGAGCGGATCCCAGTCCACGCCGCGCTCGACGTACCAGCGAAGATCGGCGTTGTCGCCATAGAAATTCACTTCCCCTCCTTGGGCGCCAACAGCGCCGTGCGCGCGATCCGCGTCAGCTCGCGCGTCTGCGCGCCCACCGTCGGCTCCGGCGACACCAGCGCGCCCGCGTGGTCCCCGATCGCCACCACCCCGATCGCCGCGGAGATCACCAGCACCAGGAAGGCCTCAGGGTCGGCGTCCGCCCGCAACAACCCGCCGCCCTGCCCCATCCGCACGGCCTGCGCGAGCAGCGTGGTCCACGGCTGGAGCTCGCGCCGCAGCCGCGCCCCCATGTCGTCCGGGCGGTCGAGCATCTCCCGCAGCACGAGCCGCGCGAGCGCAGGTTCGGCGCGGAAGAACCCGAAGAGCGCGTCCAAGAGAGCGTCCAGCCGCGGCCCCTTCCCCGTGGCCGCCGCGAGCAGCCGCGGCAGCTCGGCCTGCCAGTGCGCCAGCACGCCCGTCAGCACGGCGTCCCGCAGGCCCTCCTTGCTGGTGAAGTGGTACACCAACGTAGGTTTTGTCACCCCCGCGGAGGCCGCGACCTCCTGGATGGGCGTCGCCGCGTAGCCCTGCGCCGCGAACAGCCGCGTGGCCTCGCGCAGGATGCGGTCACGGACGGGGTCGACCTGCTGGACGGCCATTGCCTACCATTTGGTAGACAGGCACCTAACGCGTGGTCGACGGGGTGCAAGGCAGGGGGACCCGAGGCAAGGGCACACGGACGGCCGCGGACGGCCGCCGGTGCGGAGGCGGGGTGGGCGGGGCGGGGGCCCGCGCGAGGGGGCGTCACCCGAAGGGCGGAGACCGGCGTTCCAGAATGAATTCGCGGCCCGCTCGGGGGCGCGTGCGCCGTGATCCCGCCGCCGGGCTCCGTCGGGCGGCGCCTACGCCGACCGATAGCACCCGGCCGGCGAAGCCGGCGCGCCCGGAGCTGGAGCGCAACTCACAACCCCGTCCACGCCTCGCCCTCCCGGCCGTACTGGTCGTAGTTCACCGACGCGGTCCCCATCAACGTGTGCAGGGTGTACTCGCGGAAGTACGGCAGCCGCGCCCACGGCGCCTCCTCGCCGTCCTCCGTGAACGTCGAGGTGGCCCACTGGGGGTCCGCCCAGAAGGCGCGGGCGGCCCGGAGGCGGCACGGGGTCGTCTCCAACACGCGGTCGATCGCCTCGGTGACGCCGGTGTGGTCGCCCTCGAAGGGCCAGGGATCCCCCACGAACCCGCGGTAGAGGCCCCACTGGCCCATCGCCTCGGAGAGGGCGCCGCACCGCCCGAAGATGGGCCCGGGCACGGCTTCGAGCCGCTCCACGCTCCCCGGAGGCGCGTGCCCCGCGTAGATCCCGACCAACCCGAACGTCACTCGCTTGAGACGCTCGACCGAGCCCTCCGGCAGCGGCGTCCATGCCTCCCGCGCGATCGCGCCGCGCGCGACCGCCGCCGCGTAGCCGTCTCCCTCGATGCGGAGGATCGCGACGGCCACCATCTGCCCCACGATCGACTCCTCACACGCGACGAGCACGGCGAGGTGCCGCACCTCCTGGAGCGCGCGGAGCATGTCCCCGGTTCGGAGGCCCTCGAGCAGCCGGAGCCGCGCGAGGGTCTGGAAGCCCACGACCTGGGGGATGCCGATGGTGAGCGGCGTCACCCCGGGCTCCCCGACCGACGCGAGCGCCGCCGCCCCCGCCCCCGAGGACGTCGAGTCCCACCCGTCGAAGGCCAGGAGCGCGGTGGTGATCGAGAGATCCCCGCGGGGCCCGTCGTTCATGTGGTCCGTCCACTTCGAGCCGCCCTTGCGGAGGAGGTCGCCCTCCGACGCCGCCGCCCACCACGGCGGACGGGCCGCGGCGTGCACGCCGTCGTCCAGGCCGATGAGGGGGTTCAGGAGCAGCCCCGCGTCGCGTGTGACGCGGCACTCGCCGAACGGGAGATCGGCCTGGAGAATCGCCACGTCGGCGAAGAGCGCGTCGACGTGGGCGGCGGGGAACGCGGCCTCGTCCTCCCGCGGATGGCCGCGGAGCAGGAAGGTGATCCCGGCCGCCGTCGCGACGAGAGCCAGGGCGCCGAGCGCGAGGAGGACGAGCGGGAGGCGACGTTGCATCGGGGGATGCTACCGCATGGGGGGTGGGCCCGGGCGGACGGGCCGCCCAGCCGCCCCAGAACCCCTACCCCACCCCGTAGATCAGCACGACGCCGCCGAACACCGCGAACAATGTAGCGGCGAAGTACCTCGCTTTCCCGAGATCGATGCGCCCCGCGAGGCGGTCTCCGATGAAGACGACCGGCACGTTCGCGAGCATCATGCCGATGGTGGTGCCGACGACGACCGCGGCGGTCTGGCCGGGGTGCGCGGCGGCGAGGCCGATGGTGGCGAACTGCGTCTTATCGCCCATCTCCGCGAAGAAGAAGGCGATGAGCGTCGCGAGGAAGGCGCCACGGGTGCTCACCTCGGTCTCCTCGTCGAGCTTGTCGGGGATGAGGGTCCAGCCGGCCATCGCGAGAAAACCGACGCCGACGATCCAGCGAAGGAGCGACGGCCCGATCCACGCGCCGACCTGCGCGCCCAGCACGCCGGCGAGGGCGTGGTTCGCGACGGTCGCGACGAGGATGCCCGCCACGATCGGCACGGGGCGCCGGAAGCGGGTGGCGAGCACGAGGGCGAGGAGCTGGGTCTTGTCGCCGATCTCGGCGAGGGCGACCGCGGCGATCGAAGTCAGGAGCGCTTGCATGGGGGGATCTACCCCTCCCCCGCCCGCAGCGCCGCCGCCCGCGCGTGGGCTTCGAGCCCCTCCATGCGCGCGAGGAGGACGCTGTCGGCCGCCAACGCCCGTGCTTCGGGGGCGCCCGGCGTGAGGTAAAGCGAGGTCTGGACGCGCAGGAACGTCGTGACCGAGAGGGCGCCCGTGCTGCGCGCGGTGCCCCCGGTCGGCAGGACGTGGTTGGGCCCGGCGCCGTAGTCCCCGAGGACCTCAGCCGCGCCTTCACCGAGGAACAAGGCGCCGTAGTGGCGCAAGCCCTCGGCGTCCACGATCGGATCGCGGGTATGTACGGCGAGGTGCTCCGGGGCCAGGCGATCACACGCGATCCGGCCCTCGGCGAGGTCGGCCACGCGCACGACGTAGCCGTTGCGGAGGGCCTCGCGCGCGATGGGGGCGGTCGGGAGCGTCGCGAGCTGGAGGTGCAGCTCGGCCTCGACGCGGGCGACGAGCGCGTCGGAGTCGGTCACGAGGATCGGCAACGCATCCGGATCGTGCTCGGCCTGGGCGAGCAGATCGGCGGCGACACAGGCGGCGTCAGCGTCTCCGTCGGCGAGGACCACCAGCTCGGAGGGGCCCGCGAGCATGTCGATGGACACGCGGCCGGCCACGAGGGCCTTGGCGGCGGTCACCCAGCGGTTGCCGGGGCCGACGATGCAGTCCACGGCGGGCACCGGGCCGGCGCCGTACGCGAGCGCCGCGATGGCCTGGGCGCCGCCGACGACGAGGAAGTGGTCCGCGCCGGCGACGTGGGCCGCGGCAAGCGTCTCGAGCGCGGGGCGCGGCGAGGCCACCCACACCTCGCGGACGCCCGCGACGCGCGCGGTGATCGCCGTCATCAGCACGCTGCTTGGGAGCGGGAAGCGCCCGCCCGGGGCGTAGCAACCGGCGCGCTCGACGGGGGCGTAGCGCAGGCCCGCCCAGCCACCGGGCAGCGGGAGGCGCTGGGGCACGAGCGCGCCGAGCTGGAGGGCGGCGAAGGCCTCGATGCGCGCGGCCACGCGGCGGAGCACGTCCTGACGATCCGCGGGCAACGCCGCGTAGGCCGCTGCCATCTCCGTGGGGCCGAGCACCAGGGGCGCGTCGGGATCGGGGAGATCGCCGAAGCGGACGGAGAGCGCGCGGAGGGCGTCCGCGCCGCCCTGACGCACCTCGTCGAGGATGGCGGCGGCGGCGGCGAGGGTCGCGGCGTCCACGGGGTCGCGGCGGAGCTCGGGCAGATCGGCGAGACGACGAACGGGCAGGAGCGGAGACATCAGCGGCCCTCGGAGGGAGGAGGTTCGACGGGTGGGACACCGGTGGGCGGGATCGCCCCCGGCTTCGCGTCGCCGGGGCGGCGGGTGGTGCGGAGGGCGCGGCGGTCGAGGGCGCGCTCCACGGCGGCGAGGTCGGCGCCGGCGCGGGTCATTGCGACCATCGCGAAGTAGAGGAGGTCCGCCGCTTCTTCCGCTGCGTGCTCCGGGCCCTCGGCGGCGAGGAGCTCGTCGGCCTCCTCGTGGAGCTTCGCCCGAAGCAATGCGGGATCCCCCAGGAGGCGCCGCGTGTACGAGCCCGCGGCCGGCTCGTCGTGACGCGCGGCCAATTCCCGCGCCAGCCGCGGCAGCCCGCGCCCGGGGCCCCAACACGTCCAGGTGTCCTCGTGGCAGAAGCCGGGCGCCGTCTGCTCGACGGTGAAGCGCAGCGCGTCACGGTCGCAGTCGAGGTCCACGCGGACGAGGCGCTGGGTGGCGCCCGAGGTCTCGCCCTTGACCCACAAGCCGCGGCGGCGGGAGTGATAGGCGCCGACGCCGCGCTCCAGGGCCACGGCGAGGGACTCCCGATTGGACCAACACAAACCCAGGGCCACACCGTGCACGTCGACCACGACGGTGGGCCAGAGCCCGTCGGGGCGGTCGCTCGTGAGCGGCGCGGCGACGGCGTCCGCCATCGCGAGGCGGCCCGTGTAGATCGCCATGCCGACCTGGGCGTCCGCCCCCATCCGGTCGAGCGCGGCGATCTCCTCGGCGGTGCTCACACCGCCGGCGATGGTGACGCGCGCGTCCCCCGCGGCCTCGAGGATCGCGGGCACGCGCTCCAGGGCGGTGCCGCCGAGCCGCCCTTCGCGCTCGACGAAGGTGACGAGGAAGCCGCCGACGTAGGGGGCGAGCAGGCGCACCTGGTCGAGGAGCGCGAGGCCGGTGTTCGTGGTCCACCCGTTCACGACGACCTCGCCGTTCCGGGCGTCTACCGCCGCGATCAGGCGCTCGCGGGGCAGCTCCTTCAACAGCTCCGGCCGCGCGGCCGTGCCGAGGATGATCTTGGCGGCGCCGTGATCGAGCCAGCGTTTGGCCCGCGCGAGGTCCCGGATGCCGCCGCCGACCCGGCAGGGGAACCGCTCGACCAACGCCCGGATCTGTGCCTCGTTGTCGCCCTTGCCCATCGCGGCGTCGAGGTCGATGACGGCGATCTCCCCGGCGCGGGCGAAGCGCTCGGCGACGAGCAGCGGATCCCCCGCGTCCAACGCCTTTTGTTCGCCGCCGATGAGCTGGACGGTCGAGCCGCCCTGGATGTCGATGCTGGGGACGATCACCGGCGCACCTCGATGTGGTGGTCACGGAAAAGTGCGGCCTTGAGCTCCGAGACGCGGAGGTGGCCGTCGTGGAAGATGGTGGCGGCGAGCACGGCGTCGGCGCCGGCCTCGAGCGCGGCGGCGAGGTGCGCGGGGGTGCGGGCGCCGCCGGAGGCGATGAGGGGCAGGCCCTGGGCGGCGCGTACGGCGCGGAGGAGCGGGAGGTCGTAGCCTTCGCCGGTGCCGTCGCGATCGAAGCTCGTGAGGAGGAGCTCTCCGGCGCCGCGACGCTCGGCTTCGGCGGCCCACTCTACGGCGTCGATGCCGGTGCGGTTGCGCCCGGCGCGGGTGACGACCTCCCAGCCGGGGCCGTCGAGGCGCCGCGCGGCGTCGATCGCGACGACGCAACACTGGGCGCCGAAGCGCTCAGAGATGCGCGCGATGAGCGAGGGGTCCTCGACCGCGGCGGTGTTCACGGCCACCTTGTCCGCGCCAGAGGCCAACAAGCGCGCGGCGTCCTCCGGGGCGCGCACGCCCCCGCCGACCGTGAGCGGCAGCGGCAAAACGGCGCGCACGGCCGCGACCGTCTCGGCGGCGGAGGCGCGGGCCTCGACCGTCGCGGACACATCGAGGATCACGAGCTCGTCGGCCCCCTGCTCCGCGTAGGACCGCGCCTGCTCCACCGGATCCCCGGCGTCCCTCAGCCCGGCGAACTTCACGCCCTTCACGACGCGCCCGGCGGACACGTCGAGGCACGGGATGATCCGGGGGCCGACGCGGCCCGGCGCTTGGGCGACCGCGGCCTCTCCGCGCAGCCAGCGGCCGAGCAGATCGAGGCCCCAGGCCCCGGAGAGCTCGGGGTGGAGCTGGCAGAGGAGCCACGCCCCGCGCTCCAACGCCGCGACGTAGGGCGCGCCGTGGCTGCTCGTCGCCTCTGCCCATCCGCTCGGCGCCGCGGGGAGGTAGTAGCTGTGCGCGAAGTAAGCTGCACCCCCGTTGAGAAGGTGCGTCCCCTCCCCCTGCGTTACCGCGCCCCACCCGAGCCGCGGCGCCTGCAAGCCCGGCGCGAACCGCCGCAGCCGCCCCGGCAACAGGCCCAGCCCCGGCGCGTCCGGCGCCTCCTCGCTCCCCTCGAACAGGAGCTGCATGCCGAGGCACACCCCCAACGTGGGCGCCCCGCGCACAAAACGGTCGGCGATGGCGCGATCCACGCCCGTCTCCCGGAGCATCGCCACGCCCGCGCCGTAGTGGCCGACGCCAGGGAGCACCACCCGCTCCGCCCGCCGGATCAGCTCCGGATCCGCCGAACGTGTCACCGCCGCGCCCGCCCGGTGCAGCGCCGCCGCGACGCTCGCCGTGTTGGCCAGCCCCGTCTCGACGAGGATCACGCTCACAACACGCCCTTCGTGCTCGGCACCTCGCCGCCCACGACGCGGACCGCGGCCTTCAACGCCAGCGCGAGCGCCTTCATGCTCCCCTCGGCCTTGTGGTGGTCGTTCTCGCCGTAGAGGACCTCGACGTGGAGGTTCATCGCGGCCGCCATCGCGAGCGAGTTGAAGACGTGGACCACGTTCTCGCACGCGAGGGTGCCGATCATGGGGCGTTGCAGGCCGAGCTTCACCACCGGCCAGGGCCGCCCCGAGAGGTCGACCACGGCGCGCGCGAGCGTCTCGTCCATCGGCGCGTAAGCGTGGCCGAAGCGGGCGATGCCGCGTTTGTCACCAACGGCGATCCGCAGGGCCTCGCCGAGGACCAACGAGCAATCCTCCGCGGTGTGGTGGTCGTCGATGTGGAGGTCCCCGCGGCAGGACAATTCCAGGTCGAAGCCGCCGTGCCGAGCCAGGGCCGTGAAGAGGTGGTCGAGGAAGCCGATCCCGGTGGCGATCGTGGCCTCTCCCGAACCATCCAGGTTCAAGGTGCAGGAGATGTCGGTCTCGCGGGTGCGGCGGGAGACGGTGGCGGTGCGGCTCATGGGAGGAGCGTCTCCAGGTCGGTGAGGGCGGCGAGCACGCGGGCGGCGCCCGCGGTGAGGAGCGCGGTGGGATCGGTGTCGCCGGGGGCGCGGATGCCGAGGGGGACGACGCCGGCGGCGCGGGCGGCGCGAAGGTCGTCCGGGGTGTCGCCGACGAGCCAGGCGCGGCCGAGGCCGAGGCGCCGGAGCGCGAGGGTGACCGGCGCCGGGTTCGGCTTCGCGGGGCCGTCCTCCATGCAGACGACCACGGGGAAGAAAGCCAGGAGATCGTGGCGCTCCAGCGCCTCGACGGCGTCACGGCGCGGCCGCCCGGTCACGACGGCGAGCGGGAGGCGAGCGGCGAGCCGCTCCAGGAGCGCGCGCGGCGGCAGGAGGCGCTCGGTCGTCTTGAGGCCGGGGCGCTCGGCGGTGCCCTGGTACAGGGCTTCAAAGCAGGCGGTGACCTGATCCAGCGGCACCTCGACGCCGGCTTCGCGGAGGAGGCGCATCGTCACGATCCAGTCGTTGTTCGCGTCCCCCTTCGCCTTCATCGCGCGGATCTGCTCGGAGGTCACCGCCACCCCGAATTCGGCGGCGGTCCCCTGGATTGCGGCGCGGTAGCTCTGCGAGACGTCCACGAGCACGCCGTCCATGTCGAACAGGATCGCCTCCGGACGCCCGGCCGTCTCCAGGGCGAGGCACGCGCGTCGCAACCCCTCGGCGTCCGGCGGGCACCCGACGCGCACGGCACGCTCCAGCCCGGGGCGGCCGGGGAAGCGGCGTACGCCCACGCCGAGGCTCGCGGCGGCGTCCACCACCCACCCCGCGCGATCCCCCTCCGCGAAGGCGAAGTTCGCCTCCGACGGGCTCGGCTCCAACCCGGCGATCCGCAGCGACGCTTCGAGCGCCGCGCGCGCCTCTCGTGTCTCCGCGACGAAGCGCCCGAGCGTGGTCCCCTCCCCGTCCGCCGCGAGCGCGGCCGCCGCAATTGTCAGGCTCGGCCCGGCAACCGCGTAGGGCGCGCCCATCGCGCGGAGCGGCTCCAGGAGGGCCGGGGGGCCGACGACGTAGCCGACGCGCAGACCGGCCAGGCCCCACGCCTTGCTCAGCGTCCGGACGATGAGCACGTTCGGCTCGGCGGCGGCCTCGATCGTGGGGTCCTCCGCCGCGAACTCGACGTACGCGAGGTCGAGCAACACCACCGCGCCGACCGCCGCGCAGGCCGCGATCAGCCTCCGCCGCGCGTCCGCCGTCACGGTGAGCCCCGTCGGGTTGTTGGGCGACGTCAACACCAGCAGGCCGGTGCGGTCGTCGATGGCGGCGAGCGTCTCCGCGAGGGGAAACTCCCCCGTCCACGGCAGATCCACCCGTTCTCCGCCCGCAAGCGCGACATAGCGCTCCGTCATCTCGAAGCCCGGCGTGGGCAGGAGCGCGCGGCGCCCCGGCTCCAGCGTGAGGCGGCAGATGCGGTCGAGGGCGTCGTCGCCCCCGGCGGTCACGAGGATCTGGGAGGGGTCCAGCCCGAGGCGCGCGGCGAGGGCGGCCTCGACGGCGCGCGCGTCCGGATAACGCCGGAGGATCGCCGGGTCTCCCAGGGCGGTCAGCAACGCGGGGTCGGGCAGCGCGCCCTCGTTCCCGCGCAGGTCGAGGTCGAGCACCTGCGTCGTCGCGGGCACCCGGTACCCCCGCAACCCGCGTGCGCGGGCCGCCAGCCGCGGCTCCATCAGGGCACCAGCTGCGCGAGCGCGCTCACGACGATGTCCGTCCCACCCGCCGCCTTCACCCTCGGGATCAGCGTGGCGAGCGCCTCCCGCGGCACCGCCGCCTTGATGGCGAAGCCCGCGTTGCCGTGCAGGCGCGCGATCGTCGGCTCGCGCATGCACGGGAGCACGCGCACGACGGCCTCGAGCAGCTCGTCGGTGACGTTGACCTCGACCATCACGCGGCGCCGGGCCTCAAGCACGCTCCGCAGCACGAGCACGAGGTCCTCGATGCGGCCGCGGCGGGTCGGATCGGCCCAGGCGGCGCGGCTGGCGTACAGGCGCGTGCTCGAGCGCAACAGGACGTCGAAGATGTGCAGGCCGTTCGCGGCGAGGGTCTCGCCGGTGGCCGTGTTGTCGACGATGAGATCGGCGTCCTCCGGGGGGAACACCTCGGTGGCGCCGTAGGAGCGGAGCACCGTCGCGTCCATGCCGCGCTCGGCGATCCACAGCGTCGTGAGGCGTTGATATTCGCTGGCGACGATGAGACGCCGGGAGGGCAGGCGTCCCGCCAGCCCGAGCAACGCGCCCGGCGCCGCCGCAACCAACTGCACGGGATCCAACTCGAGGTCCAGCACCTCCACGATGTCGACGCCGAGCTCCGCCACCCAGTCCGCGCCGGCAAAGCCCACGTCGCGGCTGCCCTGGTGGAGCATCTCGACGATGCTCTGCGGCTTGAGCAGCTTGGTCTCGGTGTCGGGCAGCCCGAGCGTCGGACGGTAGCCGCGCGCGCCGATGCGCACGGACACGCCGGCCTCGCGCAGCAGCGCGAACAGCCCCTCCTGCATGCGGCCCTTCGGCAGCGCGACGCGCAGCGTGGTGTCGACGGTGGAGGCGGGGAGGTCGGAGGTGCGGTCGGCGTGCATCGGGGCCTTTCGAGGGCCGGCGACTCGACGACGGTGGGTCCTCCACCGCGCGCCGAGGGGCCGGCGCGTGGGAGGGAGCGGAGAGCTACCCTACGACGCCCGGCATCCCATGATGGGGACGCGCGTGGACGTGGTGGGCGGCGGTGTGGGGCACGGGCGTGTCATAGCGCGCCCCACCGAGCGGACGCAAGTCGAGGCGATGAAGGGGCGACCGACGTCTACAGCCCTGGACGCCGGCTGGCGCAAGCCGCCGGCTTCTGGGGGCGCGGCGGGGCCCGGCGCCCCGAGCGGCGCCGACCGCCGCGCGGGGGCCCTGCTCTCAGACGTCCCCGGTCCACTCCGCGGGCACGATCAGCACCGGGCACTTGGGCTCGCGCGCCAGGACGCGCTCCACCGTGCTCCCGCGCAGGCCGTCGAGCCAGTTGGTGCGGCCCTCGGTGACCATGACGATGAGGTCGGGCTGCCAGGACTCGGCGCGCGCCAGGATGCGGTCCACCGGGGCGCCCTCCTCGCGCCAGTGGTGCACCTCCCAGCCCGGCGGGACGCGCAACAGGTCGGTCTCGGCCGCGCCCGGGCCGACGTGGAGCGTCGCGAGCTCGACATGCTCGCCGGGCAGCGCCTCGAGGAGGATGCGCGCGGCGTCGAAGGCGGGCGCGGGGTGCGGCACGCGGTCGACCGGCACGAGCACCTTCTGGATGCCGGCGAGGCCGGTGTTGCGGCGCACGAAGCCCTCCACGCCCGGCGGCAGGAGGAGCACGAGGGTGGCGCCCTTCACCGCCACCGGCGTGGCGACGCTCGGCTGGAGCCACCGCTGCACGCCGGTGCGCCCGTGCGTGGAGAGCACGACGAGATCCGCGTGCGAGTTCGCCATCTCCTGGAAGATCGCCTGGTCGGGCGAGATGCCGGACACCATCGTGCGGCGGGCGCGGACGCCCAGCTCCGCGAGGTCGGCCGCGGTCGCGCCGGCGGGGAGGTCGCCCCAGCGGATCAGCGTCTCGATGACGCCCGGAGCCCAATGCCAGTCCGCGGTGTCGTTCTTCGGCTCGACGTGGAAGACGTCGAGCTCGGCGCGGAGCGCGATCGACAGGCGTAGCGCGTGGGAGAAGGCCACGACCGAAGCGTCGGAGAAGTCGGTCGGGACGAGGATGGAGCGGATCTTGGGATGCGGCATGTGGGGGCCTCCGGCCGCCCCATAGGCAAGACTGGGGCCAACGGGCGCGCGCCGGGATTCCAATGTCCCGACGCGTACTTATCGAACCACCGGCGCGCGGCGCCGGGCGGCGCCGGGCGCAGGCTCACAGCGCCACTGTGCGGAAAGACACACCGCACGCGCCCGCGGCGAGCGCTCCCGGGAATGAATTCGAGCCGCCGTGAGCGCCGAGCGTCACGCCCCGGCGAGCATCCGGTGGAAGTGGTGCACGCCGCGCTCGTGCTCCGGCGCGTACCGCCCCGGCCGCCACGCGCGCGCCCGCTGGCCCGCCGCGACCCGGCGCACCGCCTCCTGGTCCTCGCGCTCCACCTGCCCGAGGTCGGCGCCGGCGCCCTCCCCGCGCAGCTCTGGCCGCGTCACGATCGTGCGATAGCGCACCACCGTCGCGCTCGGCCCGGCGGGCAGCACGCCGTTCACCGACACGCCCCACGGGTAGACGTTGACCATCGTGCCCGGGAACAACCAGAGCCACGCCGCCGCGACGTCACGCCCGTCCGCGAGCCGCACGCCGCCGGGCCCGCCGCCGGGCGCGAAGCCGAGCTGGAGCACGCCGCCGGGGACGAGCTCGGTCTGGTAGGCGGCGAGGTCGACCGCGCCCGCGAGCGCGGGGTGGACGAACGGGATGTGCAGGCCCTCGAGGTAGTTCTCGACGTAGAGCGCCCAGTGCACGGGGATCGCGTGGTCGACCGAGCCGACGGGGTCGACCACGCCGCCGGGGAGCGGGCCGAGGAGCGACTCCACCCGCGCCCACCACGCGGCGAAGGGCTGCGCGGGGGCCACCGCGGCGAACGCGAGGCCCATGGCCTCTCCGAGGCCGAGGGTGGGGAGGGCGGCGTCCGCGAGGGCCTCGGGGGCGAAGCCGGGGCTCGCCGCGCACGCGCCGCCGAGGTCGAAGCGGCGGCCGTGGTAGCCGCACCGGAGCTGCCGGAGGGGGCGCGCGGGGCCGGGGTCGAGGAGGAGGTGGCCGCGGTGGGTGCACGCGTTGGAGAGGGCGCGCGGGGGCCCGTCCGACGGGTGGGTGAGGAGGATGGGCTCGTCGAGGACGCCGGGGAGGAGCGTGTCAGCGCGGGCGTGGCCGGGCGGCGGGAGAGGGTCGGCGAGCAGGTGCCACGACCGGGCGAGCACGCGGTCGCGGAGGTCGGCCTGCCAGGCGGGATCCGCGTAGAGCGCGGCGGGGGGGAGGCGGGCGTCGCGGATGTCCTCCGGGACGACCAGCCGGGTCACGACCCCTTCCCGAGCAGCGCGGCGCGCATGTCGATGCGCACGCCGGTGAGGCCCGCGGCGGGCGCCGGCTTGGGCGGCGGCGGCGGCTCCTGCGCGTCTACGAACGCGGAGATCAGCTGCTCGTAGGGGCTCTCGCCGCGTAGGTAGCCGTTGTCTCCCACCACCGGGCGGTACAGCACGAGGCTGCGACGCGCACGTGACGTTGCCACATAAAATACGCGGAGCTCCTCCGCGATCTCGTCCGTCGACACCGAGTAGGGAGACGGGAAGTGCCCCGCCACGAAGCTCGGGATGTGGACGGTGTGCCACTCCAGGCCCTTCGCCGAGTGGACGGTGGAGAGCGTGAGCGGGCGCTCCTCCGGCTTGTCGGCGGGCCCGCCCTTCTCCCGGGCGTCCAGGCCGTAGTCGATGGTGATGGCGGCGAGGAAGGCGGTGAGCGAGTCGTGCTCGTCCGCGAGGCCGGCGACGGTGTCGAGATCCCGGCGGCGGTCGCGCCACTCGGCCTCGTAACGCGCCACGAAGACGGGCTCGAACGCCGTGATCGCGGCGCGGAGACGGGCGGACACGGGCCCGGTGCCGGAGAACACGCGGAGGGCGGCGAGGAGCGGCGCGGGGTCGACCTTACGCGGGAACGGCGCGCCGTCGAGGCGGGCGACGGCGGAGGTGCCCTCCACCGCGGGGGTGCGCAGGTGGGCGAGCAGCTTCTTGACGGCGGCGGGGCCGGCGTTCGGGAGGAGGCCGAAGAGGCGCGCCCACGCGGGCTCGTTGAGGGGGTTGTCCACGACGCGGGCGAGCGAGAGCGCGTCCTTCACATGCGCGGCCTCGTCGATGCGGAGGCCGCCGACGACGCGGTACGGGATGCGCTGGGCGAGGAGCTCCGCCTCGAGGCGGCGCGCCGCCCACATCGACCGCACGAGCACGGCCTGATCGGCCAGCTCCACGCCGTCCTCGCGCGCGGCGAGGACACGACGACACACCTCCGCCGATTGGACGCGCTCGTCCGAGCACGCCACGAGGATCGGGCGCTCGGCCTCGCCCCCGATCGTCCCGGCGCGGAGCGTGCGATCGAAGCGCGGAGACATCGCCAGATCGACCGCGTTGACGAGATCGAGGATGGGTTGGGTGGAGCGGTAGTTGACCTCGAGCGAGAGCACCTTGGCGGCCGGCCACTGTTGGGCGACGTGCATCATGGTGGCGGGCGCGGAGCCGCGAAAGCCGTAGATCGCCTGCGCGGGATCGCCGACGACCATCACGTTGGGCGACGGACAGGTGTCACGCGGACCGCCCAGCCCATACACGATGTCGAGCTGGAGCGCGTTGGAGTCCTGGTGCTCGTCCACCAGCACGTGCTGCCAGCGGGCGCGCAGGTGGGCGCCTACCTCCGGGTTGTTGAGGCCGAAGGCGAAGTAGACGAGCAGGTCGTCGTAGTCGAGCAGGCCGCGATCGAGCTTCCACTCCGCGTAGCGCGCGCCGACGGCCCCGAACCAATCCGCCGCGTCGACGTAGTCGGGCGAGCGGCGCAGCACGGCGTCCTCCAGGGCGCAGCGCGTGTTGGCCTTGAGCGAGAGCACGTTCGCGACGGTGCGGGCCTTGGGGGATCGCCCGGTGTCGGGGTACGGCACCTCCGCCATGCAGGCGCGCACGGCCTGCTCGACGTCGTCGGGGTCGAGGATGGTGAAGGCGGAGGGGAGCCCGAAGACCTCGTGGAGCTGGCGGATGACGCCGTTCGCGACGGAGTGGAACGTGCCACCCGTCACCTCCGCGGCCTCGGGGACGAGCGCCCGCGCGCGCGCGAGCATGTTGGCGGCGGAGGCGCGGGTGAACGTGAGGAGGAGGATCGAGGCGGGCGGCACGCCGCTCCGGATCAGCCACGCGACGCGGCGGACGAGCGTGGTCGTCTTGCCCGACCCCGCGCCGGCGACGACGAGCACGGGGCCGCTCCCCGCGGTGACGACGGCGCGCTGGGCCTCGTTGAGGTCGTGGAGCAGATCGGCGGGATCGCCCGCGGCCGGAGGAGGGTGCACCCCCAGCTTCTACCGCGCGGCGCCGGCCCCGGCACGGATCCGGCCCGCCCGATCGGCGTGTCGCGAGCGCGGCGGACGGCCGGCTCCGGCGCCCCGCGCCCGCGACCAATCAGGACCCGGCGACGCCGCGCGCGTGGCTACCCCAGGAGACGACGAAGCGGGGAGGGCGCATGGCACGGAGCGGCAGGAACGGCGGAGACAGCGGGGCGAACGCGCCCAGGGCGTCGGGACCGGGGCAAAACACGGGCCCGAGGGCACCGAACGGCGACCGGCGACCGGCCGGCGAGGAGACGGAGCGGCCCACGACCGAGCGCCCCCGCGAGGCGGGCATCGAGGAGCCCGGCACGGACGAGGGCCCCGACGTCGACTACGGCGAAGGCGAGCCGCGCGTGGGCGACGCCGACCTGCGCGCCGACGAGGAGGAGGCCGCCGCGGCCGCGCACGACCCCGTCGGGCCCTCCGGCTACGTCGAGGAGCGGGACCTCACCGGCGGCCCGGCCACCGCGCTCCCCGAGCGCACCGGCGATCCGACGCACCCCGAGGCGGGCATCGGCGACGTGATCCTCGAGGGCCCCGAGGCGGGCCCGGTGTTCCACGAGGAGCCCTACCAGGAGACGTTCGTGGCCGAGGCCGTCGCCCATGCGCCCCCGCTCGGCGAGGCCGTGAGCCACCACCGGCGTGGCGACGAGAGGGAGAGCCGCGTGGTGCTCGACGCCACGCTCGGGAGCCGGTGGCTGCTCCCCCTCACCTCCACCCTGCACCTCACGCGCGCCTGGATCCGCGACACCGCCCTCGCGGTCGGCACCGACGACCCGCGCGCCGCCTGGAACGCGCTGCGCGCCGTGCTCACGACGCTCCGGGACCAGCTCCCGGCCGCCGAGGTCGCGGATGCCGCGTCCGAGCTGCCCGTGATGGTGCGCGGCGCCTGGTACGACGGCTGGACCGGGCGCGCCGAGCCCGCGCGCACCCGCGAGGCCTTCGTCGCGACGGTGGAGGCCCGCCTCGGCCGCGCCGCGGAGATCGACGCGGAGGCCGCGATCGGCGGCGTCGTGCGCGTCCTCCGCGAGCGGATCTCCTCCGGGGAGCTGCGCCACATGGAGGGCGTGCTGCCGCGGACGCTCAAGGGGCTGCTCGTGCCGGCGTGAGCGGAGCGACATCGCGCCCCCGAAGTCCTCGAGGGGGGCGGTCAGAATTTGGCCGAGGGGCATGGTACGACGCGGGGAACGGAGCCCGTCCCCATGCCCGCGCCCACACCCACCGTCGCGCCGCGCCTCGGCGCCCTCGTCGCGGTCCCGAGCAGCGGCCTGAAGGGATCCGTCGAGCTCCACTTCTACCCAGGGGACACCGACCGCTTGGTCGACGCCGCCACCGCCCTCGACGTGCTCGATTGGTCCCACGGCTGCGAGCACATCCACCCGCGCGACCTCGACGAGCTCGTCTCCCGCGGCGTCCTCGCGCCGGGGACCCCCTTCGTGGTGCACGGGTACGACGAGGTGCGGGCGTAGGGCATCGTGTGTGAGG
>CAJBVW010000441.1 GCA_903959175.1 uncultured Pseudomonadota bacterium
GCCCCCCCCCCCCCCTGTCGGGGGCCCCTCTGTCGGGGCCCCCCTACCGCCGCCGCCGCCCCAGCCCCGCGCCGAGCAACCCCGCGCCCAGCAGCATCCCCGCCGCCGAGCCGCCGCAGCCCAGGTCGTCGAGGCGCCGCCAGCGGCCGGGCAGGCCCGCGTCCTCCATGCGCCCGGCGTCGCCCGACCCGCCCCCCGCGGTGTCCCGCGCCGCGGTGTCCGGCGCCGAGGTGTCCGCGGCCGCGGTGTCGGTGGCCGCGGTGTCCGGCGCCGAGGTGTCCTCCTCGCCGGGGTAGCCGCCGGTGCAGGACGCCGTGAGGGTGAAGCCCGTGGTGGCGCCCTCGTAGCCGTCGGTGACGACGGTGTAGGTCGCGCCCGCGGTCGCCGCGAAGGTGACGGACTCGGCCTCGGCGTCGGGGCTGACGCTGCAGCCGACGGAGGCGCTGCCGTCGCACGCGTCGGACGAGAGCACGAAGAGGTCGACGTCCGCGGCGTTCCCGGTGACCGACACGGTGACGGTCTCGGTCACGTCCGTCGCGAAGGCGTAGGCGATCTCGGGGCCCGAGTAGGTGTAGTCGCCGCAGCCGTAGGCGGCGTGGGTGCCGGTGGAGCCGCCGCCGTTGTTGGCGGTGGTGACGCTCTCGCCGCAGCGGAGCGGCGCGACGGGGGCGCAGGCGGGCACGTCGTCGCAGATGAGGGCGGGGCGGCCGTCCCAGACGCCCTGGTCGACCCAGTAGCTGGGGGGATCGGAGCAGGAGCCCACGAAGGGGTCCACGCGCGAGCCCGACGTGTTGACCGCGGTGAAGTGGACGTGGGGGCCGGTCGAGTAGCCGGAGGAGCCCATCTCGCCGATCTTCTGGCCGCAGCTGACGTACTGGCCGACGGACACGGCCACCGACCACGTCTTGAAGTGGCCGTACCAGGTGGAGCGGCCGTCCGCGTGCTGGATCTTCACGTAGTTGCCGAGCCCGCCGCCGCCCTCGCACGCGCCGGAGGAGCACCCGTCGTCCACGCCGTCGTTGGTGGCGGTGACGGTGCCGGCGGCGGACGCGGCGATGTCGCGCCCGGCGTCCATGCCCGCCCAGCTCCCGCCGCCGAAGTCGGAGCCGGTGTGGCCGGCGTAGGTCAGGTCGCTGCACGCCCAGTCGGTGACGCCGCCGTGGTCGTAGTAGGCGGTGGGGTAGAACTCGGCGTAGTCCGCCGCGGTGCTCGGGAACGAGTAGTCCTGCGCCTGCGCCGTTCCGACGAGGGCCGCGAGAGCCCACGCCGCGAGGGTCACGACGCTCAACGCCACGCGGCCTCCCGCGCCACGCCCTTGACCGTCCACACCACGCGGTCGCCGACGAAGCGCGGCGGCGCGCCCACCGGCGGCGGCACGAACCCGGCCGGCGCCACGCCCGGCACCGGCGGTCGGGTCACGCCCACGTTCGTGATCTGCCGTGCTTCCCCCTCGCCGATCGGCACGCGCCACAGGCTCGTGATGCCGGTGGTGCCGGCGACGTAGAGGAGCGTCGCCCCGTCCGGCGCGAGCACGAGGCGATCCGGACGCCCGCCCGCGAGGCGCGTCGTGACCTGGAGCGCGCCGTCGTCGACGCGGATCGCGTAGATGCCGCCGTCGCCGTCGCCGAGGTCGGCGGGCACCCAGAGCGTGTCGTCACTGGCGACGGGATCGTCGTAGACGCCCGCGATCACCGGCGCGCCGTCCGCCGACACCACGCCCGCGGCGAGGGTCAGCACGCGGCCGTCGATCACCCAGCGGCCCGTCCCCGAGAAGGGGAGGTCCGACTCGGGTAAGGCGCCGGGCGGCAGCGCCGACGCACCCGCCCCTTCCCGCGCCCCCTCGACGACATCGACACCGACGCCCACCGCGGCCGCGTCGGGCCCCCGAGGAGCCGGATCGGAGACACAAGCGAACAGCACGAAGAGCACGCCCCATCGTGCCGCGTCCCCGTGAGAACCACAAGCCCCGCCCGGACGCTACCGCGCGCCGCCCGACTCCGCCGTGTCCCCCGCCATCGTGCACGTCTCGCTCGGGCCGGAGGTCACGTCCTCCGGGGCCCGGCCGACGTGGTCCCAGAAGAAGTCGTCCAGCTCCGCCCCGTCGAAGCAGCCGAGCAGCAGCCGGTGCTCCCACGACACCGCCGCCACCACCGCGTCCATCGGCGCGGCCGCGGGGGTCAGGATCGCGCGGCCCTCGGGCAGCGCCTCCACCCAGGTGGTCAGGACCGCGAGGTCCGCCGCCGCGATCGTGGACGCGTACACGAACACGACGCCGCCGTGCTCGAGGTTGTGGACCCAATTCTCCGTCCGGAGCGGCTCGGTGTAGACGCCCCACTCCGCCCAGCAGGGATCGTGGTTTCCGGAGGACGGCGGGTAGCTGGGGTAGTCCACGTCCGTCTCGACGTGGGTGCGCCCGATCGCCGGGGTCGCCTCCTGAAGGCACTCCCCGCCGCACGCCGCGCAGGCCTCCGCGGTCGGCTTCTCCACCGCCGTCGTCTCAGAGGGCGCGCATGCCAACAGCAACCAGATCACGACGCCCTCCAGTGGCCGGAGCGGCCGCCCGTCTTCTCGAGGAGCCGCACGCCGTCGATGCGGATGGCGCGGTCGACCGCCTTGAGCATGTCGTACACCGTGAGCGCCGCGACGCTCACCGCCGTGAGCGCCTCCATCTCGACCCCCGTGCGCCCCGTACACCGCGCGGTCGCGACGATCCGCACCCCTTCGGGCGTGGCGTCGAGGAAGAGGTCCACCCCGTCGAGCGGGAGCGGGTGACAGAGCGGGATGAGGTCGGCCGTGCGCTTCGCCCCGAGGATCCCCGCGATCTGGGCGACGCCCAGCACGTCTCCCTTCTTGGAGCCGCCGGGGAGCGGGGCGCCCGCGGCGTCCGCGCCGGTGCGGAGCTGGGCGAGCGCCACGTCCGAGAGCCGCACCCAGCCCTCGGCGGTGGCGCTGCGGCGGGTCACGTCCTTGTCGCCGACCTCCACCATGCGGGCGTTGCCGGCGTCGTCGAGGTGCGTGAGGCGCGTCATGCCCACGATGTAGCCGGGGATCGGCCCCGAACCCACCTCGGTCAGTACGAGGGGTGGAGCTTCTGCTCGACCAGCCGCGATCCGAAGCGCAGGTTGATCGCCCGCTTGAGCGCCGCGCGGCGGTCATTCGTGCGGTAGACGGCCCGCGCGTCCTCCACGAAGGCTTCGCCGAAGTCCCCCCGGGCCTCGGCGGCGCGGAGGCGGTCCTCCACGTCCCACAGCGCGCGGTTCACCTCGGCCAAGGCGGCGTATTCGGGCACCTCCGTCGGGGCGGGCAGGCCGGCGGCGCCCCACGCGGCCACGAGCGCGGCGTGCTCGTCCGCGGCGTGCGCGCGCGGGCCCTCGGGCAGGCGCGCGACCTTGATCGCGAGGATGGTGAGCCGGTCGAGCACGTCACCGACGGCGGCGGGGGCCGAGAGGAGCATCGCGGCCGCTCTAACCGGGCCGACGCCGGATCCGGGCGCGTCGGCGGCGCGGACGCCGCCGCCGGAGCCCTGCGGGCTCGCTACCGCTCGGTCCC
>CAJBVW010000442.1 GCA_903959175.1 uncultured Pseudomonadota bacterium
CGCGCCGTCCTGATCGAGGTCACCGGGCGCGAGCACCTTCGCGACGTTTCTGCGCGTGTCCTCTCCGGTGAGCGTCGGCACGTCCGTCGCGACGCCAAACCCCACGCCGTCCCCGAGGAGCACCACCGGGGGCTGCCCGCCGACCAGCAGATCGAGGAGACCGTCGGCGTCGAGGTCCGTGAGGCCGAGGAGCCACGGGGCGCGCACGCCGGGCACGGACTCGACGGTGAAGGCGCCACCGTCCCGCCGATAGAGGTACGGCGTGTGGTTCTGGTAGACGACGACGATATCGAGGTCACCGTCGAAGTCGACGTCGAGCACGGCCACGCTGCCGCCCTCCGCGTGCGGGGCGTCGGGGTCCGGGGCGGGCTGGAAGCCGACGGCCTCACCCACCTCGGTGTAGCTCACGGCGTCCCGCGGGCTCGGGCACGCGGAGACGGGGCCGAGCGTCACCGTCGCCGGCACGCTCGGCTCTCCCCTCGCCGCGTCGGACGGGGCCGCGCAGGCGGCGAGCAGGAGAATCGCGGTCATCGACATCATTGTAGCAGTGTCACCCCGGCCGGTTGGTCCCCATCCCGCCGGAGATCGCGATCGTGAACGCGGGTCGAGGGTCGGCCCACCAGCCAGGGTGGGGAGGACGAGCGGGACGAGCTGGAGCACCATGCCGTCGCACTAGCCGCCGGCGGCGGCAGCCTCCGAGTGTCGGCACCAAACTCCAGACCTTCGTCCGTTGACGACGAAGATCCTGGAGCGGCCGCCTGGAGACGACGAACCGTCAGTACTCCAGCTCCTCCTCCACGGACCCGTCCTCGGCGTACACGATCACCTTGCAAGGCGCGTTCTCCTTCGCCAACCCCTTGGCGTGGTGGATCGCCTTCGCCTTGGTCTCGAAGTTGCCGCCACCGTTCCCGTCCACCCGCCACAACCCGTACTCGGGCAGCACGTGGATCAGCTCGCGGTCCAGGGTCTCGCTGTTCTCGGCCATGGTTCCCCCTCCCCCGAACGCTAAACACGTGCGCCGGGCGAGACAGCGGGGCGAGATGGTCGCCCCCCGCCGTCATCCCGGTTAAACGCCCGCCCCCATGCCCGCTTCTTGCGCCATCGACTTCGGCACCTCGAACACCACCGTCGCCCTCTGCCAGAACGGCGAGGTGCGCCAGCTCGACATCGATCCGGGGTCCCCTCACCCCGACCGCATGCCGACCCTCCTCTACTTCCCGCCCGAGGGCCCCGCGGTCTACGGCGCCCGCGCGGTGGACGCGTGGCTCGCCGAGGAGCGCACCGGCCGGTTGATCCAGGCGATCAAGCGGTACCTCCCCTCCTCCGGGTTCGAGGGTACGCTGGTCGGCAACACCGTCATGGGCATCGAGGCCCTGATCGGCGGCTTCCTCGGCCAGTGCAAGAAGGTGGTCGACGAGGCCGCGGGCGAGAACGTCACGCGTGTCCTCCTCGGCCGGCCGGCCCAGTTCGGCGCGACCCCAGAGCGCGACAAGCTCGCGCAGCACCGCTTGTGGACAGCCGCCCGCCGTGCCGGCTTCACGGAGATCGGCTTCCAGGTCGAGCCCGTGGCGGCCGCCCGCTCCTTCGAGCGCTCCCTCGATCGCGACGTGCTCTGCCTCGTCGGTGACCTCGGCGGCGGCACGAGCGACTTCACCGTCATCCGCCTCGGCCCCGGCCGCATCGGCACCAACCGCGCGGATGACGTGCTCGGCGTCGCCGGCGTGGACGTCGCCGGGAACGACTTCGACGCGCGCATCGTCTACAAGAAGGTAGCGCCCTACCTCGGCCTTTTTGCCAAGTACAAGCTTGAGGACCGCTGGGTTGAGGTGCCGACCACCCTGCACCACGCCGTCACCCGCTGGCACTCGCTCTGCCACGCGAAGACGGAGAAGAACCTCCGCCTCCTCGAGCGCATGCGCCGCTATGGGGACGACAAGGCGGGCCTCGGCCGCCTCGAGGAGATGGTGGTGGACGACCACGGCTTCCACCTCTTCCGTGCCGTGGAGGACACGAAGATCGCCCTCTCCGAGGGCACCGACGCCCTCCTCTCCTTCCACGCCGGCTCCCTCGCGCTCGACGCCCCGATGACGCGCGACGAGCTCGACGCCGCCCTCGCCCTCGACATCCGCGAGCTCGAGAAGGTGCTGGACGGCCTGCTCACCCGCCTCTCCTTCCGCCCCGAGGACATCGACGTGGTGTTCCTCACCGGCGGCACCTCGCGCACCCTCCGCGTGCAGCAGATCTTCGACGAGCGCTTCCCCGGCCGCGTGGTCAGCAAGGACGTGTTCACCTCCATCGGCTACGGCCTCGGCATCGAGGCCGCGGAGCGCTTCCTCTCGTAGGGCCGCACCCGGGCCGCCCAGAACAACATCAGAAGCCTTCGCATCAAAAAACGAAGCCTAAAAAGTTTCACGGGTGGGGTTCCTACGCCTCGACAGCGCAGGGACGGCACGTATAGGAGGGCCGGTCTTCAGGAGACCCCATGCCCGAGTCCACCCCCCTGCGCGACTTCCTCGAGATCCCGTACGACAAGCTGGAGGAGATGAACCTCGCCGCCAAGCAGGCGCGCGTCGACCGGGTGCCCACCCACAAGGTGCGGGAGGAGCGCATGCGCTACCTCGCGGACGAGAAGCGGATCAAGGCCGTCACCGTGTGCTTCACCGACCTCGAGGGCCGGCTGCACATGCTCGACTACGACAAGAAATTCCTGTTGAAGTCCGCCGACAACCTCACGTTCGACGGGTCCTCCATCCGCGGCTTCTCCCAGCAGCACGAGTCGGACCTCCGCCTCGAGATCGACTGGCCCTCCTTCTATTGGCTCCCGTCGGACGTGTTCGGCCCCGGCAAGGTGCTCGTCTTCGGGGAAGTGTTGGGTCGTGACGGCACGCCCTACGCCGCCGACATGCGCGCCCAGCTCCGCCGCTACACGGACGCGATGTACGCCAAGGACGGCACCATCTGCCACGCCGCGAACGAGGTCGAAGGCTTCCTCTTCAAGGGCAAGGACGCCGAGCGCCGCTACCACGAAACGGGAAAATTCGAGTTCCTCTCCACCGGCGGCTACTACCACTCCCTCCCCGGCGACCCCCTCCGCAAGTTCATCGACGCCGCCGCCGAAGTGCAGCGCGCCATGGGCTTCCAGAACGAGAAGGACCACCCCGAGGTCGCCCCCTCCCAGTTCGAGATGAACTACAGCTACACCGACGCCCTCATCGGCGCCGACCAGATCCAGCTCTACAAGCTGCTCTGTCGCCAGGTGGCCGCCCAGCTCGACTGCACCGCCAGCTTCCTCCCCAAGCCGGTCGCCGGCATCAACGGCAGCGGCATGCACACCAACATGTCGATCTCCCGCGGCGGGAAGAACCTGTTCTGGGACAAGGACGGCAAGGACAACCTCTCCTCCCTGGGTTGGGACTTCGTCGATCGCATCCTCCACAACGCGAACGACCTCTGCCTCGTCCTCAACCCGAGCGTGAACGCGTTCCGTCGTCTGGATCCGCACTTCGAGGCCCCCAACCAGATCAAGGCCTCGGCGAACAACCGCGGCGCCATGGTCCGCATCCCCTACGGCAACGAGCGCAGCACGCGCGTCGAGGTGCGCTCCGTCGCCCCCGACACCAACCCGTACATGGTCATCTACACCCTCCTCCGCACCGGCCTCGAGGGCCCCGTCGGCAAGGGTGACGACAACCGCAAGGAGCGCACCCGCTTCCTCCCGAGCAACATCCAGGACGCGCTGCGGGTCTTCAAGGCCAGCCGCTACATCCCGGAGCTGTTGGGTGAGGCCGCCGCCGAGCGCTACGCGGATCTGAAGCTCGCCCAGGCCGAGCGTTGCCCCAAGGCCCTCGGCACCCTGGTCAAGCCCGCCGAGGTGCAGTTCCACCACGAGGTCACCAACCAGTACCTCTGGAGCCAGTTCTAAGGCTCAGAGTTCGTTTGGGCGCGCCCCCCGCAAGGCCGGGGGTCGGGCCCCTCCGGGCGCGCTTCGCTTGGTTGCGTCGGTGGGGGATGCCCCCACCGACGCGAACCGGCCGGCGCGGCGCCGGCCGCCCTCCGGTCCCCTCGCGCGGCGCGAGGTGTGGCCCCTTCACTCGGGTGACACCCGCCCAACGTGCACCGCGAACCGCCCCGCGTGGTCCGTCCAGGTGTGGGTCCGCACCATCCCCGCGGCGCGCAACAGCGCGTCTACGTCGGCGATGCCGTACTTGCGGCTGCTCTCGGTGTGGATGCGCTCGCCGCGCCGCAGCCGCACGGTCACGCCCAGGGCCGCGATGGGCACGACCTGCTCGCGGAGGCTCTCCAGGTACATGTCCATGCGCGAGCCGACCTCGTTCCACTCCGCGACGTGGCGGAAGGCGGCGGGCTCGAAGCGCCCGCCCAGCTCCCGGTTGATGCGGTAGAGCACGTTGAGGTTGAACGCCGCGGACACCCCCTCGGGGTCGTCGTAGGCAGGCACCAGCACCTCGGGGGACTTGCGCAGGTCCGTGCCGAGCACGAGCGCGCCGCCCGCGAGGCACGCGGACACCCCGGCGAGCAGCGCGGCGGCCTCGGCCTCGTCGAGGTTGCCGATCGAACTCCCGAGGAACAACAAGGCGCGTCGAGTGGGGTCCATTGCGAGCGAGGCGAGCGCGGGCGCGTGCTGCTGGAACAGCGGCGCCACGGTGACACCCGGTAGCTCCCGCGCGAGGCGTGCGATCGCGAGCTCGACGGGCGCCGCGGACACGTCCACCGGGACGAAGCGCGCGTGCCCCCGGCGCGCCACCAGCGCCTCGAGCAGGAGCTGGGACTTGGTCGCCGTGCCGGCGCCGAGCTCGACCACCTCGGCCACGTCCGCGCCCACGGCGTCGAGGATGGCGCCCGCCTCCCGCGCGAGGATCGCGCGCTCGGCGCGGGTCAGGTAGTAGCTGGGGAGCGTCGTGATGCGCTCGAACAGGCGCGAGCCCTCGTCGTCGTAGAGGAGCCACGGCGGCAGCTGTTTGTCCGCCCGGCAGAGCCCGTCGCGCACGACCTTCGCCACCGCGGCGTCCACCGGCGGGGCGAGCAGGGCTTCGCTCATACGAGGTCCCGGGCGAGGCGCAGGCCGGTCACCTGGAACCGGGTCTCGGGATGCCAGAAGTTGCGGTAGCTCGGCCGGACGTGGCCCGGCGGCGTGAAGCAGCTCCCCCCGCGGAGCACGAGCTGGTTCACCATGAACTTGCCATTGTATTCTCCCACCGCGCCGGCCGCTGGCTTGTAGGCCGGGTACGGCGCATAGGCCGAGGCCGTCCACTCCCATACGTCCCCGAACAGTTGGGTGACGCCAACGCCATCCGCCGGGAGCGGGCGCAGGGCGCCGCTGTCCCGGAGGTTACCGCCGCCGGGTGCACCGGCGGCGACCGCGCACGCGGCGGCGTTCTCCCACTCGGCCTCCGTCGGGAGCCGGGCCCCGAGGAACCGCGCGATCGCGTCGGCCTCGTAGAACGACAGGTGGGCCACGGGCTCGTCGTCCCGGGCCTCCCTCACCCCGTCCAGGCCGAACACCTCCCACCCGCCGGCCTCGGCCGTGACGTAGCCGGGCGCGCGGATCCCCTGCGCCCGGACGAAGTCCAGCCCGTCGGAGAGCCATAGCGACGGCGTGTCGTAGCCGCCCTCCTCCACGAAGGCGCGGGCCTCGCCCACCGTCACCAGGCGCGTCGCCAGCGCGTATGGCGCGAGCCAGACGCGGTGCCGCGGCCCCTCGTTGTCGAAGGCGAAGCCGCTCCCCTCCGCGCCGACCCACGCCGGGCCCTCCGCGTAGGGCACCCACGCGAGCGGCGCGCCCACCGCCGTGGGCCCTTCCCCGCCGCCGCGGTAGGCGGGCCGGAGCGGGCTCTGGGCGAAGGCGTGGAGGATGTCGGTGAGGAGCAGCTCCTGGTGCTGCTCCTCGTGGGCGAGCCCGAGCGCGAGGAGCGGCGCGAGCGCGGCGAGGCCAGGGGCGTCGACCGTGGCGAGGAGCGTGTCCATGCGGGCGTCCACCGCCTCCCGCCACACGCCCACCTCGGCCGCGGTGGGCCGCGAGAGGAGCCCGCGCGCGGGCCGCGGGTGCCGCGGGCCCAGGGCCTCGTAGTACGAGTTGAACAGGCGGCCGTAGCCCGCGTGCACCGGCGGCACGCCACGCGGCTCCAGCACGAAGGCTTCCCAGAACCACGTGGTGTGCGCGCGGTGCCACTTCGTCGGGCTGCACGCCGGCATCGACTGCAGCTGCTGGTCCTCCGCGGAGAGCGGGGCTGCGAGGGCCTCGGTGGCGGCGCGGACGGCGTGGAAACGTTCGCGCATCCGGGTGCGGTCGAGGAGCTCGGGTTCGATCATGGTGCCCTCTATCGCTAAACACGCGCGGGGCGGTCAGCCCGGGCTTACTCCGGCTCGGCTCCGGGCTTCCCTTCGTCGCGGGGCTCGGAGGGGCGTGCGAGCCGAACCAACTCCATCGTCTCCCAGATCCAATCGAGGCGCTCCTCGGCGGACAGCGCGAGCAGGGGGCGTTCGAGGTGCCCGTCGAAGAGCGGATCGACCGACGCGCGGTCTGGCATCGGGTCAGCGCGGATCATGCAACAACTCCTGGAGATCCTCGATGTCGCGCAAGTCGACCTTTCGTGGCGGTGTGACGCTCGACTTGGCGACGATCAGATGCCGCTTTGACGACACCAGGACCCGACGCCCGTCGATGTCGAAGGAGTCCGCCTCGGCCGCCAACTCATCGAAGGACAGAGGGTAGTTGAGGAAGACGTCGAGCGAAAACGCTCCGCTTCGAGCAACGAGGGTGTACACCACAGCGTGCTTCTCCTGGACCCACACGCGGCGCCGCTCGGCGTCGAGGAGGGACTCGAGGGGTTCCGGAACCCGCGGACGAAGATCGAGGGCCCGAGCGACGCGGACAAGCGCTTTGAGATCGGGCGCCTCCAGCGCCACGCGAACGTCGAGGTCGTGCGTGGTCCGCGCGACGCCATGGAGGATGCACGCTACCCCGCCGCAGACCACGAAGCGCACGTTCGCGTCGGCGAGGGCGACGATGGTTGTGCGAAGGAGGTTCTCGGCCACCCCCACGCACTATCCCGCTCGCCGGAAGGCGCCGAGGGCACCGGCCGCGAGGTCTGCGCGAGGTCGGCGTTACCGGCGCCCCGCCTGCCCGTGCGAAACGCGCCCCGCGAGCGCCACGCCGCGTTCGCGCTGGCGGCGCGGCATAGGACGCGGCCTCATCCAGGAGTTCTACACGCCCCACATCGCGGAAGCCGAGCACGAGGACGCCCGTTGCGCTCCCGTCCACGTCCGCCATGTCCGACGCGTGCCCGGCGAAGATCCCGCAGTCTCGCCCAGGACGTCCGGAAGGCGAGGATCCGCGCCTGCCCCGGGCTCGTGGACGTCCGGAACCTACGAAGGATGGGCGGTTGGCGTGGCTTTCAGGACCGCGCGATCGAGCGCGGTAGATGGAGCGCTCCTTCTTGACCGCTTCCGGGCGGCCGGGCGGCCGGGCGGCCGGGCGGCCGGGCGGCCG
>CAJBVW010000443.1 GCA_903959175.1 uncultured Pseudomonadota bacterium
CGCCTTCCCGGACACGGGCGGGGTGATGGCGCTGCCGCTGTTCCTCGCGGACGGCGAGCCGGCGGAGGCGACCGACTTCGAGGGCTTCGCCGGCGTGGGCCCCGAGGCGGTGGACGTGGCCCACACCGGGCTCCCGAGCGTGGTGGCCCACCGCTTCTACGACCTCCAGTCGTGGATCGCGGCGCACCCCGGCGACGGGGGCGACGTCGCCGTCATCGTGGGGCTGCGCGTGCTCCGGCGCGGTCCCGACGGCGTGACGGTGGAGGACCGCGTGGACGGCGTGGGCACCGCGCGCCGCCGGGCCGAACGATGAGCGCGCTGCCGCTGCTCGGACGCACGTCGGTGGGGCTCGGCCTGCTCCTGGCCTGGGGGAGCCTCGGGCATGTGACCCGCACCGCGGGCATGCCGTACGCGCCGCTCGGGCTCGACGCCCTGCCCATGAACGGCGGGATCGCCCTCGGCTTCACCCTCGTGTTCCTCGGCGCGTGGGTCGCCTTCGTGCGCGGCCGCGCGCCCGACCTCGCCGCGGTGATCATCGTGATGTTGTTTGCGCTCGGAAACCAAATCCTTGAGTGGCAGCAGCCGCCGGGCGTCGGGGTCAACGGGGCGACCGCCCTGCCCGGCGCGGCGCTCACCGCGTGGTGGGTGGCCCGCCGAACGACACCCGCTCCCGACGAGCGGACGCACCGCGGCGTCGAGGCTGCGTGCGGCATCGTGGCCGCGTCCTACGCGCTCGCGATGCTCTCGAAGGTGTACACCTCGGGCTTCGCCTGGGCGAGCGCCGGGAACATGGGCATGCAGATCGCGACGCAGGGCTACCTCGTCCCCGAGCCCTTCCCGTCGATCCGGCTCGCCGCGGCCGCGTCCACGCCGCTCGGGTGGGCCCTCGTGTCGGCGGGGGGGCGACGGGCATCGTGACGGGGGGGCGTGCGCCCGGGAGATGAGCGGATTGTCGCGACTCGGATGTCGGGATGGGGAATGTTGCTGTTCTTGGGTCTCGGTTGCCTCGTGGAGCGCGCGGCTTACGACGAGCGCCGCGCGGACGGATGACGACGGCGACCGCGTGACGGAGGTGGGCGGCGACGGCCACGCGGACGCCGCCGTCGCCGCCACGCATGCCTCCGGGGCGTTACGGGGGCGGAGCCCCTGTCCCAAGAAATCCTCCTCCAACCTCTACCCGCGCCCCGCCACCCACTGGCCGAGGAGCTCGCCGAGCGCGCCGGGAGCGTCGCGACCGAGGACGCTCGGGAGGGCCGACACGAGGCCGAACACGCTGGAGATCGGCGCGGGCTCGCCGTGGGCGTGGAGGACGGCGTGGGTGGTGCGGGTGCGGTCGTAGAGGGCGCGGAAGCGGCGCGGGTGGGCGTGCGCGACGACGGCGGTGGGGACGTAGCCGACGCGGTGGCGGCGGGCCCAGAGCCAGTCCTCGGCGGTGGGCACGTCGTCGAAGGGGTCACGCAGTAGCGCGTCACGACGGTAGAGGGCGGCGACGTTGTCGAGCGTGGCGCGCGCGGGGCCGGCGCCGGGCGGGGGGGTCCAGGCGCGGAGGCGGGCGCGGGTGACGGGGTCGGAGGTCGGCCACGGCACCTGGCGGGCGAAGACGGCGTCGTGGCCGCCGGCCTCGAGGGCGTCGACGAGGGTGCGGAGGAAGGCGGCGCCGAGGGGGAGAGCGTCGTCTACGGTGAGGAGCACGTAGGGGTGGCGAGCGAGGCGCACGCCGGTGTTTCGCGTGGCGCCGTGGCCGAGCCAGGGGACGCGGACGCCGTCGGTGTAGGGGCCGTTGGCGAGGACGATGACCTCGGCCTCGACGTCCTGCGCGGCGAAGGCGGCGAGGCCGAGGGGGCGGGACCGATGGGTGGGCACGACGACGGAGACGGCGAGGGGGGCGGCGGCGCGCGCGGGGGGCGGGAGCCAGCGGGCGAGGGCGGGGTCGTCGACGGCGTGGCAGAGGGGGACGAGCTCGTCGAGGGCCGGGCCGCCGCGAGGGGGCACCGCGCCGCGGCCGAGGCGCACGGGCTCTCCGCCGCGGACGGCGGCTTCCAGCGCGGCGAGGCCGGCCCGATCGAGGCGGTCGATCCGCATGGGCGCCCCTTTAGTGCGCTGGGCGCCGCCCGGCCCGACCCGCGAAGGGCAGCGCGCGGAGGGGTGGCGAACGGGCGAGCGGTGTCCACCTTGGAAGGGACAAAGGGGGAAACATGCCGAAGGGCAAGGACGAGAAGGGCACGGGCACGATGAGTGTCCGCGAGGCCGGGAAGAAGGGCGGCGAGGAGGTGCAGCGGCAGCGCGACCTGCGCGACCGCAAGGAGATCCGCGGGCAGGCGTACGACAAGCCCGGCCCGCCGAAGGGCACGGCGTTCGGGATCGCGGCGGTGACGCAGGCGCTCAAGGGGCTCGACTTCCCCGCGACGAAGCAGGACCTGCTGAACCACGTGAAGAACAACACGATCGAGTACCGGAAGGGCCAACCGGTCAACCTGCGCCAGATCGTCCAGGACACGGACGTAGACGCGTTCCCGTCGATGGCGAACGTGGTGGAGGCGGTGAGCGGCGCGATCGAGAAGGAAGGGCTCTCGACCAAGGAAAAAGAGAAGGTGTAGTCGGGGGCGCCCGCTCGGCCGCGTCAGCGCCCGGGTGGGCTCCCCTTCCCCGCGAGGACCGGGCGCCCGGGTGGCTTGCGCGCGCCCTCCTTGTGGACGGCGCCCATGCGGATGGCGTCGTACCCGAAGCGGTCGCGCACGGCGTCGATCGCGGCGCCCATGCGCGGCCGCGGCGGCGCGAAGAGGGCCACCTGCGCCTCGGGCGCGACGAGGTTGGAGAGCTGCACGCCGAGCAGGCGGATCCGCAGCGAGCGCGACCACGCGGCGCGCAGGAGGTCGAGGGCGACGGCGAGCACGTCGGCCTCGGCGGCGGTGGGCGGGACGGAGCGGCCGCGGGTGATGGTGGTGAAGTCGGCGTAGCGGAGCTTGAGGGTGACGGTGCGCGCGCGGCCGCCACGGCGCCGGAGCCGCCAGGTCACGCGCTCGACGAGGGCGCGAAGCGCGTCCTCCGCGACGAGGCGCTCGCCCACGTCGGCGAAGAAGGTGCGCTCGTTGGAGAGGGAGCCCTCGGCGACGGCGTCGTGCTCCTGGAAGGCGGGACGGTCGCGCGCGGGGAGCGCCGGCGCGCCGAGGCCGGGCGGCGTGAGGCCGGCGCGCACGGTGGCGACGAGGGCGCCGACGCGCGGGTCGGACTCGGGGATGGCGAGGAGGGCGCCCAGGGTGGCGATGCCGAGGCCGGCGAGGCGCTCCTCCGCGACGGGGCCGATGCCGGGGAAGCGGCGCACGGGGAGCGGGGCGGCGAAGGCGAGCTCCTCCCCGCGCCGCACCATCAGGACGCCCGCCGGCTTGGCCCGCGCGCTCGCCATCTTGGCGACGGGGCGCGTGGTGCCGATGCCGACGCTGGCGGGGAGGCGCACCTCGGCCTGGATGGCCTCCCGCATCTCGCGGACGACGCGCGCGATCGTCGCGTCGGCGTCGGTGTCTACGGGGCGGTGGTAGAGGCGCTCGCAGCCGTGGAAGTCGAGGAAGAACTCGTCGATGCTGGCGGTGCGCACCACGGGGCAGAAGCGCTCGACGACCGCCTTGACCTGGGCGGCGTAGCCGCCGTACACGTCGTGCCGAGTGGGGACGAACGCCGCGTCGGGCGCGCGGCGGACGGCCTCGGCCATCGGCATGCCGGAACGCACGCCGAGCGCACGGACCTCATAGCTGGCGGAGGTGACGACGCCGCGGGAGCCCTTGCGCCCGCCCACGACGACCGGCACGCCGACGAGCGAGGGGTCGAGCAGGCGCTCGACCGACACGAAGAACGTGTCGAGGTCGAGGCAGGCGATGCGCGCGGCTGGAGACGGGGACACCAGGCCCCTCCTGAACAGGCGTATCGTACCCCGCCCCACCGCCGCTGGCGAGGGAAAATTGAACCCCTGTTCAGGTCGCGGGGGACGTGAGCTTCAACCCCGCGATCGCGATGACGAGGAGCCCGAGGAAGAAGAGGCGCGCGCCGGTGGCTGGCTCGCCGAAGAGCACGATGCCGAGGAGCGCGGTGCCGAGCGCGCCGACCCCGACCCACACGGCGTAGGCGGTCCCGACGGGGAGGTCGCGCAGGGCGAGGCCGAGCAGACCCATGCTCGCGACCATCGCGGCCACGGTGAGGGCGGTGGGGAGCGGACGGGTGAAGCCCTCGGTGTACTTGAGGCCGATGGCCCAGCCGGTCTCGAGGAGCCCAGCGACGAACAGGAGGATCCAGGACATCCGCCCTCGTAGCCGGCCTACGCGGTGAGCACCGCCGCCGCGGGCCGCACCACCTCGGCGATGCCCCCGCGCCCGGCCGCGACGAGGAGGGCGCCGTCCACGCCGGCACGGAGCGCGAGCCCGGCGACGTCGATGGGGGCGACGGGGGCGGCGAAGGCCGCGGTGACCGCCACCTTGACCGAGGGGCCGCCGACGCGCAGGGCCCAGGCCACGACCTCCCACGAGAGGGCGGCGTGGCGCTCCTCGTCGGCTGCGATCGCGGCGAGGGCGGCGCGCACGTCGGGATCGGGCGCGCTGGAGGCGGCGGCGCGGGCGAGCACGGCGCCGACTGTCTCGCCGACGCAGCCCTCGCGGACGGCGTCCGCGGCGAGGGCCGCGAGGGGCCGGGCCGCGTCGATGGGGGCGGTGAACGGGAAGGCCCCGGGGCCGACGGCGACGCCGCCGAAACGCGCGGCGAGGGCGAAGCACCGCTCGGCGTGGTCGATCTCGTCGAGGCCGGCGGCGTGGACCTTGCGGACGAGGGCCGCGGGGGCGCCGTGGGCGAGCAGCTCGAGGGCGAGCTTGGAGAAGGCGGCGATGGAGGCGTGCTCGGCGACGCCCGCGCGGGCCCAGGCGGCGGCGCGGGTGGGGTCGGCGGGAGCGGAGCGGGTGGGGACGGCGAGGGCGGCGCCGCCCCAGTCGTCGCGGGGCACCACCCCGGAGACCACGGCGCGGTGGCCCTCGTGGAAGGGGCGGCCGACGTCGCAGTCGGATCCGGGGGTCGGGTCGACGACCTGGGCGGCGTAGCAGCAGCCGAGGTCCACCCCCATCTGGTCGGTGAAGGCGAGCTCGCCGACGCCCGACACGCTGATCACCTCCTCCTCGTCGCAGCTCACGGGCACGAACGCCCCGGCGACGTCGACGTCGGCGGCGTCGGGGCAGGTGGTCGCGTCCTCGGCGGCGTCGATACACGCGGTGCCGGCTTCCGACGCGAGCCCGGAGTCGGAGGCGGGGAGGCCGCAGCCGACGGCGGCGAGGATGAGGGCGAGCAGGGGGCGAGGGGGCACGCGGCGCTCCAGGGGGAGGGAGGAGGGTAGCCGGGATGCGGGGGGCAAGCCGGGTCGAAAGACCGCATTGTGGAGGCAAGCCCTGTCGAAAGACCGCATTGTGGAGGCAAGCCCTGTCGAAAGACCGCGGAACGGCGGATCGGCGTGCGAGCCGCGGGGGCGGGAATGGACGAAGCTGTGTTTTTCCGCAACGTCCGGGCTGGCAGCGCTCCCTGACGGGCGCCGAGAGGCCGGTCGCGGTCTTTGGAGGCGACATGCCTCGGGCCGACGGTCTTTGGTGGGGGCTTGCCTCCCGACGGCGGGCGCTGGAGGGGACCTGGCCCGGCGACCGCCCCTCCGCGCGCCAGGTGATAAGTGATGGGGGTCGGGTAGACCGGCAGGTCGCCCTGCCGGCCCCCCACGGATCCGGACGTGCAGATTTCCCGCATCCGGCTCTTCGGCTCACGGCTTTGCTGAAGACAGCATCGACACCTTGGACACATACGGGATGGGGTGGAGCGCC
>CAJBVW010000444.1 GCA_903959175.1 uncultured Pseudomonadota bacterium
CGCGCTCCGCGCTCCGCGCGGGGGCGCGTGCCCCGGTCGGGGCGACCCCGGGCCGCCGTCCGCGGCGGCGCGGGGACGCGCCCAGATCGGAGCTCCGCCCCGCTACTCCTCGCCGCCGCCCTGGGCTCCTTCCTCTTCGCGGCCGCCACCGCCGCGGCGACGGTTCGACCAGCGCCCGCCCGCGTCGTCGGCGGGGGGGACGGGGAACTCGCCGTCCTGCTCGGGGTCCCAGTCCATGCGGAGCTCGTAGAGCGCGCGGTCCCAGCGGGCCAGCATGGGCGGGATCGCGAAGGGCACCGGGAAGGCCTGGGCGCCGCGCGCGGCCATGTCCAGGACGCCGTCGGACTCGATGGGCTCCTTCGTGTAGATCGCGATGGCGGGCGCGTGCTTGTCGAGGTGCAGGAGGACCAGCGCCTTGACGTGCTCGAGCACCTGCGGGATGGCCGCGGCGCAGTAGCGGCGGGCGGGGCGATCCTCGGGGTCACCATAGCCGACGAGGTGGAAGAGGGCCTCGACCAACGCCGGCTTGATGGGGGTGTGGAGCACCACGAAGCCGTCGGCGCGGGGGGCGGCGAGGCCGTCCTTCTCGCCTTCGATCCAGGTGTCGACGTCCTCCGGGTTGCGCACCGGCGCCACCCAGCGCACGGCCGGCTCGGAGCGGAGGCCGCCGGCGATGGCGCGGACGTGATCCTCCTCCACGACGAGCTCGGGGGGGAGCGCGCGGGGATCGCCCGACTCGCAGAAGCCGAAGATGCGGGTGCCGGGGAACAACGCCCGCAAGAGCGCGCCCGCGCCGACGCCGCTGTAGCGGAAGCCACGGTAGGCGTCCCGCGCGCTGTCGTCACTGAAGACGGCGCCGCTGCACACCGTGCGGGCCAGGCGGGTGGGCGAAGTGTCGGGGAGACCCTCGATCCAGCGCTCGCGGCCGCGGCACAGGCGGCCGGGGGAGTGGGTGTCGAAGGTGTCGTTGCAGAAGCCGAAGGCCCGAATCATGCGCGCCGCTATCGCCGAGGGGGGGGAGGGGCAAGGAGTTTGTCCATCGGGGGGCGAGTCCCCGAAAATTGAACTGAACCCTTGATTTCGCGGCGTTCGGCCCCCCCAGGCGGATGGTCGAAGCTCACGATGGGAGATAGAAAGGCGGGCTCCGGAGGCCAGGTGGCCCGCTTCTACGTCACGACCCCCATCTACTACGTCAACGACGTGCCCCACATCGGGCACGCCTACACCACCGTCGCGGCCGACACCGTGGCCCGGTGGCGTCGCCTGCGCGGGGACGACGTGATGTTCCTCACCGGCACGGACGAGCACGGCCAGAAGGTGCTCCGCGCCGCGGAGAAGAAGGGGCTGACCCCCCAGCAGCACGCGGACGACACGCACATCCGCTACAAGCAGCTCTGGGAGCGGCTCGGCATCACGCACGACCACTTCCTCCGCACGACCGACGCGGCGCATCAGGCCTTCGTCCAGGCCCAGCTCCAGAAGCTGCACGACGCCGGCGAGCTCTACACCGCCGAGTACTCCGGCTGGTACAGCACCAGCGCCGAGCGCTTCTGGGCGGAAGAGGAGCTGGTGGACGGCAAGTGCCCCGACTCCGGGCAGCCGGTCGAGTGGATCACGGAGAAGAACTGGTTCTTCAAGATGGGCGCCTACCAGGAGCGCCTGCTCGCGCACATCGCCGCCAACCCGGACTGCATCCAGCCCGAGCTGCGCCGCAACGAGGTCCTCGGCTACCTGAAGAAGCCCCTCGGAGACCTCTGCATCTCCCGGCCGAAGGCGCGCATGTCGTGGGGCATCCCGCTGCCGTTCGACCCCGACTACGTCACCTACGTCTGGTTCGACGCGCTCTCCAACTACCTCTCCGCGCTCCAGGGCGGGCGCGAGGCGTTCTGGCCGGCCGACTACCACATCATCGGGAAGGACATCCTCACCTTCCACACGGTCTACTGGTTCAGCATGCTCTTCGCGATGGGTTTCGAACCCCCGAAGCGCGTGTACGCCCACGGCTGGTGGATGGTCGAGGGCCAGAAGATGAGCAAGTCGCTCGGAAACGTCGTGAGCCCCCACATGCTGGTGGACAGCTACGGGGCCGACGCCGTGCGGTATTTCCTGCTGCGGGAGATCCCCTTCGGCGGCGACGGTGACTTCGCCCACCAGGCCTTCCTCGTGCGCTACAACGCCGATCTCGCCAACGACCTCGGCAACCTCGGGCACCGCGTGCTCGCGACGATGTTGCCGCGCTGGATGGGCGGCGTGGTGCCGGAGTCCGGCCCCGCCACCGATGCCGATCTCGCGCTCGCCGCCGTGGCGAAGCGGGCGACCGAGGGCTTCGACACGAACCTCTCCGCGCTCCAGTTCCGCCAGGCGCTCGAGTCCCTCTGGGAGCTCGTGCGCGCCGGCAACAAGTACGTCGACAGCGAGGAGCCCTGGGCGCTCAACAAGCGCGGGGACACCGCGCGCCTCGGCGCCGTGCTGCGCAACGTGCTCGAGGTGTGGCGCATCGTGGGCAGCCACCTCGCCTGCCTCTGGCCCACGAAGAGCGGGGAGATGCTGGCGAAGCTCGGCCTGACCGAGCCGGACCTGACCCCCACGCTCGACCGCCTCGTGGCGGGCTCCCCCGTCTCCGCCGGCGATCCGCTGTTCCCGCGGCTCCTCGAGCTCCCGCCCGCGATCCAGGCCGCCCTCGAGGCCGCGCGCGCCGCCGCGCCGCCGCCCGAGCCGAAGCCCAAGAAGACCTTCAAGGCCGACAAGGCCGCCCCCGCTCCCTCCCTGGAGAACCCCGTGTCCACCGATCCCGCCGCCGCTCCCCTCGCCGCCCCCGCCGCCCCCGCCGCCCCCGCCGCCCCCGCCGCCCCCGCCCTCATCGAGTACGACGACTTCGCGAAGGTGCAGCTCCGCACCGGCAAGATCGTCAAGGCCGAGCGCCACCCCAAGGCCGACCGCCTCCTCATCCTCCAGGTGGACGTAGGCGAGCCCGAGCCGCGCCAGATCGTCGCGGGCATCGCGGCGACGCACACGCCGGAGTCGCTGGTGGGGCAGAGCATCGTCGTCGTCGTGAACCTCAAGCCGGCGAAGCTCCGCGGCGAGATCTCGAACGGGATGCTCCTCGCCGCGGGCGATTCGGCCGCGCTCCTCTCGGCCGGCGCCGACGTGCCCCCCGGTACGGGCATCAAGTAGGCGGAGCGGGATCGGCGGCCGGCGGACTTTCCTGCGGAGTCCGCGTTGTTCGATCCCCTTTTCGTGGCGGGCGTGTCACACTACGTCTCGCTCACCCGTATGGACGGGCGGCACATGGAGCTAGCCCGGCATGCGTTCTTCCATCCTCCTCCTCCTCCTCACGGCCTGTCAGGACTACGAGATCAAGGGCACGGACGAGCTCATCAACGGCAACGACGTCGAGGGTGAGCCCAACATCGTCGTCTCGCCCGAGTTCATCGCCTTCGGTCAGGTCGAGGTCGGCGCGGACGCCACCCGCATCGAGACCGTCACCGTGTCCAACACCGGGGACGAGGCGCTGGAGATCCACGGGTTGACCCTCGCGGACAACGACATGCGCGCCGTCTACACCGTGTCCGCCATCGACGCGGTGCTCGTGCCCCCCGGCAGCAGCACGACCTTCACGGTCACCTACGAGCCGGAGACCGCGCAGCCCTACAACACCAGCGTCCTGATCGACAGCAACGATCCGGACGAGCCGCAGGTCGGCGTGCCCCTCACGGCCGAGGGCCTCGCCCCCGAGATCACCGTGTCGCCCGAGTCCTACGACTTCGGCACGATGTACATCGGCTGCGTCGGCACCCACACGGTCAACATCGCGAACACGGGCAACGCGCCCCTCGAAGTGACCGAGATCGACTACATCTCCGCCTCGAACGACCTCGACTTCGACGAAAACGCCGCCGTCAACGGCCCTCTCCCGTGGATCATCCCCGCCGGCGCGTCCCGCGACGTGATGGTCGCGTACACCCCGCTCGACGACTACGCGGATGACGGGTACCTCGCCGTCACCTCGAGCGACCCCTTCCGCGGCCAGGCCCAGGCCTTCCAGACCGGCGGCGGCTCGCTCTACGGCGAGAACCTCGACCTGTTCGACCAGCCCATCCGCGGCTCGACCGACATCCTCTTCGTCATCGACAACTCCTGCTCGATGGCCAACGAGCAGGCGTCCCTCGCCTCGAACTTCGAGTTCTTCGCCGCCGAGCTCTCCGAGCTCGACCTCGACTACCAGCTCGGCGTCATCACGACGGACAACCCCGCCTTCCGCGGCGAGATCCTCACCGCCGACTCCTCCGACATGGAGGCCGAGTTCATCAGCCAGACCAGCGCCGGCACCGGCGGCTCCGGCAACGAGATGCCCTCGGAGATGGCCTACCAGGCGACCCAGTCGGGCGCGGACGCCGGCCCCGGCAGCGACTTCCTCCGGGACGACGCGATGTTGTCCATGATCTTCGTCTCGGACGAGCCCGACTCCAGCCCGAGCGACTGGTCGGACTACCTCGACTACTTCCGCAGAATCAAGGACGACGAGGACAACTTCATCGCCCACGCCATCTCGGGCGACTACCCGACCGGCTGCGGCGACGCCTCGGCGACCAACAAGGTCTACGAGATGACCACGGCGACCGAGGGCCTCTACCTCTCCGTCTGCGCGACCGACTGGGCCAGCCACCTCGAGTCCCTCGTCGAGGGCTCTGCGGCCGACCTCTCCAGCTTCGAGCTGACCGAGTGGCCGGTCCCCGAGACCATCGTCGTCCGCGTGGACGGCGTGACCACCACCATCGGCTGGGAGTACAACTCCACCGACCGCTCCATCGACTTCGACGAGTCCTACATCCCCGAGGGTGGCTCCACCATCGAGGTCGAGTACGCGCTCTTCGGCGACTGCGAAGGCTGATGCGCCCCTCGTTCCCGCTCCTCCTCGGCCTCCTCGCCTGCACCGGCGGGAAGGACATCGCGCTCGACTCCGCGTCATCCGACTCCGCGGAGCCGTCCACCGTCACCGAGGACAGCCCCGTCGTGAGCGGGGTCGGCTTCGCCGTGTGCGCGCCCGACACGGACGGCGTGGACATGTGGAGCGTCTCGGTCAACGTGAGCGACCCCCAGGACGACATCGCGTCCACCGGCGCCACCGTGAGCGTGATGGACGGCGCGGACACCCTCGCCGTCTACGACCTCGCGTGCGGCTCCGGCTCGTGCTCGGGGTCCTTCAGCGCCGGGTGGGGCGGCGTGACCTGCGACATCGGCAAGGCGTCCGTCTTCCGCTTCGTCGTGGTGGACGAGCTGGGGAACACGAGCGCCGCGTACGACTACACGCCGGTCTAGGTCAGCTTCGGCACGACATTGAAGTTGTAGGCGATGGACACCCGCGGGCGCTCGCCGGCGTGCGGGTGCACGAAGTGCTGGAGCGACGACGGGAAGAGCAGCATCAACCCGGGCTTGGGCGCGTAGACGTGGTTGCCGGTGCTGCCGACGTGGGCCATCCACGGCGTCGGGTTGAGGAACTCGACCATGCCGCTCGGGTCGCCGGGGATCGCGCCGGCGTCCCCCACGTCCACGTAGAACACGCCCGACCAGTGGCACGGGAAGTGGTGGTGGGGCGCGTTCCAGCCGCCGGGGCCGAGCACGTTGGCCCAGCACGACGCGAACTGGAGCTCGGAGCGCGACCAGTTGGCGTAGCGCGTCGCGAGGGCGAGGTGCGCGAAGCGCGTCACCTTCTGGATCACCCAGGCGAGGTGGGCGCTGCGCTGGGCGAGGAAGGCGTCCCCCGAGTGCCAGGCGTTGCGGTTGCTGCGGACCACGCCGGGGTCGGCGTCGCGGTGGGCGAGGACCTCCGCGAGCAGCGGCGCCCGGTGCTCGTCGAAGCCCGCGAGCACCGAGGAGTAGAGGGGAAAAGCGAACAACGGCGTGGGGGCCAAGGGGTCGGGAGCGCTCACCGCACGTCCGGGCAGGGGGCGGACCTAACCGCGGAGGGGCCGCGGCGCGACGGGGGCGGCGGTCGACTACAGGATCGCGGCCACGAAGGTGACCACGGTGGACTGGTCGACCGGGCCGAAGCCCTCGACCGGCTGGTTGTCGAAGGTGAGGGTGTGGGAGAGCTTGAGGCTGAACTTCGTCGTCAGGCGCGCGGTGAGGGCGGCCTGGTTGAGCACGCGGAGGTCGACCGGCGTGAGCACGTTCTCGTAGAGCTCGAGCGTGTCGGTGACGCTGACGTTGGCGCTGAAGGCGTGGGTGAGGCCGAGCATGCCGCGGGCGGCGAGGATGGTGGCGAGGGCGGGGACGACGCCGGCGACGAAGTCCTCGCGGGCGCCGTCCGCGCCGAGCTCCGCCACGAGGCGGGTGGTGGGCGTCTCCACGAGCACGCGCGCGTAGCCGAGCTGGACGTGGGTGCGCGTGTCGTAGCCGGCGAAGGGGTCGAGGAGGGCGCCACCGAGCAGGTAGAGGCTGTCCCGCTTGCCGACGTAGCGGTCGTAGCGGGCGTCCACCCACACCTTCCGGCCGGTCTCCACCCAGCCGACGGCGCGCTCGTCGTCGTCGAGGTGGCCGTCTCCGTTGAGGTCGAGGACGCTCTGGCCGAGGTTGGCGCCGAGGTCGAGCGTGAGCTTGTTGCGCTTCCAGCGGTGGTCGCCGTCGAGCGAGGCGACGAGCGAGTAGTTCTGGGTGTTGCCCGTGGCGAAGGCGGCGCCGAGCTCGGCCGCGAGGTGGCTCTCGGGCTTCGCGAACTTCTGGCCGGCGGCGTCGGCGCCGACGAAGGAGGGGGCGGCCGCGTGGGCGACGGCCGCGTACACGAGGAGCAGCGACAGGGGGCCTCCGGTGGCGCGGGAGACCGTATCGCGGCGGCGGGCGCGCTTGCCCGGGGGGAGCGCGCCGACGTAGACTCCCGGCCCGCGGACGGAGAAGGCGACGTGATCATCCTGATGTTGGCCGCGTGCAGCGGCGGGTCGAAGCTCCCCGCGATCACCGGCACGGTCACCGCCGAGAGCGGCCAGGCGGGGGACGTGCGCGGCCCCGTCGCGTTCGGCGTGACCACCGCCGGGAAGGCCGCCGTGCTCGTGGCGCCCAACCCGGACGCCACCTGCGCGGACGCCGCCGCGTTCATCACCGGCGGCGACGAGGACTTCAACCCCGAGACCGTGCTCGGCGCGGGCGTGTGCGCGGTGTACGCGCTGATCGACGGCTACGACGGCGCCGAGGTCACGCTCACCGAGGGCGCGACGCTCGTGGTGGACTGCGCGATGGACGCCGGTGAGTGGGTCTACGAGGAGCGCGGGAGCGGCTACGAGGGCTGGTTCTACGACGCCGAGGACTGGTGGATCGGCGCGCCCGAGGCCTACACCCTCACGATGAGCGGCGGCGACGGCGCGGACCTGACCTTCCAGATCGACATGGACACGTACACGGGCCGCTTCCCCTACGACAACGAGGACCCCGAGGCCGACCCCGCCACCGGCGCCGTCACCGGCGGGGTGACCGCGACGTGGTGCGACGAGATGGCGCCCGCGCTGAACTGACGCGGGGGAAGGCTGATAGACTCGGTGCGCCCCGGAGGCCCCATGTCCGTCCCCCTCGCGCTCCTCCTGCTCGCCTGCTCGGGCGACGGCGCCACCGGCCCCGGGAAGGAGGGCGGCAGCGACGACACGTCCGGCCCCGCGGACACCCACCCGCTCGTGCCCGACGCCTACGCGGACGCGTGGGACGTGGAGTCGCTCGGCTGCGAGGACGCAACCGTGTATTGGGCGTTCACCGGCGCGATCGACGCGGCCGGTGCGTTGTCGGGCGAGGAGACCTGGTATTGGTTCTTCCCCGAGGCGGGGTGGGACGCCGACTGCGCCGACACCTTCGACGTGACCGCCGTGGAGGAGCCGACCCCCATCGCGGACGACGCGTGCAACAGCTGCGACCGCGACTTCACCGCTGCCTTCGTCCTGAACGAGGACAAGCGGAATTGCCCCTTCGACGGCTACGAGTCGCTGCTCGACAACGACACGACCGATCGCATCGACGAGGAGGCCTACACCCTCGCGCTCATGCTCGACACCGACCCGCTCGGCGGCGAGCCCGGAGAGACCTCCGTGTGGTCCTACGCGCAGGACGACCGCGACGCGGACACCTGGATCCAACGCGCCGTGAGCGCGGGGATGTTCGCGCCCGACGTGGCCGACGAGACGGACGGCCCCGGGACGCTGACGTGGGCGCGCTCCGAGGGCCTCTGCGTCACGATCGAGGAGCAGTAGGCCCGCGCGGGATCAGGCGCCGTCGTCGTCCTCCCAGGGCTCGGCGGGGACGTCGATGTCGGGGAGCGGCTCGGGGTCGGGGAGGGGCCAGTGGTCCCCCCAGAGCGAGCGGCCGCCGCAGACGGTGAGGGTCTGGCCGGTGATGTAGCCGCCGCCGGGCGAGGCGAGGAAGGCGACGAGCCAGGCGATCTCCTCCGAGGTGCCGAGGCGCTTGAGCGGCACGGCGGACTGGAGCTGCTTCGCCCACGCGAGGCCCGCCGGGTAGCGCTTGAGGCCGCTGGACGCGATGTAGCCGGGGGCGATGGCGTTCACGAGGATGCCGCGCGGGGCCCACTCGACCGCGAGGTTGCGTGTCATCGCCTCGACGCCGGCGCGCGCCGCGACGGAGTGGGTCATGCCAGGGAAGCCGCGGCCGGTGAGCATCGTGATGTTCACGACGCGCCCGCCGTTCGCGAGCATCCACGCGTCGCCGACGGCGCGGGTGAGGTTCCAGGTGCCGGTGAGGTTGGTCGCGATCACGGCGTCCCAGCCCTTGGGCGAGATGGTCTCCGCCGGGGCGAGGAACTGGCCGCCGCCGTTGTTGACCAACAGGTCGATGCGGCCGTGGCGCGCCATCGTCTCGCCGACGAGGGCGGCGACGCTCTCGCGGTCGCGGATGTCGGCGACGAGGCCGGTGACGGGGCGCCCCAGCTCGGCGGAGAGGCCGGCCGCCGCGGGCTCGATGTTGGAGGCCTTGCGGGACGCGATGACGACCTGCGCGCCGAGGGAGCCGAGCTCGCGGGCGATGGCGGCGCCGATGCCGGTGCCCCCGCCGGTGACGAGGGCGACCTGCCCGGCGAGGAGGTCGGCGCGGAACACGGCGCTCGAGCGGGGGGTGGTCATCGGGGCCTCCGGGCGCTCGGTAACCGTGCGACGGCCGCCGCGCGGGGCGCGCCGGGGTAGACTCCCGGCCGGATGGGCAGAAGGGCCGGAGCGGGGCCCGACGACCGGCGGCGCGGCGACGACCGACAGGAGAGCACTGACGTGAGCGGCTACTACTACTCCCGGGAAGCAGGCGCCGAAGGCCAGATCCTCACCGGTGAGGGCTCCGCCCCCGGCGTCGGCCTCGACACCCTGCTCGATCGCGAGCGCCCCCCCTGCGCGCCGCGCTCGCCATCGGCTCCGCCCTCGCGGACGTGTTGTGCATCGCCGTGGAAGATCGCCTCATCCACGGCGACATCCGGCCCGCGCATGTGAAGATCGACTCCCGCGGCACCGTCTCCATCGAGGGCTACGGCGTGGCGCGCCGCACGACCAAGGCGCCCGAGGGCCGCCCCGACACCCACGCGGTGGACGTGTACGGCCTCGGCGTCGTCCTCCACTCCATCCTCTCGCCTGAGCCGCTCGGCAACCTCTCGAAGGACCCCGACGCTCACGACGACGAGGTCGTCTCGCGCGTGCTCTCGATGGACTTCCGGCAGGTCCAGGGCAAGCGTTGGCTGGAGGACGTGCGCAAGTTCCTCTGCCAGATCCTCGCCTACGCGCCGACCGACCGCCCGGAGGCGCTCGACGCCGCCAACGTGCTCGCCTCGGTCGCGGGGCAGTGCCCCGGCGAGCTGCTCGAGGACTGGGCCGCGCGCGCCACCGCCGCGCCCCCCTCGCGCGCGCCGGCCCCGCCGCCGTCCCGCATCGCGGTCGAGGAGGAGGACCTCGGCGGCCCCGTCGCGTTGTCCGGCCCGCTCGCGAAGGGTGGTGTGCGCAAGGCCCCCGCCGCGAAGGGCGAGAGCACCGCGTTCTGGAGCCGCGAGAAGATCGCGGCCATGCTCGCGGAGGACGACGACGACGCGCCGCTCCCCCCCCGCCGCCAGACCGTCACGCCGCCCGCCCCCGTCCGCACCCCCGAGCCGCCCCCGCGCGCCG
>CAJBVW010000445.1 GCA_903959175.1 uncultured Pseudomonadota bacterium
CGCGCTCCGCCGCCTCACGCTCCGCCGCCTCGCGCTCCGCCGCCTCACGCTCCGCCGCCTCCGCGATCGCCGCGCGCTCGGCAACCTCAGGCTCCGCCGCCCCGATCTCTACCCGCTCCGCCTCCCCACGCCCCTCGTCCACCCCCCCGCGCTCCGCGATCACCCGCGCCACCAACAACCGGTACACCGGCACCGCGTGCGGCTCGGCGGCGAGGGCGTCGCGGCTGCGGTCGGCCAGCTCGGGGAGGGCGGCGCGCAGCGCGTCCGCGATCCAGGCCGCGCCGGCCGCGCAGGCTGCGGCGCCGCCGTCGAGGGAGGGGAGGAGCTCGCGGAGGACGCCGTCGACGTCGGGGGAGCGGGCGGGGAGGTCGTCGGACCAGCGGTCGATCAGCTCGGTGCCGACGTGGTCGCCGAGGGGGTCGTCCGCGGGGAGGAAGGCCACGGCGAGCTCGACGGCGGCGAACCACACGGCGAGGGCGCGGCCGGCCGGGGGAGCAGAACAGGGCGGTCGCGCGGGCGGCGGGCGCGCCGTCGTAGAGGCCGGCGACGACCTCGGCGAGGGCGACGAGGCGGTGGGCGGCGTCGTGACCGTGGTCGTCCTCGAGGTCGGTGACGCTCGACCACTCCTGGTGCGCATCGTAGAGCGAGAGCGCCATGCGCGCGCTGGACGCGACGGAGCGGTGGGACGGGGCGGCATCGAGCGCGGCGGCGTGCGCGAGGAGCGCCGGGACGGGCATCGCGCCGGGGACGGTGGCGCGGGCGAGGTCCCCGAAGACGCGATCCGGCGGCGCCGCCTCGAGCACGGCGGACACGAGCCGGCACACGGGCGCCGAGGGCGCGAGGGTCGTCAGTTCGCCGAGGGTGTACGACACGCCGGGAGCCTATCGCGAACCCGTCGACCCGAGCGCGCGGCAGGCGACCGGAGCGCGGGCGGCCCCGCCGCCCGGCTCGGCGCCTCCGGACGCCGCGAGGCGGGAGGAGGCGCCAGCCGAGCGCGAAGCGCGAGCGCGCAGGGGTGCGTCCAGCACGAACAACCATCAGGAGGTGCAAGTCCATACCCGGGGCCCGTCGGAGGGAACCCGCAGCCGAGGAGACAAGGGCCCGAGGGCGACCGAGGGTCTGGTGGAAGTCGTAGGTACAGGACCGTTTCGAGCGAAAGCGAAGCGCCGTAAGGCGTCTGCGTCGGGTGAGCTGGCCCTCAGCAGTAAAGCCCAAAATCCGTCGGTGGCGCAGGCGTATTGGCGACGGGATGGTCTGAAGATGGTTGTTCTTACCTGGAGAGATCTGCTGGGTCCCGGCCGAGAGGCCGGTACTCGCGAGGACGAAGAGGACGGACGAGGATGACCCAGCAGAAGTCGGAAGGACGCGTAGTACCGGAAGGCGGCCGAAAGGTCGTCCGAAGCGGGGCAACCCGTGGAGGGAAGGCGTCCTCGGTCAACCAACAGGCAGCGCAGCTCGGACTGCCCTTCGCAACAGCCGACAACCCCCCGGGCTCGCCCGTGGGGGCCACGGGCACCGGCGGCGTGGACCTGTCCACGTCGGCCGCGCACCGGGCGCCGAAGGCGAGGGACACGGAAGAAGAGGCGCCGCCGGCGACGATGATGGAGGAAGTGACGGAGCGATTGGAGACCGCCTTCGAGAAGGTGGCATCGAACAAGGGCGCCGCAGGACCCGACCGGCAGAACGTCGACCAGGTGCGCACGCACCTGCCGACGCTGCTACCGGCGTTGCGCGCAGCGCTGCTCGACGGGAGCTACATCCCCGGAGACATCCGACGGGTGTGGATCCCCAAGAGCAACGGCGGGCAGCGAGGGCTCGGCATCCCCAACGTGGTCGATCGGATGGTGCAGGAGGCGCTCAGAGCGGTTCTCGAACCGTTGTGGGAGCCGACGTTCCATGCGTCGAGTCACGGCTTTCGACCTGGACGGAGCTGCCAGACGGCGATCGCCGAGGCGCAACGGTACGTGGCGGAGGGCTACGAGTACGTGGTGGACATCGACCTGGAGAAGTTCTTCGACACGGTCAACCACCAACGGCTGATGGCGCGCGTGGCGACACGCGTTCCTGACCGTCGTGTGCTCCACCTCTTGAGTCGCATGCTGAAGGCGTCGGTGGTCATGCCCGACGGCGTGAAGGTGAGCACCGACGAGGGGGTCCCGCAAGGCGGCCCGCTCTCCCCGTTGCTCAGCAACATCGTGCTCGACGAGCTCGACAACGAGCTGGCCGCGCGCGGGCTTCGGTTCGTCCGCTATGCCGACGACTGCAACATCTACGTGCGGTCCACGCGAGCGGGGGAGCGGGTGATGGCGAGCCTGGTCGAGTTCATCGCGAAGCGCTTGCGCCTCAAGGTGAACGCGGACAAGAGCGCCGTCGCCCGTCCCGAAGAACGCCACTTCCTCGGCTTCCGGCTGAGGAAGGACGCGAAGACCGGCAAGGTGGAGGTCTACCTGTCGGCGCGCTCCCTGGAGCGCATTCGCGAGAACATCCGCAACCGGACGCCGAGAAACTGGGGGCGCGCCATCGAGGCGTGCATCGAGGACCTCAACGTCTACCTGCGCGGATGGTTCGGCTTCTTCCGGATCTGCACCGGAGAGGAGCGAACGATGCAGGCCCTCGACGCGCACATCCGACGGCGGATGCGGGCGATCCTGCTCAAGCAGTGGAAGGCGAAGGTCACGATTGCGCGGCACTTTCTCCGTGGAGGTGTTCGAGAGAAGACAGCATGGGCCACCGTCTACGAAGGACGGCGGAGCATCTGGAATCTCAGCCATCGACCCGCGATGGAGCGGACGATCCCGACCCGGTGGTTCACCGGCAAGGGTCTCTACTCCTTGCGGGGCGCGTGGTCCGGGCTGCACACGCTCGTCAAGCCGCCCCCGGTCATCGAGGCCCTGGTAGGACAGCTCTCGCTGTTCTCAGGATGGTGGAGGTCGTGAACCGACCGGCGCTGCGGGGAGCAACCGCGAAACGCAGCGTCCCGAAGAGCCGTATGTGAACAGCACAAGTACGGTTCTGTGAGAGGGGCCCCTGGGCGACCGGGGGTCCCTACTCGACTGCCGACGGCGGCCCCGCCGCCGGGCCGCCCAGAGTCCGATTCAGTGGCCGACCGCGTACTTCAGCGTGCCGTTGGTCACGTCGTAATAGCTGATGTGTACGTAGTCGCTGCTGTCGATGGCGATGGAGGGCGCGCGGCCGACGTTGCCGGTGGTGTCGGCGTCGATGATGGTCCACACGCCGGCCTTCTCGGTGGCGACCTGGAGATCGCCGCCGGTCTCGTCGTAGTAGGCGATCCACGGGGTGTCCGCGGAGTCGAAGGCGAGCGCGGCCTCGACGCCCACGGCGCCGGTGGTGGCGACGGTCTCGAGGGTCCAGCTCTCGTCGGCGTTGCGGCAGCCGTAGACGAGGTCTGCCGAGTCGGTGGACTGGTAGGCGACGCACGGAGTGTCGTCGGAGCGCACGGCGAGGGAGATGTCGGCGCCCGGGTCCGAGTCGATGACCTCGGAGAACACGGCGTCCCCGGGGATGGAGAACTGGACCTCGTTGGCGAGGATGCCGTCGTCGTAGAAGGCGACGTAGTCGTAGTCCGAACTGTCAAGGGCGAGGCTGGTGTAGTAGCCGGTCGATCCCGCGTAGTTTACGTCGATCTGGGAGGTGATGCCCACGCCGATCGTCGTGAAGTCGGTGAGCACGGGGACGCCGTTGTCGTCGTCGTAGTAGGCGAAGGACGGGAGGTTCGACGAGTCGATCGCGAGGGAGACGTAGTAGCCGATGTAGGACGAGCCGGAGCTCGCGTAGTCGTCCACGATGTAGGTGGGCGACCACACGCCCGAGGCGTCGCGGTAGGCGTAGTCGAGCTCGGTGCCCGCGCGGCTGCTGTAGGTGAAGGCGAGCTGGAGCTCGTCCGCGCCGTCCACCTGGGCGTCCAGCCACTCGCCGGAGGTCACGTCGGAGACGACCTCCTCGGGGAGCTCCCAGCGCGTGCCCGCGCCGGTCAGGTAGCGGATCGTGCCGGCGTCTGCGTCGTGATAGGCGATGTGCACGTCATCGACGGAGTCGAGGTCGAGCGCGCTCGGGTAGCCGCAGTCGCAGCTCGCGTCGAGCGTCGTCAGATCGAAGCGCTCGTCCACGCGTCCGTCGCAGTCGTCGTCGGTGCTGTTGCCGATGTCCTCCTCGCTCGCGGGGGAGACGTCGCCGTCGGTGTCGTCGCAGTCATCGGCGGCGGCGTAGCCGTCCCCGTCGACGTCGTCGTCGGGGGTGCGGGTGTCGCAGTCGTCGTCGACGCCGTTGTAGGGGGTCTCGGAGGCGTCCGGGGACACGTCGCCGTCGGTGTCGTCGCAGTCGCCCTCATCCTCGGTGACGCCGTCGCCGTCGTCGTCCACGGCGGCGGGGTCGATGTCGGTGTCGGTGTCGGCGTCCGTGTCGGCGTCCGTGTCGGCGTCCGTGTCGGCGTCGGTGTCGGCGTCCGTGTCGGTGTCCGTGTCGGTGTCCGTGTCCGAATCGGTGTCCGCGTCGGTGTCGGCGTCCGTGTCCGCGGTGTCGTCGACCGTGGGGTCGCCGCCCTTGTCGTTGAACAGGTTGGAGCAGGCGAGGAGCGCGAGGACGGGGAGCAGACGCACGGAACCGAGCATGGGGAGCCTCCGGGCGCCCGCGCCGCAGGGGCAGAGCGCCACGGGGGCGCGTATCGCCGGGAACGCGGCCGATGTCAAGTGACGTGCGCGCGTCGAGCGCGATAGGGCGCGCGCCTGATGCCCGCGCTCCTCCCGACCCGCTTCCATCCGCGCGGCGAGGCCGTGACGGACGGCCCGCACCCCACCCGCGTGTTCGGCGGCATCCCCGGCGAGCCCGCGAACGTCACGATCCTCGCGGTGGGCGGCCACGTCGACTACGGCGAGTGGGCCGGCAGCGCCGCGCCCTCGCCCGACCGCGTCGCGCCCGCCTGCTCCCACTGGCGCCCCTGCGGCGGCTGCCCGTGGATGCACCTCTCCCCCGACGCCCAACGGCGCTGGCGGCGCGCCCTCGTGGGCGACGCCCTCGCCGAGGCCGGCGTGGCCGCGATCGTAGAGGACGTGGTGCCCTGCCCCGACGGCGACACCGGCTACCGCCACCTCGCCAAGCTCGTCGCGACCGACCGCCGCGAGGGCACGCGGCTCGGGGCCCACGGCCGGAACTCGCACGACGTTGTCAACGTGGAGGGGTGCGGCGTGCTCGCGCCCGCCCTACGCGCGTGGACCGCGCTGCGCCTCGACCTGCCGCCGGGGCTCCTCCGCCACGTCGTCGTCCGCCGCTCGCGCAGCCACGGCACCGTCCTCGCCACGCTCGTCGCCTACGCGGACGCGCCCGCGCTCCGGGCCCTCGCCGCGACGCTCCCGGCGGACGGTGTCCACCTCCACCTCAACGATCTCCCGGGGGACAGCATCTTCGCCCCCGACGGCGTCACCACCCACCTCCTCGGCGTGGAGGCGGTGGAGGAGCACGTCAACGGCGTGGCCTTCGAGGTCGGCCCCACCGACTTCTTCCAGACCAACCCCGCCACCGCCGGGCGCCTCTGGGCGGACCTCCCGCGCGCGGCCGGGCGCCCGCTCCTCGACCTCTACTGCGGGGTGGGAGCGGTGGCGCTGCAGCTCGGCGGGGACGCCTCCGTGATCCACGGGATCGAGGCCTCGCCCGCCGCCGTGGCGCGCGCGCGTCGTAACGCAGAGCGGAACGGGATCGCGGCCACCTTCACCGCCGAGGCCGTGGGCGCCGCGCTCCCCGAGGTGTGCGTCGGCGGGCTCGTCGTGGTCAACCCGCCCCGGAGCGGCCTCGCCGCGGGCGTCGCCGAGCGCGTGCTCGCCCTGCGCCCGAGCGAGCTCGTCTACGTCTCGTGTGACCCGCGGACCCTCGCGCGGGACCTCGCGCGGCTCGTCGCCGGCGGCCTGCGGCTGCGGCGGGTGACCCCCTACGACATGTTCCCGCAGACGGTCCACGTCGAGACCGTCGCGGTGCTGACGCCGTAGCCGCCGCCCTCGGGCGATATACTCGCCGCTACGGAGACCCCTTGGCCGAACGCTCGCCGCGCGCCCCCTCCTCGCTGCGCTTCAAGGTCGCCGCGGCGTCCGTTGTGCTCGTGGTGACGTTGGTCGCGCTCGAGCTCGCCGCCCGCGTGATCGCCCCGGTCATCCCCGGCTACAAGGTGGCGCCCGAGAGGGAGGAGATGGTGCTCCTCAACTCCCACCCCACGCGCCTCTGGTACACGGCGCCCGGCGTGAAGCGGAGCGCGGGGTTCACCGCCAGCATCAACGCGCTCGGACTCCGCGGCCCGCTCCCGGCCGATCCGAAGCCGGCGGACGTGCCCCGGATCCTCGTCGTCGGCGACAGCAGCCTGTTCGGCCACGGCGTGTCCGACGCGGAGACCTACCCCGCGCAGCTCGAGCGCGCGCTGCTCGGGCGCGGCATCCGCGCCGAGGTCATCAACGGCGGGACGCCCGGCTATTCCACCGAGCAGACGCTCCGTTTCCTGGACGAGGTGGGCTGGGGGCTACAGCCCGACCTGCTCCTCATCGGCAACCTCTGGAGCGACAACAACTACGATTGGTTCCAGGACGCCGACCTCCTCCACACCGTCAACACCTTCTCCGGCCCGCTCGCCAGCTCGGCGCTCTTCCGCCTCTCGTCGACGTGGCTGGACCGCCTCAAGGGCGGGCGCGGCGCGCGGATCGTGAGTTGGACGTCGAACAGCCAGGTGCCGACGAGCGCGGGCCGGCGGGTGCCGCTGCCGGACTATGCGGCCAACCTCGCGAAGATGATGGCCCAGGCCACCGAGCACGGCGCGGGGGCGCTGGTGCTCTCGCTCACCAACATGGAGCGCATCGACCGCGGCGACCGCGACGATTTCTCGTGGCACCCGTACTTCCTCGCGCAGGCGGAGATCGTGCGGTGGTTCCAGGTGCCGATGGTGGACGCCCACGTGGTGTTCACCACCGCCCCCGGCGCGCCGAGCGCGCTCTTTGTCGACGCGATGCACCCCTCGGGCAAGGGCTTCGCCCTCCTCGCGAAGGCGACGGCGCGGCTCCTCGGCGACGGCGGTTGGCCCGAGCGCGAGCGCTACGCTCCGCGCGAAGAGCCCTTCCCCGGCCTCTCCGCGGAGGATGCCGCCGAGACCGACGTTCCGGCGCCGCTCTCCCCGCAGGAGGAGCTGTTCATGCACCAGGAGCGGCCGTTGCCGCCGGGGACGCCGTCGCCGTAGCCGACGCCGCGAGCGTCCAGCGGAGGCGGATCGCGCACGCGATCCAAGTGACGTAGCCGACGATCAGCCAGTGGAGGCTGCTCGGGGCGGAGCGCGACGAGCGGGTGCCGAGCGCCTCGGCGAGGATGGCGAGCCCGACCGCGAGTGCCCAGGAGAGCGCGACGGGGCCGCGCTGAGCGGGCCACACCAGCACCCACGCGACGGCGGGCAGGAGCAGCAGGGCCTCGTGGTAGTGGTGGCTGCCGGCCATGACCGTGCCGCCCCACGCGACGAACAGCGCGCCGAGGGCGGTCGCGACGGCGGGGTCCGTCCGGCGGCGCCACGCCCACACCACCGCGAGGCCCGACGGGATCCCGAGCGCGAGGAAGCGGGCCTGCCAGAGCCGTAGGATCCACGCGGGCTGATCGTGCCGCCACGCGGGGTGGACCCCGAGGTTGACGAAGCCATAGAGGGCGCGGGTCCACGCTTCGAGGTCGAGGTGGGGCGCCGAGAGGGCGACGCCCGCGACGAGCAGGGCGCCGGCGAGCGCGGCGGCGGCGAGCACGCGCGGCCGGCCGAGCGCAGCGGGCAGGAGCAGGAGCGGGAAGAGCTTGATCCCGGCGCCGAGCGCGAGCGCGATGCCGCCGATCCGGTCGCGGCCCCGGGAGATCCCCCAGAGCGCGAGCGCCGTGGCGAACAGCACCATCGGGCCTATCTGGCCGGCCGGGAGGACGGCGCGTGTGGGCCGCACGGAGAGGTAGTAGCCGACGAGCGCGAGCGTCGCGACCGCGGCGTGCACGCGGCCGCGCGAGGGGGCGCTCCGCACGGCGAGCACGGCGGCGGCGATCAGCGCGAGGACCGACGCGTAGCGGAAGCCCTTGGCCGCGAGGGGGTACGGCACCGCGGAGAAGGGGCGCGCGATCAGCGCGGCGGTGGGCGGGTAGTAGGAGAGGAAGCCGCCG
>CAJBVW010000446.1 GCA_903959175.1 uncultured Pseudomonadota bacterium
ACGTCCGGCGCGAAGCGGAGCAGGCCGGCGAGCGGATCCCCGGCGGGGCCGGACACGCGGACGGTCACGACGTCGGCGAAGGTCCCGTACCAGGTCACGGCGGCGGCCAGCGGATCGGTCGTGGCGGTGTAGTCCCCGGAGACGACGGCGGCGCCCTCGTCCCAAGTGGCGGGCAACAGCACGACGGCGGGATCGAGCACCGCGCCGTCCACCTGTGTGACCGCGAGGCCCTTGTCCGTGGAGAAGCTGAGCTCCCGCACGATGTCGCCCAGGCCGGCGTCGTCCGCGTCGCGCAGGGAGAGCGCCCACTCCGCGCCGGTGGCCACGAGCGTGGCGTCCAGGCGGGCGGTGGGGTCCGCGGCGGTGTCGGAGCCGCCGGCGCCGAGGGTGTCGACCGCGACGGATTGGTAGACGAGGTGGTCGGCCCAGTTGGAGGTCCACACGCGGGTGTCCCCCGCGTTGGTGCCGGCGACCGGGGTGCACGCCGCGAAGAGGAGCACGAGCATCAGTAGGCGCTCCACCAGGGGGCGTGGTTGCCCTTGTCGAGGTCCTGCTGGGGCATGCGGAACGCGGGGAAGCTGGGATCGAGCCCGAGCTCCGCCTGCGTGGTGTCGATGCCCGCGATCCAGACCTGGGGGAAGTCGGTCGGGTAGTTGCCAAAGTCCCGATCCGACGAGAAGGCGAGCCACAGCACGTCGTCGTCCGGGATGGGGCCCCAGCGCGGCCAGGACGCGTTGCCGTCGGCCCCGTTGATCGTCGCGAGCTCGATGGACTCGCCACCGACGGACGAGACGAGGTAGAGCGAGGCGTCCCGCGAGAAGTAGGTGCCGACCTCGGAGCGGTTGTACGCCACCCACAGCCCGTCCGGCGACCACGCCGGGTAGTAGAACCAGGTGGCGGGCACCGGATCGATCAGGATCTCGCCGGGGCCGAACTGCCCCTCACCGAGGTGCGGGAAGACGACGATGAACGAATCGTGGAAGACGTTGTCGGTCGCCATGTCCTGCCCGGCGACCGCGACGAGCGAGAGCCCGTCCGGCGACCAGTCGGGCATGGTCAGGCTCTCGTCGTAGTCGATCGTGGAGATGAGCGAGCCGTCCACCGCGTCGTGCACGTCGATCGTGCCGCCGAACGAGACGGCGACGTAGGTGCTCGTGGGGTCGATGGTGGTGAAGTACCCGCTGTCCGCCGGGCCGTCGTGGTCCATCACGATCTCGGGCTGCCCGTCCACGATCTCGACCAGGCCGAAGCTGTCGTTCCCCGAGGCGCCGCTGAACGAGTAGGACATGCGCTCGCCGTCCTGGGAGACGACGTGGCAGCCGACGCAGGCACCGTCCGAGTTGACGACGCTGTTCGCGAACCAATACTCCCAGTCCGCGTCGCTCACACCGGCGCGCGCGATGCCGCTGTCCGTCGTGACGAAGAAGTAGATGGAGCCCGTCGCGTCGAGGCGGTTGACCACCATCGAGAGCGGGGTGCCCTCGCGCAGGGCGGAGGAGGCGGTGAGCTCGTCCCCCGAGAAGGTGGCGTCGACGGCCTCGACCGACACGTCCACCGCGGCGCCGGCGTTGGTCGCGGTGATGACCCTCCAGAGGTCGCCCTCGATCTCGAGCTCGGCGGTGTCGCTCACGATCTCGACGTGGGTGGTCGAGGAGTCGAACGTGACCCGGTAGAGCGTGGCGCCCGCGGGATCGGCGACGTGCACGTCCATCCGCGGGAGGTTGCGCGGGACCGCGACGCCGTCCCCCGGGTAGGAGAAGGCGAGCGTGGCATCCGCGGTGGGGGTGCCGGCGAAGGCGTCCGCCGCGCTGGCGGGCAGACCGTCCGCGATCACCACCTCTTCGTAGATGACGGTCACGTCGGCGGAGGCCGACAGCCCGTCGCTCTCGGCGACGACGAACGTGCGCCCGCCGTTGGTGGCGGCGGTGGTGAACAGCCCGTCATCATCCAGGGCGCCGGCCGAGATGTTCGTGAGGCTCCACGCGACCTGCTTGAAGTCCTCCTCGACGTGACCGTTGGCGAAGGTCGCCTTGACGGTGAAGTCGGTGGTCTCCAACGCGTCGGTCGCCGTGCGGAGGGCGACGGTCGCGGGCGAGATCTCGATGGAGGCGAGCCCGCCGTTCGCCAGCTCCGGATCGGAGCTGCCGCCGGCGGAACACGCGAGGAGGCCGAAGAGGGTGGCGATGTTCACGCGCAGTACGTATCGCGGTTATTCTCATCACGATGGCACCTCTCCTCCTGCTCTTCGTCGGTTGCGTGGACTACGGCGTCTCCCGGGTGGGCTCGGCCGACGTGTTCCAACAGGGCGCCGCCGAGGTGCCCGCCGACATCCTCTGGGTCGTCGACAACTCCGCCTCGATGCGCGAAGAGCAGGACACCGTCTCCGCCCACGTCGACACCTTCATCGACGCCCTCCTCCTCTCCGGGGTCGACTTCCACATCGGCGTCCTCACCACGGACGTGTCGGACGCCGCCGTCGCCGGCGTCCTCGTGGGGGACGTGCTCACCCCCGCCACCGCCGACCTCGCGACCACCCTGCTCGACCAGGTCCGCGTCGGCACCCGCGGCAACCGCACGGAGCAGCCCCTCGCCTCCGTTCGCGCCGCGCTCGCCAGCGTCGACAACGCTCCGCTCGCCCGCTCCGACGCCCGGCTGGACGTGATCGTCCTCACCGACGAGGACGACCACTCCCCCGACGCCGTCATCGACTACCTCGCCGACCTCGAGGCCAGCGAGGGCAGCGGCGGCTACCGCGTGTCCTCCATCGCCGGGGGCCTGCCCGAGGGCTGCGCCTCCCTCGCCGCCCAGGCTGAAGCCGGCGTGCGCCTCTACGAGGCCGCCAACGGCAGTGACGGGCTGTTCGAGAGCATCTGCCAGGAAGACTTCGCCGGCGTCATGGCCAGCCTCGGCCTGCTCGCCGCCGGCATGGTCGACCGCTTCCCGCTCACCGCGATCCCCGAGCTCTCCTCGCTCGAGGTGCGCGTGGACGACGTGCTGATCCACCAACGCCCGCACGACGGCTGGCAGTACGACGCCGCCGACAACGCGATCGTGTTCGACGGCTACGCCATCCCCCGCCCGGGCCAGGGGATCGAGGTTCGCTACTTCGACTTCCTCGGCCAGGCGACAGAAGACACCGGCTCCTAGCCCCCTCCCTCGCTCCCGGGGGGCTGGCGGTCGTCGGCATCGGGTGTGTCCGACAGGGGTGTGTCCGACAGGGGTGTTTCCGACAGGGGTGTGTCCGCCACCGTGAAGCTCGGCACCACCGTCGGTTGGGCCACCGCGCGCCAATCGGCGCTCGCCATGCGGATCGAGCGCGTGCGGCTCGCCGCGGCGAAGGCGATCTCCTCCCGCGCGAGGAGGTCCTCCCCGACGAAGAGCGTCGCGTCCACCACCGGGCGGCCGAAGGGCGGCACCGCGCCCGGCGAGAGCCCCACGAGCGCCTCCAGCTCGTCCGCGGCGAGGAAGCGGTAGCGCTGCACCCCGAGGGCCTTGCGGAGCGCGCGGCCGTCCACCCGGCGGTCGCTCCCGACCACGAGCACGGCCAGCCCGACGCGGTCGATCTTCAGCACGAGCGACTTGCCCCCAATGCCGAGCGGCGTGCCCCGGGCGGCGGCGGCGTCGCGACCGCTAACCGCTTCGGCGTGGTCGAGGACGGCGTGCGGGAGGCCCGAGGCGGCGAGCAGCGCGTGGAGGCGGTCGGCGGGGGTCATCGCGGCGGGGATAACCCGCGACGGCGGGCGGGAAGCCGTGGGTTAGGGGGCGGGGCGTCGGAGGCCGTCGTGCGCATCGTGTTCGTCACCTGCCCCCCCGAGACCGGCGCGCCGATCCTGCGCCAGCTCGTCGAGGAGCGGCTCGTCGCCGGGGGCAACATCCTGCCCGGCGCGCGCTCGATCTACCGGTGGAAGGGCGAGATCTGCGACGCGGTGGAGGAGGTCCTCTTCCTCGAGACCGCCGCCGCCCGCGTGCCCGCCCTCCTCGCGCGCCTGCCCGAGCTGCACCCCTACGAGGTGCCGAAGATCCTCACCTTCTCGCCCGACGAGGGCCTGCCCGCCTACCTCGCGTGGGTGCGCGCGGAGACCACATGAAGCCCTGGCTCCTCCTGTTCGCCCTCGCGTGCGCCCCCGCCGCCCCCACCGTCGCGACCGCACCCGCGGTAGCCCCCACCACGACCGCGGTGGCACCTGCCTCCCCGGAGCCCCGCGCCGCCGGGCCCCGCGTCGTCTTCCTGGGTGACAGCCTCACCGCCGGCCTCGGCCTCGCGGTGGACGACGCCTTCCCCGCCCAGCTCGGCCGCGCCCTCGCCGCGGAGGGCCTGCCCGCCACCATCGTCAACGCCGGCGTCAGCGGTGACACGAGCGCCGGCGGCTTACGACGGCTCGACTGGCTCCTCGGCCAGAAGCCCGACATCCTCGTGCTCGGCCTCGGCGCCAACGACATGTTGCGCGGCCTTCCCCCCGCGGACTGCGCCGCCAACCTGCGCGCCATCGTCGACAAGGCGCGCGCCGCCGGTGCCGACGTGCTCCTGCTCGGCATGCGCGCCAACCCCACCCTCGGCCCCGACTACGTCGCCGCCTTCGACGCGATCTACCCCGCGCTCGCGGCCCCGCCGGGCGTCACGCTCGTGCCCTTCCTGCTCGAGGGCGTCGCGGGCGAGCCCGCCCTGAACCAGGCGGACGGCCTCCACCCCACGGCCGAGGGCCACGCGCGGATCACGGCGCTGGTGCTGCCGGCGCTCACCCCGCTGGTGCGCGGGCGGTCGGGGGGCTGAGGCGGGAGGCGGGAGGCGGCGGGTGGCGAGCGGCCACGGCCGTGACAAACGCTTTCGGACGACCGGGCCGCCGGGCCGCCCCTCCCTAAACCTGAACCTTCACGATCCGCTTGATCATCCACCCGCCGATCACCTGGAGGGTGAGCATGACGAAGATGAAGATCCACCCGAGCCAGGTGGTCCACAGGCGCGAGATGAGCTGGGCGTCCATGACCCACAGGATGAAGGCGAGCACGAACGGCATGGCGACGATGATGACGCCCTGGGCGACACCCTGGGCGGTCAGGCTGGCGATGCGGCCGGTGACCTTCTTGCGCTCGCGGATGGTGTGGGCGACGGTGTCGAAGGTCTCGGAGAGGTTGCCGCCCGACTGACGCAGGATGTTGATCGAGGTGACGATGATTTGGATGTCTTCGGTGCCGATGCGCTTCTCGAGGGCCAACAAGGCGTCCTCGAGGGGCACGCCCAGGCGCTGCTCGTTGAGCATCAAGGCGAACTCTTGCGAGATGGGGTCGGGCAGCTCCTCGCGCACCATGTCCATGGCCTGGAGGAGCGAGAGGCCCGACTTGAGGCCGTTGGACATGAAGGCGAGGGCGTCGAGGAGCTGGTCCTCGAACTGGGCGATGCGCCGCTCCCACATGAGCTCGACGAGGTAGCGCGGGAGTTGGTAGCCCACGGGCAGACCGAAGGGGCCGACAACCAACACGCCGATCACCATGAATCGGATGACGTTGTAGCCCCACGGCTCGTAGGGGATGCCGGTGGTCAGCAGCCACCCGGCAGCGCCGAACAGGAGCACGCTCCCGACGATGGAGGCGACACACCAACTGGCGGGGACCTGCCGGAACATGCGGTCGAACATGCCCTGCATCCACCGGACGTAGCCGGAGGTGGCGGCCTCGAAGCGGGCGCCGAACCAGGGCGCGGCGAACCAACCGACGGCGAGCCACGCGGCCACGCCCGCGAGGACGAAGATCAGCCGGAAGGCCGTCAGCAGGTCCCAGATCTGGGGGAGCATCAGCTGCGCCCGCGGGGGATGGGGCCGCCGGGGACGCCGCCGGCGTTGGGGCCGGGCGCGGTGCCGCCGCCCGCCGCGGGGACGCCCTGGCCGACCGGCGCGGAGAAGATGCCGCGGGGGAGGGAGATGCCGAGGGCGTCGAGCTTGCTCACGAACTTGGGGACGAAGCCGGAGGCGGAGTGGGAGCCGAGGACCTTCTTGTTGGCGTCCAACCCGGTCTGCTTGAAGGCGTAGATCTCCTGGAGCGTGATGGTGTTGGCCTCCATGCCGGTCACCTCCGCCACGGAGATGACCTTGCGGGAGCCGTCGGAGAGGCGGGTCGTCTGGACGATGATGTGCACGGCGCTGGCGATCTGCTCGCGGATGGCGCGGCTGGGCAGATCCAAGCCGGCGAACATCACCAACGTCTCCAGGCGGGAGATGGCGTCGCGCGGGGAGTTGGAGTGGACGGTGGTGAGGGAGCCGTCGTGACCGGTGTTCATGGCCTGGAGCATGTCGAGGGCCTCGGCGCCGCGACACTCGCCGACGACGATGCGGTCGGGCCGCATACGAAGGCAATTCTTCACGAGGTCGCGGATCTTGACCTCGCCGATGCCCTCGATGTTGGGCGGGCGCGACTCCATGCGGACGACGTGGGGCTGCTTGAGCTGGAGCTCGGCGGCGTCCTCGACGGTGACGATGCGCTCGTCCGCAGGGATGAAGCTGGACATCACGTTGAGCAGCGTCGTCTTACCGGAGCCGGTGCCGCCCGAGATGAGGATGTTGAGGCGGGCCTCGACGCAGGCGCGGAGCAGGTCGGCGAGCTCGGGGGTGAAGGCGCCGAACTTCACCAGATCCGCGACCTTGAAGGGCTCCTTCGCGAACTTTCGGATGGTGATCGAGGGGCCGTCGATCGCGAGCGGCGGGATGACGGCGTTGACACGGCTGCCGTCCGGCAAACGGGCGTCGACCATGGGGGACTTCTCGTCCACGCGGCGGCCGAGGGGCTGGACGATACGCTCGATCACCGCCAGCAATTGCTGGTCGTCGGTGAAGGTGAGGCCGGTCTTGGTGAGCTTGCCGCTCATTTCGACGAACACGTTGTCACGGCCGTTGACCATGATCTCGGTCACGCGGTCGTCGGCGAGCAGATCCTCAAGGGGGCCGAGGCCGAGGGCCTCGTCGAGGACCTCCTTCACGATGCGCTTGCGGTCGGCGCGGTCGGTGATGGCGCCGCCTTCTTCATCGAGCACGCGGGAGATGGCGGCCTCGGCGCGCTCGCGCAGCACCTTGTCACGGTCCTGGTTGGCACCCAACTCACGGTCCAGACGCTTCAGATCCAACACCTCGACGAGGCGCTTGTGGATGAGCATCTTGAGCGAGGTGCGGGCGTCGACCTCGCCCTTGCGGGCGCCGCCGCGGCCGCCGCGCGACTTCATCCAGCCGGCGACCTCCTTGGCCTTGTCGTCGGCGATGACCTGGCGCCGCGCGTCGGAGACGCCGACGTCCTGGGGCCGCGCGAGGGCGCCGAGCTGGTCGAGCACGCCCTTCTCGACGAGCTGCCGCGCGAGCTCGTCGTAGTGGCGCGTGAGCTTCTCGCGGGGGGCGTCGAGCACGAAGGGGGTGCCACGCGCGGCGTGGGTGGCGGTGAGGGTGTCGTCCTTGGGGAGCGTCACGAGCACGGGGCGGCCGAGGCGGCCGAGCACGAGCTCCTTCGTGATGGGGCCGGCGGCGTCGAGCTTGTTGACGACCACCTTGACGAGCTGCTGCGGGAACTGGAGCTGCTGGAGCTGGTCGATCATCCGGCGCGTGGCCTGGAGGACGTTGAAGTCGGGCGTGGTGACGAGGAAGATGCCGCTCGACATCTCCATCGCGGCGACGCCGAAGGGGTCGACGCCGGCGCCGCAGTCCACCACGATGTAGCTGGCGAGCGGGAGGCAGAGCTCCAGCATGCGCTTCACCGCGTCCAACGGGACCTTGTCGGCGGCCTCGGGCGTGGACGCGATGGGGAGCAGGCCCAGGCCCGCGGGGTGGGCGGCGATGTAGGGGCCGACGGTCTCGGGCGTGAGCTGGGCGAGGTAGGGCGCAAAGTCCGCGATGGTGCGGACCTCGGTGAGGCCGAGGAGCGCGGCGCCGTCGCCCGCGCCGGTGCGGTCGAGCTCGATGAGGAGCACGCGCTCGCGCGTCTCCTTGAGGAAGGACAACGCGAGGTTGACCGCGAAGGTCGTGCGACCGACGCCGTCTCGCGCGCCGCCCACCGCCACCACCCGGCATCCCGAGGCCATCTACTGCCGGACCTCGAGGAGGTTGAACTTCTCCTGGATCTCGCGGTTGGCGGTCGAGGAGGACTCGTGGATCTGCGGGGTGACGAACACGAGGAACTGCTGCTTCTGCTTCTTGTAGTCCTTGGCGTTGTACAAGGAGAAGATACCCTGGCTGGCCGCGGTGTCCTCGGGGAGGCGGTTGTAGTCGACGCGGTCGCTCACGCGCTGGAGGCCGCCGATGACGATGCTCTCGCCGGCGCGGGCGTACTGCGAGGTGGTGATCTCGGAGGTGTCGATCGCCGGGTAGCCGTTGGTGCCGACCTCGCCGAGGGAGGAGACCTTGACCTCGATGTTGAGGTCGACCTCGGAGCCCTGGGCGTAGGGCGTCACGTCGAGGGTGATGCCGACGTCCTCGAAGATGACGGTCTGGGAGCCGTTCTCGATGAAGACGAAGGGCACCTTCTGGCCGGAGAAGATGTGGGCGGTGTCCCCGCTCTTCACGGAGACGGTGGGGTTCTCCAGCACGCGCGCGTAGCCGCTCCGGCGGGCGCGCTCGAGGCGCGGCAGGAGGGAGGTGATGGTGGCGGCGGCGGTGCCCTCGGCGGCGGAGGTGTCGTAGAAGTCGTGGAGGAAGTCGAACGACACGCCGCCCTGCACGGAGAGCGGCGTCCACTCGACGCCCCAGGAGGTCACGAGGGACTTGGTGAGCTCGACGAAGTGGACGACCATCACGATGGTCTCGGCGCGGCCGGGGATGCGGTCGACCTCGCGCACCTCGAGGACGTTGACGACGTCGGGGTAGTAGGCGCGCGCGATGGCCTCTGCCCGCTTGCTCGCCATCTCCGAGTGGATGATGCCCTCGAGCATGATCTTCTTGCCGACGAGGCGGACGTTCACGCCGGGGGTGCCGATCTCCTTCTGGATGAGGGAGGCGAGGAGGCGCTGGGCGATGGGCGAGAGCGTCACCATCGACTCGATCATCGGCTCGCGCTCGTCGAGGTCCTGGACGCGCTCGAGCTCGTCGTCGAGGCTGACCTCACCCTGGATGTACACGCGATCGTTCATGATCTTGAACGAGAGGCCCTCGATGTCGTCGAGGAGGGCCTGGACGTTCTTCATGACCTTGGCGAGGTTGGCGGGGATGACGGTGATCTCCACCTCGTCCACCCGGGCGCCGCGCGTGTTGTAGATAATGAGGTTGGTCGTGCCGACCTCGCGGCCGGCGATGAGGATCTGCTTGGCGTCGCGCAGCGGCACGACCTTGGCGATCTCGGCGGAGCCGACCGACACGTCGCCGAAGCTGTAGGGGACGTCGATCGCCTGCTGGGTGTTCAGCACGATGACCTGGTCGGGGAGCGCGCCCTCGGCGGCCTCGGAGGCGGGCACGAGCGGCGGCGCGAGGAGGGCGAGGGGCGAGACGAGCGCGAGCCCGAGGAGGAGGCGCCGGAGCCCGGCGGTTGCGACGCGGCTCAAAATCCACCCCCTTCGATGACGCGGTAGCGGGGCCCCTGGCGGTACCGCACCTGCTGGACGAGGCCGAGGGTCGAGGCGACGGTCGCGTGGTCGAGGGCGACCGGCTCGGGCGTCTCCCAGAGGGAGCGGAGGCTGACCGTGAGGTCCCCGATCTGCTGGGCGAGGATGAGCTTCTGGGCCTCGGCGGGGCGCACGGCGACCGTGATGGTGGCGCTGTTGTTGAGCAGCTCGGAGGGCGCGGGCTCGCGGTCCTCGACGGGCTGGCCCTCTTCCGGCATGACGACGATGTCGCGCGTGGTGGGGCGCCCGATGTCGTCCACCACGGAGAGCACCCACACGTCCTGCATGACGGTGACGGTGCGCATGTCGGACTTGTCGGCGCTGCCGAAGTCGAAGGTGCCGATGATGTCGACGTGGTTGCCCGGCTTGATGTGGCCGCCGACGGCGTTGAAGACCGACACTTCCAGCGAGATGGCGCGGAGGCCCTTCGGCACGTAGAGGGCGAGGCCGGCCTCGTCCGCCGTGACGAGCTTGGTGGCGACGATCTGCTCGCCCGCGAGGATGGGGACGGCGCTGATCTGATCCCGGATCTGATCGACGGAGGCGAGGGCCTTCGGCTGCTGCCAGCGGCGCGGGACGTCCACCATCTCGACCATGGTCTCGTCGAGGCGCACGTTGTCGAGGATGTCGCGGGTGGCGACGAGCGTTTTTTGCGGGGCGGTCTCGTAGAGCAGGTCCGTCTCGCGCTGCGCCACGTAGCGGCACTGCGCGAAGGTCGCGACGAAAGCGACCACGAGGGCGAACAGGAACGCGCGGGGGTTCTTCACACGGGCCTCGAACCGATCACAAGGGGGACAGGTACGTCGATTCTACGTCAACTCGGGCGCGGACGTGGCGGGGAGGGCATCCGCGGGCCTAGCGGGTGTTGCCGCTTCCGTTCGCGGCGCCGGCGCCGATGAGGGCCGTGGAGTCGTCGCCGAGGGCCTGGATGCCCTGCTGAAAACCGGGGATGAACGCGTAGGCCGCGAGCGCGAGGCCGACGGCGAGGACGCTGATGAGGAGCAGATACTCGGTGCTGGCCTGGCCGCGGCGGGCGGGCGACGTCGTCATGGGGACCCCCACAGGTTGGGCCAGGGCTGGAAGCGCGCGGCCACGACGCCCGCGGAGATGACCAGGGCGAAGATCATCTTGGTGGTGACCTCGCGCTCGTTCTTGAGCCAGAAGCGGAAGAAGTTCTGCATCCTGCCCTTCGCCAACAGCACGGCGATGGCGACCGGGAAGTTGATCAGGAGGCCGAGCAGGATCGCGCGGAGGATCATCTCCGGCCCGACGAGGGCGCCGGCGGCCATGACCAGCTTCACGTCCCCCGGGTGGTAGGCGCCGCCGAACTTCCACAGCACGACGCCGGTGGCGAAGGCCGCGAGGAGGCCGAGGGCGCCGTCGTAGAAGTGAGGGGCGAACAGGGGCGCCATCAGGACGCCCGTCACCATGACCGGGAAGGTCAGCACGTTCTTGATCTTGCCGGTCTTCCAGTCGGTCCACATCGCGCCGACGAGGAGCACGGCGAGCACGAGGTCCGGCGGGGCGAGCGGGGGCATGCCGAAGGGCATCAGCGGGCCGCGCTCACGGGTAGGGCATCTGGACGGTGGTGCGGACGTTGTGGAACACGTCGCGCACGCCCTCGCCGAAGGCGGTGAAGCCCGCGGCGAGCCCGATCGCGAGGACCGAGATGCCGAGGAGGTACTCGACGAGGGACTGGCCGCTGCGGCGGCGGGGGGTGCGGATCACGGGATCTCCACGAGGGTCGCGACCCACTCGGCGATGCGGACCACGAGCTGCTGGAAGAGGTCGTGGCGAACGTAGGCGAAGACGACGAGCGCGAGCAGGACCCCGGTGAGGGCGAGCATCGGCTCGACGGTGGACTGGCCGCGGAGGCTCATGAGGTACACGCGCACAGCAAGCGGTGTACCACGCCGTCCGACGCGGCGGCGACGCGATCGTGGGCCCCCGTGACGCGCGGTGGGGCGCGCGGATCCCGGCGGCGGTGGGGCGCGCCTGTCGCAGCGGCGGGCGGCCCTCACCGGGTCCGGAGGCCGAAGTCCTCGGGGACGAGGGCGTGCATGACCGCGTCGTGCGGCCGATCGTAGAGGCGGAGGCGGTTGCGGAGCACGCCCTCGCGGGTCGCCCCGAGCTTCTCGGCGACGCGGAGGCTGCCGACGTTGCCGGCGACCACGAGGATCTCGATGCGCTGGAGCCCGAGGACCTCGAAGCCGAAGCGGGCGGCGCGGCGCGCGGCGGCGGTGGCGACGCCCTGCCCGGCGGCAGAGGTGCGCACCCAGTAGCCGAGGTTGGCGCTGCGGTGGAGGTCGCTCCGGAGGTTCAGGCCGGCGCCGCCGAGGTAGCGGTTCGCGCGGTCCACGATGGCGAACTCGTGCTTGGAGTCGGCCTCGAAGGCGTCGCGCGTGTCGTCGATCCAGGCCTGGGCCTGGTCGAGGGTGTAGTCGGGCGTGGCCCAGGGCATCCACGGCGCGAGCTCGGGGATGGACTCGAGCACGGCGGCGGCGAAGACCTCGGCCTCGTGCGCGTGGAGCGGCCGGAGGCCGACGGCGCCCTCCCAGAGCGGGAAGCCGGGATCATCCTCCATAGGTGTAGTTCGTGGTGATGCCGTAGAAGTCGCCGGCGTAGTCGGTGCTGATCCGGAAGAAGTCGGCCGCGTAGCCCGACCCCTCCACGATGCGGAACACGGTGGGGAAGATGCCGCCGACGTTGGCGGTGAGGTACCAGTCCCCCGAGTCGCCGTCGATCGCGACCTGCTGCGGCGACCAGTCGGAGCTGGCGTCCCACGCCTCCTCCAGGGCCCAGTCCCCGGCGTCCAGGTCGAAGCGGTAGATGCCGGCCGCGCCGGTCATCGCGTCGGTGCCCTGGGTGTACCAGCCGCCGCCGTCGCGGTGCGCGCCCGAGGTCGTGTAGAGCGTGGGGTTCTCGTAGTCGCCCTTCCGGTGGACGACGAGGCCGCCGTCGGCCGTCCAGGTGCCGAAGCCGCCGAAGTAGTCGAAGAGGCCGACCTCGCCGGTGGCGGGGTCGACCGCGACGCCGTTGGCCGCGAACTCGTGGTTGGCGGGCACCTCGAAGTCGAGGGTCCAGGTGGCGAGGGTGGTCATCGTGCCGTCGGTCGCGATGCTCTCGAGGGTGCCGAGGGTGACGGCGAGCACGGTGCCGTCGATCTGCGTGGCGATGCCCCACACGCCGTACTCGTAGACCTCGGCGTCGGAGAAGTCGGCGATGGTCGTGCAGGCGCCGCTGGCGTCCACCGTGGCGACCGAGGCGTAGTCGGCGTTGACGACGTAGCCCTCGCCGAGGTGGTCGAGCCAGAGGGGGTAGCAGCCGGAGGCCAGGGTGATCGTGTCGTCGTCGCGGCCGATGGTGTCGAGCACGATGATCGAGCCCACGCCGTCGGAGTCGACGCGGCCGACGCTGAAGCCCGACCACTCCTCGTCCGTGCGGCCGTCGCAGTCGTTGTCCTTGCCGTCGTCGTCGTCCTCGGGGCGGCCAGGGGCGACGCGCACGTCGGCGTCGTCACAGTCGCCCTCCTCGGGGGTGAAGCCGTCGTCGTCGAGGTCTCCGTCGGTGTCGGCGGTGTCGACGGGGGTGGTGTCGGTGTCGTCGCCGCCGGTGTCGACGGGCTCGTCGGTGTCGGGCTTCTGGAAGCTCGTGTCGAGCGGGGTGCAGGCGGCGGTCGCGAGGAGCAGGAGGGGGAGCAGGCGCATGGCGGGATCTTAGCCGTCCGCGATCCTTTTCGGCCGTTTGCTACAGCCAGCCGCGCCCGCGTCCGACGAATTGGGCATGCTCACCTTCCTGTTCACCGCCGCCCTCGCGGCGAGTCCTCCTCCTTCTTCCACTACTTCCGCGGCTGAAGCCAAGGCACTGGCGCGGGCGGAGGCCCAGACCAGGAAGGCCGAGGAGGAGGCCGCCATCGCCGCGTCGCTCCCCGAAGACGGCTCGCGCCCGAAGTGGCACCAGCTCCCGCCCAACCCGCGCGGCCAGACGGACTTCACCGCCTACACCCTCGACTGGGGCGAGGTCCGCGTCGGCATCGGCAACGTCGGGATCAGCCTCCTCCCCGGCCTGCAGCTCTCCACCCAGCCGATCTTCGACGCGCTGCGGATGCCGAACCTCGCGTTGAAGGCCAACCTCCTCCAGATCGGGCCCCACTTCGACGGCGCGATCAACGGCGCGATGGGCGTGATGCGCACGGACAGCGTCAACGCGCTCTACGTCGTGGCGGGCGGCACGGCGTCGGTGATCCTGAATCCCCACTGGTCCGTCCACGCCGGCGGCACCTGGATCTACGCGGCGGCGGTCGGCGAGCCGGACCTCGTCTCCCTCGCCGACACGGTGGACCCGTACGTGGAGGGCGAGATGCCCTCGGACGCCACGCTCTCCTACCTCGGAGAGCGGCTCGCCTACGAGGTCCGCGCGGAGGCGGTCACGATTCGCCTCGCGACGGACGTGCGGCTGAACCGTCGTGACAGCATCATCCTCCAGGGGCAGGCCGCGGTGTGGGCGTGGACCCAGGTGCCCGACTACGCCGAGCGCTTCGTCCACGAGGACACGGGGTTCCTCCCCTTCGGCGACAGCTACACCGCCAGCCTCGCGTGGCAGTTCTCGTGGCGCAACGTCGATCTCCGCGTAGGCGCCGGGGTGTCCTCCGTGCCGGGCGCGTGGCTGATGAACACGGTGGACCTCGCGTGGCGCTTCGGCGGCGAGACGCGCGGCGAGCAGGGGAAGCGCCTGCGCGCGTGGCGGCAGGCGAAGCCGGACGGGCGGGAACAGGTGGCCAGCCGCTGAGCCGGCACTGAACGGGCGTGCACTACGGGTTAGTGGGGGGCGTTGCGGGGGGCCTGCCCCCCGCCCCAAGGAAAAGAAGATGCCCCCCTTCCGCCTCGCTACCGACATGACGCCCGCCGGGGACCAGCCGACCGCCATCGCGCAGCTCGTCGGGGGGCTTCAGGCGGGGCTGACGCACCAGGTGCTCCTCGGCGCGACGGGCACGGGCAAGACCTTCACCATCGCCAACGTGATCCAGGCCCACCAACGGCCCACGTTGCTCATGGCACACAACAAGACCCTCGCCGCCCAGCTGTTCGGCGAGATGAAGCAGCTGTTCCCGGACAACGCCGTCGAGTACTTCGTCAGCTACTTCGACTACTATCAGCCCGAGGCCTACGTCCCCTCCTCCGACACCTACATCGAGAAGGACAGCCTCATCAACGAGCACATCGACAAGCTGCGGCACTCGGCCACGCGCAGCCTGTTGGAGCGGCGGGACGTGATCATCGTCGCCTCCGTCTCGTGCATCTACGGCCTCGGATCGCCCGAAGCCTACGACGACATGGTGATCCCCATCGAGGTGGGAGACGTCATCCCCCGCCGCCAACTGTTGGCGCGCCTCGTCGAGCTCCAGTACCAGCGCAACGAGCAGGACCTCCACCGCGGCACCTTCCGCGCCCGGGGGGACGTCATCGAGATCGTGCCCGCCCACGAGTCCGACAAGGCCCTCCGCATCGAGCTCTTCGGGGACGAGGTCGAGGCCCTGTCCGAGTTCGACCCGCTGCGCGGCGTCAAGCTCGAGAAGCTCGACAAGATCTGCATCTACCCGGCGAGCCACTACGTCACGCCCAAGGAGAAGATGCAGCGCGCGATCGAGACGATCCGCACCGAGCTGCAGGAGCGCCTCGAGGAGTTCCGCAGCAAGGGCCTGCTCCTCGAGGCCCAGCGGCTCGAGCAGCGCACCATCTTCGACCTCGAGATGATCGAGCAGCTCGGCTTCTGCAACGGCATCGAGAACTACAGCCGCCACCTCACCCAGCGGCCCGGCGGCCTCCCGCCCCCGACGCTCCTCGAGTACTTCCGCGGCGACTGGTTGCTCGTGGTGGACGAGAGCCACGTCACCATCCCGCAGATCGGCAGCATGTACAAGGGGGATCGCGCCCGCAAGGAGACCCTCGTCAAGTACGGCTTCCGCCTGCCGAGCGCGCTCGACAACCGGCCGCTGATGTTCGAGGAGTTCTACCAGCACGTCAAGCACGCCATCTACGTGTCGGCGACGCCCTCGAAGTGGGAGCTGGAGGAGGCCCTCGGGATCGTCGCCGAGCAGGTCATCCGCCCCACCGGCCTGCTCGACCCCGTCATCGAGGTCCGCCCCGCCGCGTCGCAAGTCGACGACCTTCTGGGCGAGCTCCGCGACGCCGTCGCGCGCGGCCACCGCGTGCTGATCACGACGCTCACCAAGCGCATGGCGCAGGAATTGACCGACTACTACCAGGAGCTCGGCCTCAAGGTGAAGTACCTGCACTCCGACATCGACACGCTGGAGCGCATGCAGATCCTGCGCGAGCTGCGCCTCGGCGAGTTCGACATCCTCGTCGGCATCAACCTCTTGCGCGAGGGGCTCGACCTCCCCGAGGTGGCCCTCGTGGCCGTGCTCGACGCCGACAAGGAGGGCTTCCTCCGCAGCGGCACCTCCCTCATCCAGACCATCGGCCGCGCCGCCCGCAACGTCGAGGGGCGCGTGATCCTCTACGCGGACCGGGTGACCGACAGCATGGAGCTCGCGATGGGCGAGACGAGTCGGCGTCGCACCAAGCAGATCGCGTTCAACCTCGAGCACGGCATCACGCCGACGACCATCATCAAGAACATGGACAGCCCGCTCGCGGCCCTGCTCGACGCCGACTACGTCAAGGTCCCGAAGGACGCCAAGGAGCTCGCGACGCTCCCCGGCGTCACGGTCGAGGCCATCCCCGGGCAGATCAAGCGGATGCGCGCCGAGATGAAGAGCGCGGCGCAGCAGCTCGACTTCGAGCGCGCGGCCGAGCTGCGCGACCGCATCAAGAAGCTCGAGGAGATGGCGCTCCAGATGGGCGAGATCGGCTCGTAGCGGGGCCGTGGGGCCCGCCGCGAGCCGGCCCTACCGCCGCCGCCGGGCCAGCCCGAACGCGAGGAGCAGGGCAAGGGGGCCCACGCCGCCCGCGCCGCCGACGTCGCAGCCGCAGCCGCCGGTGACGGTGAAGGCGCCCTCGAGGGTGTCCGAGCTGCCGTCGGGGTTGTTGACGACGACGTCGTGCGTGCCGGCGGGGAGCGCGCTCGGCGAGGTGCCGGAGATGGCGGTGTCGCCGGAGACCTGCACGCCGGAGACCGCGAGGCCGCCGATGAACACGGTGGCGCCGTCCTGGAAGCCCTCGCCGAGGACGGCGACGGAGACGGCCTCGCCCGCGGCGGCGGTGGCCGGGGTGACGGAGGCGACGACCACCCCGTCGGTGTCGGTGTCGGTGTCGGTGTCGGCGTCGGTGTCGGCGTCCGTGTTGGTGTCGGCGTCCCCCTCGACCGCCCCGGCCGAGGCGCGGATGATCCAGCTCCCCCGTACGAAGTCGGAGAGGGGCTGCACGCTGCCGTCGTAGAGCAGGTAGTTGCCGCCGCTCGGCGAGTCGGTGTCGATGACGATGCCGGAGGTGTCGCGCTCGCTCGTGCGCGGCCAGGAGCTGCCGGTCTCGGGGTCGGGCGCGCACACCCACACCGCGATGCGCCCCTCGGTGTAGTCGAGGGCGAACAGGCCGTTCTCCTCGTCGACGAGGGAGAGCTCGGCGAGGCGGTCGGAGGAGACGGTCAGGCTGAACGCCTCGGGGCCCCACTCCATGTGGGTCGTGTTCGGGGTCTCGCCGTCCGCGAGGACCTGGATGCCGACCTCGGCCAGCGTGTCGTCGCCGTCCTGGTTGCCGGTGTTGGTGCCGAGGAAGACGTAGACGTAGTCGACGGCGAGGGGGAGGTCACCGGCGTCCGCCTCGAGCACAGTGATCGCGCACTCCGGGTACTCCAGCCACGCGACCTGGTCGGCCTCGTCGTAGGTGTCCGAGGTGTTGGTGTCGACGCGCAGCTCGGTCGCGCTCGCGACCGCGAAGAGGAACAGCATGGAGACTCCGTCGGCGAGCACGCTACCACGCGCGCGACCGCCTGGGCGCTCCTCCGCAGCGCTCCTCCTGAACCCTACTGCGCCCGGGTGCCGTCCGAGCAGAGCACCCGCACGTGCAGGTGATCCTCGTGGTGCGGCGCGTGGCGCAGGATGCCCGTGTTCTCCCAGACGGCGCGCGTGCCCTCGACCGGGAAGATGCGCGCGGCCTCTTCTTGGGTGAGGAGGCCGGCCCTGAGCACGTAGGCGTGGAGCCGGTCGATGTGCTTGCGGTCGAGCAGGATGAAGTCGACGTTGTTCGTGCCGAACATGGTCGTGATGAGGGTCCAGGTGGCTTCGACGTCGAGCTCGGAGGGCGCGAGGTGCGTGAAGCCGCGGGAGGCCTGCCACGCGCCCTTCTTGTAGATGCCCACGTCGGCGTCGATGCCGCCGCGGTGGGAGAGGTGCCCGGCGAGGTAGCCGCCGCGATGGGAGGCGATGTCCCCGACGACGAAGGGAGAGGCCTGGGGCAGCAGCCAGCTCATGTGGCGGCCGGCGTCGACCAGCAGGTCGATCATCTCGGTGGAGCCCCAGCTCGCGTCGGGCTGGGCGCGCACGTAGAAGAGGGGGAGGTCGGGGAGGTGGACGCCGTCCTGGAGATATTGGTCCGAACAGCCCATGCGGGCGGCCGTATCGTCGACGGGGGACGTCTCGGTGGCGAGCAATTCGCCTTCGAGGGAGGGGCCATATTCGGCCGCCAACGCCGCCATCGCTGTGAGAATCGCCAAGGTCAAATCGCTTTTCCTCCGCCTTTCCCGCTTGGGACCGCGACCTTAGCAATGCGTCCGGGGGATGGGAAGCGCGATGCGAAAGAAATTACGCACCCCTGCGTAGCTTCGTTCGCCTAGAATCCCCGTCCCGCCTACAAGAGCGGCGCGTATCTCTTGACGTGTCTTTTCGTGTCCCCGGGCGCTCCGGGGGCGATCGGGGGTCCCCCTCGGCTAGCCGGGCGCGAGCACCGCGGGGCCCGAAACGACGACACCCCCCTCCCGTCGCCGGGAGAGGGGTGTCCGTCACCGGAGGGGTCCGGACTAGGCTTCGTCGGCCGAGACCACGTCCGTGTCGGCGGGCGCCGCTTCCGCGGGACTCACGTCCTCGGTCGGGGCGTCGGCGTGGTCGCCGTTGGACTCGGCGGCGGGCTCCGCGTCGACCTCGAGGGCGTCCGCCGACACGGCGGCTTCGCCGTCGACGGTCTCGGTCGCTTCGCCGGTCTCGGTCGCTTCGCCGCCCTCGGTCGCCTCGGCGCCCTCGGACTCGCCCTCGGCGCCGCCGGCCCCGCCCCGCCCACCGCGACCGCGGCGACGACGCTGGGTGGTGGTGCCGGGCTCGCGACGGGTGGCCCCGGCGACGGGCGGCGCGATGACCGCGGTGGCCTCGCTGGCCTTCATGATCTCGGTGTACGCGCCGCTCTCGATGAGCGTGCGGACGCGGGCCACGGCCTCGTCGTAGCGGGGGCGGGCGGACGAGTCCTTCGGGGAGCGCTCGACCGCGCGCTGGTACTCCGGCAGCGCGGCGAAGAGCTGGCCCTGGGCCTCGGCGAGCTCGCCGCGCACGAAGAACGCCTCGTGAGAGGCGGGCTCGAGGCGGATGGCCTTCTCGAGGAGGGTCGCGGCTTCCGCGTACGCCTGCCGACGCACGGCGATCCGCGCGCGGAGGACGAGGGGCAGGGAGGCCTTCTCGTCGAGCTTCTGGGCCTTCTTCAGCGCCCAGTCGGCGCGCTCGAGGTCGCCGTTGCGGGCGAGCACGAGGCGGCCCAGGTACACGTGGGCGAGGAAGTTCTTCGCGTCGGCCGCGATGGCCGCCGAGAGGAGCTCGTCCGCCTGCTTCCAGCGCTCTTCGTCCTCGCCGCCGTGCTCCACGATGAGCGCGCCGAGGCGGGCCATGTGCAGCGCGTTGTCGGGGTCGAGGCGACGGGCCTCGCCGAGGGCGGCCTCCGCGAGCTCGTAGTAGCCGGCGCCCTGGCGGAGGTAGATCTCGCCGAGGAGCCCGTAGGTGTCGGGCATCATCGGCTCGAGGTCCATGGCCTCCTTGAGCACGCGCACCGCGTCGTCCGTGCGGTTCTGATCGAGGTAGATCCCCGCGAGCCGGCGCTTGAGGCGCGCGTTCTCGGGGAACACCACGGCGCCGCGCTCCAGGGCGCCCGCCGCGCGACCGCGGCCCGACTGGCCCTTGAGCTGGTGCCAGCTGGCCTCGGTGTGGAAGGCCTCGGGCGTGGCGCCGAGCGTCTGGGCGGCCGTGTAGACCTCCTGGATCTGCTCGACCGGCACCTTCAGACCGACCTTGAGCTCGGCCTTGAGGAGCTGGAGCTCGGTGTTCGCGGGGTCCTGCTTGAGCACCTCGGCGAGGCGCTGCTCGGCGAGGTCCGGGCGGGCCTTCTTGCTGCGGATGAGGCCGCGCACGGACTCGAGCACCGGATCGTTGTCCGGGTACGGGATGCGCATGCGGTTGCGGATGCGGTGCGCCTCGAAGAGGAGGCGGTTGCCTTCCTGCGCGAGCGCGAGCTTCTGCATGCCTTCCGCGCGGGTGGCGCGGGCGAGGTAGTGGTCACCCAGCGCTTCGAGCAGGTGGAAGTCGCTCGTCTCGCGGTGGCCGAGCACGCTGATGACCAGCGGGTGGACCTGCCAGGTGCGCTCGCCGGCGGCGTCCGGGAGCTGGTCGAGCAGCCCCTTGGCCTGGAGCGTGAGGCGGACCTTGCGGTCGACCTGCACGATGTCGGCGTCCGCCGAGGTGTACGGCATGCGGAAGTGCGCGAGCATGCCGAGGGCGACCCGCTCGGCCTCCTCGAGGGACTCGACCGCCTTCTGGATGCGGCGCCGGATGGGCTCCACCTCCGAGATGGTCTCCATCTGGAAGAACCGCTTGTTCGCCATCAGCTCGTCGCGGTCCGGAGACTCGCGGACGGCGATCGCGAACATGCGCGCGGCCAGGGGGTGGCCGTGGATGCGGTTCTGGATGTCCCCGAAGTGGTCGCGGGGGAACTCCTCGACGCGGTACGCCTCGAAGATCTCGTGGAGCTCGCGCCCCTTGAGGCCCGCGAGCTCGAGCGAGCCGAGGGTGAGGCCCTCGCCTTCGCGGTAGAAGCGGGGGCGGATCGTCGAGAGGAACACGATCCGGGCGCCGCCCTCGGCGAGGAGGAGGGCGCGCAGGAGCAGCTCGAAGCGGCCTTCGCGATGGAAGGTCCCGTCGCGACGGAGCACGTGCTCCAGGCGATCGATGACCATCACGCGGTCGGCCATCACCGGGTTGTTGAGCACGGCCACGGCGATGCGGGCGAGCTCAGTCGGCACGGGGCGGTTGTTCGGGTCCTTGAGGGCCTCGACCAGACGGGTGTCCCCGGCGAGCTGGCCCGCCATGGCGATGCGCGCGTAGAGGCTGTCGGCCTCGGAGCCCCAGCCGACGTGGAAGTCGGGCAGGCGGGTGTAGGCGCCGCCCGCGAGGGCCTGCTCCACCAACCAGCGCCTGCCGACGCCCATGGGCCCGGAGACGACGATGGGACCGCCCTTTCCGAGCAGCTCACCGAGCGCGGCGAGCTCCTCTTCCCGGCCGACGAAGACCGAGCGGGGGGCCCCGCTGCTGGCCTTCTTCTTCGGCTCCTCCGCCGCGGCGGCCGCGACCGCCACGAGGGCGGGCACGGGGAGCGTGAAGAGCATCTCCTTCGCGCGCTTCTTCTCGTGCTCGAACTTGAGCAACCGGAGCGCGGTCGGGAGGACGAAGGGGTTGAAGCTGCGCGCAGCCACGACGAGCCGCGGCTTGTGGGCGGCGGCGGCGACGAGGTTGGCGAGCACGTTGAGGGCGGCGCCGTCCGCGCTGTCGGCTTCGATGAGGACGATGACGCCCCCCTCGCGCGTCAACGCGGGAGCGAGAGCGCCCGCCGAGAGCGCGACGGCAGGGGCCGGGATGTCCGTCCCGAGCACGATCGCGGGGATCGCGGCACGACGACGCAGCTCGCCGAGGGCCTCGGGATCGGAGAGCGCACGCGCTCCGAACACGAGCACGCAACGACCTTCCTGGATGGCTTGTTCCACGCGGTTCATTTCAGCCTTTCTCCGACTCTTTCCGGCAGGGGCGCGCGCTCTAACGCAGACAGGCCCCGAGATCGACCCCGGAGCACCGATCATCGTGGTCCGTGTCCGTCAGGGGAACGCCGGAAACTCCATTCCGCCGATTCGCCCGGTGGTCCGGGCGACGTGCGCGAGCCGCAACAAGTGCAGGTCCCACGGGCTGTCTCCGATGGCGAAGACGGGCCGCCGACCGAAGTGCACCCACGTCGCGCGAACCTTTCCTTCCGCGCAGCTAACGATGCCGTCGATCTGATCGCCGAGCACGCCGTCGCGCTCCTTCAGCCGCACGCCGCGCACGTGCCGCACCCCGAGGCGCGGGGCGACGGCCTCGCCGAGGACCTCCGCGCTGCCGGTGAGGATCCACACCCGGTGGCGACGCCCGATCGCCGCGGCGAGCTCGCACACCTCGGCGTTGGGGGCCACGTCACCGGCGGCGAAGGCCTCGTCGACGAGGGACTCCACGTCCCGCCGGGTCAGCCCGGCGAGCGCCACCGCGGCGGCGACGCACTGGTCGACCGGGGAGAGCGCCTCGTAGCGGGCCCACGGGTCCTCCGTGCCGAGCCACGCGACGGCGGCCGGCGGGAGCGGCCCGCGCGCGATCTGGCGGCGGAGGGTGGCCTCGCCGATGTCGTGGTGGATGAGGGTGCCGTCGAGATCGAAGACGGCGTCACCGGGAGGGAGCGCGTCGAGCGCGTCGAGGATGGACTTCATGACGAGGGAAACTGCCCCAGCAAACGTTCTACTTCGAGGTGCGCGGCGGCTTCGGCCTCGGCTTCGAGCCCGGCCTCCTCGAGGTGGGTGATCTCTTCCGCGAGGTGGGTGACGGCGTTGTCGACCACGGTGGGGTCCATGCGGCCGGCGAGGTCGTCCAGGCCGCGCACGGCGGCGGCGACCTCCTCGAGGAGGTGGGCCGGGCCGCCGTCGATGGCGAGGTCCTCCGGCTCGGTGTCGACGACCGCGAGCGCAGCGAAGTGGTCCCCCACGAAGGTGAGGTTGTCCGCGAGGCGGTCCATCCGGCCGGCGAGGGCGGCGTAGGCGGCGCGGCTGTTCGCGCGCTCGGACTCGACCTCGACGAGGTGCGCCGGCTCGATCTCGGCAGAGACGGGGGAGTCGGGCACGACCTCGTCCAGCTCGCGGGCGCGCTCCTCGACGGTGTCCCGGTAGAAGAGGACGGCGGCGGCGGCGGAGTGGTACGAGGCGGTCGCCCCGGCGAGGGAGCCCTTGCGCGCGGTGGGATCGGGCAGCTTGCCGAGGTTCGGGCGGCGGCGCGCGGTGATCGCGAGGTGCACGCGCAGGAGGAGAACGGCGCGCGTCTTCCAGACGAGGCCCATCACGCGGCGCATGCTCTCGGCGCGACGGTCGAGCATGACGACGTCGGCCTCGTACTTCTTGAGGAGGTCGTCGCGGTCACCCTTGACGCGCACGCCCTCGCGGCGGGCGGAGAGCAGCTGGAGCTGGCCCTGGACGGCGCGGTGGCGCTCGACGAGGCGGTCCTGGAGGGTCTCGAGGCGGCGTGGATAGGCGAGGAGATCCGACCCTTCTTCGCGGGTGGGGAGCGGCGGGAGCGAGGGGCGCACGCCGAGGAGCGGCACGCGCCGCACCACGGGCAGCCGGCGCACGCGCGAGCCGATCCAGCTCGCGGCGTAGCCGCTGCCGAACATGACGAGGCCGAGCAGGGCGACGAGCAGCGCCAGCGCAAGGCCGAACAGCAAGTTCATGGCCGCACGCTAACCGATCTCAGGGGCGAGACCGTGGCGAAACAGGGCGGCACCCAGGAGCGCGCGCTGGCCCGCGGCCAGGACCCGCGCCCGCGTGTCTGCCTCGTTCTGATCCCGCCGTCCCATCCGATCGGCCCCTATCGCGCCCCCAGAGTCGACGCCGCCCGGCGCGCTCCGGCGAAAGCGGCCGCCGCCGGTTGAAACATTTCGTCTCGGCCGCGCGCGCGGATGCCCCGTAGGCGCCCGGAAGCACTTGACGATTGAGGAGGGAACGCGTAGAGGGCCCGGCCGTTTCGAGGTGTCCATGACGCGCTTCCTTCCCCTGCTCCTGATCCTCACCGCCTGCGAGCCGCCCCCCCCGCCCGTTCCCGGCACGATCGACCGCACGGGTGAAGTCATCCAGGTCGTCAACGGGCAGAACGTGACGCAGGGCATGGTCGACATGACCCTCGCCCAGCTGCCCGCCAACGTGCGCGACCAGGTGATCGCCCGCGGCCAGCTCGACCAGGTCAAGGACCAGGTCATCATCGGCGAGCTCCTGTACCAAGAGGCCCTCAAGCAGAAGCTGCACGAGAAGCCCGAGACCAAGCAGGCCCTCGCGCTCTCCGCGCGCAACGCCCTCGCGAACGCCCTCCTCGAGGACATCGTGAAGCAGCGCTCGACCGACGAGGCCGTGAAGACCTGGTACAACGACCACCTCGTCCAGTTCGCCAAGCCCCAGGTCAAGGCCCGTCACATCCTCGTGGCCGACAAGGCCGAGGCCGACAAGCTCCTCGCCGACGTGAAGGCCGGCGGTGACTTCTCGAAGATTGCCGCCGAGAAGTCCTCGGACAAGGGCTCCGCCAAGGAAGGCGGGGATCTCGGCTGGTTCGAGAAGGGCCGCATGGTCCCCGAGTTCGCGGACGCCGCGTTCGCCGCCAACAAGGGCGACATCGTGGGCCCCGTGCAGTCCAAGTACGGCTTCCACATCATCTCGGTGGACGACAAGCGCGAGGCCATCCCCGTCGAGGAGGTCTCCGACAAGATCAAGAGCACCCTCCGCAATGAGGTCGTCGAGGCCTACATCGAGGAGATCAAGAAGGGCGCCACGATGTCGACGCCCACGGCCCCGGCCGCCGGCGGCGCTACCGTGAGCCCCGCCGCGGTCCAGACCGAGGCCGTCCCCGGCTCCGCGCCCCCCGCTCCCGCCGCGCCCCCCGCTCCCGCCCCCCACTAAGCGAGCCCCCGCATGGACACGCCCTGGATCCTGATTCTCGGCGTGTCCTCGGGCTTCGGCGCCGCGGCCGCCCGCGCCTTCGCCGCCGCCGGCTACGACGTGGCCGGCGTCCACCTTGACCGCCGCGCCGGTCAGGTCCTGGCGGACGCGCTGGCGGCCGACATCCGCGCAATGGGCCGGCAGGCCCTGTTCTTCAACGTCAACGCCGCGGACGACGAACGCCGCGCCGAGACGATGGCCGCGCTCTCCGCCGCGCTCCCCGCCGGCAGCCTGCGCGTGTTCCTGCACTCCCTGGCCTTCGGCACGCTCAAGGCCTTCGTGCCCGCGGCCACCGCCACCGGGAACGACGCCAAGGGCGTCACCCGCAAGCAGCTCGACATGACGGTCGACGTGATGGGCAACTCGCTCGTCTACTGGTCCCAGGACCTCGTCGCGGCCGGCCTGTTCAGCGACAACAGCCGCATCTACGCCATGACCTCGAGCGGCTCGCACATGGCGTGGCCGGGTTACGGCCCGGTCAGCGCGGCAAAGGCCGCGTTGGAAGCGCACATCCGTCAGCTCGCGATCGAGCTCGCGCCCCGCGGCATCACCGCCAACTCCATCCTCGCGGGCGTCACCCCGACCGCCGCGCTGGAGAAGATCCCCGGTGCCGGCAAGCTCATCGAGAAGGCGCTCGGGCGCAACCCGAACGGGCGTCTGACCACGCCGGAGGACGTTGCCGCATGTCTCGTCGATCTGGCCCGGCCGGGCACCCGCTGGTTGAACGGGAACGTCCTCCGGGTGGACGGCGGCGAGGACTGCTCGGGCTGATCCTCGTCGGGCTCGCCGCGTGTGGGGCGCCCGCGAAGGACGGCACCGGCGGCGACGCCGATGACACCGCCGACGGCCTGACCGGCCTGGAGCAGGTCCTCCTCGCGTTGACGGAAGACCCCGACGCCGCGCTCCTGGACGTCTCGCGCACCACCGGCTGGCCCGCCCCGGTCGACGGCGGCTGGCTCTTCGTGACGACGGAGCCCGGCGCGTGGAGCGTCGCCGGTGACTTCGAGGGCTGGGCCGGCCTCCCGATGACCGAGGAGGCAGGCTACTCCTGGCTCGTCGCCAACGTGCCCGACGCGAGCGGCTACAAGTTCACCGACGGCACCAACTGGGCGGCCGACCCCTGGTCCCGCCAGTACACCTACGACGACTTCGGCGAGATGAGCCTCCTCAACGCCGAGGATGCCCACCTCGAGCGCCTCTTCGCCGTGAGCGACGGTACCCTCGCCGCGCGCACCGTGCGCGCGTGGGTCCCCGCCGAGCCCGCCACCCACGTCCTCTACGTACACGACGGCCAGAACCTCTTCGACCCTGGCGCGTCCTGGGGCGGCTGGCACCTCCAGGACAGCGTCCCCGCCGCCATGCTCGTGGTCGGCATCGACAACACCGCCGCGCGCATGGACGAGTACACCCACGTCCCCGACTCGCTCGACGGCGAGACCTACGGCGGCCAGGGCGACGCCTACGCCGCATTCCTCGAGGGCACCGTGCGCCCCCTCGCGGACGCCACCTGGGGCGAGCCCGCCACCGTCGGCGTCATGGGCTCTTCCCTCGGCGGCCTCATCAGCTTCCACGTCGCGGACCGCGCGCCGGGCGAGTACGCCTTCGCTGCGAGCCTCTCCGGTACGATGGGCTGGGGCAGCATCGGCGCCGACAACGAGACGATGATCGCCCGGTATGCGGCCGCCGGCCACCGCGGCACCGCGCTCTACCTCGACTCCGGCGGCTACGGCACCACCTGCGCCGACGCCGACGGCGACGGCACCCACGACGACGACCCCGACGCCGCCGACAACTACTGCGAGACCGCCCAGCTCCGCGACGTGCTCGAGGCCGGCGGCTACACCTTCGACGTCGACCTGTTCCACTGGCACGAGCCCGGCGCCGAGCACAACGAGGCCGCCTGGGCCGATCGCGTGTGGCGACCGATGGAGATCTTCGCCGTTTTGTAGCGTTGGTTCTTGGGGCAGGGGCTCCCCCCTCACGGCCGGCTTGCCGCCGGCCTCCGGGGGCGGGCTACGTCCCCTCCGCGGCTTGCCGCCGCGGACCCTCGCAGTGCTCGGGCCGGGGACTCCGCGAGGCCTTCGGCCTCCCCCCGCAACGCCCCGGAGGCAGGGCGCCGACTACTCGTCGAGCTCGCCTTCGATGGTCCAGGTGACGACGCAGTTGTCCGAGAGATCGCCGGGTCCGAGCCCGCCGCGGGGCGCCCCCGCCCCGCCGAAGACCCAGAATTCTCCTTCGAGGGGGCATAGGTAGTACCTATGCCCCCTTGGCGGAGACTCGCGTCGACCTATGCCCCTTCGTAGGAGACAAAAAGCCCTCTGCGACGGCCGCCCAGCGGGTTTCAGCCCGCACCGGCGCGCCCGCACCTACGAATAGACGGCGTTCGTCGGTTGCACACCGCGTCGTAAGCGCATTACGCACGGACGTTTGTCTCCAACGAAGGGGCATAGGCCCGCGCCTGTCTCCCCGGCGGGGGCATAGGTGG
>CAJBVW010000447.1 GCA_903959175.1 uncultured Pseudomonadota bacterium
CGCCGCGGACGGCGGGTCGGGCGCCCTGCGGGGTCGCGGCGAGCCGCTCCGTCGCCCGCCCGCGCGGCGGCCGACCGGGGCGGGCGATGGGGAGTAACGCCGCCTCCGGCGCTCGACCGTCGCGCGCCCGCCCCGCCCTCCGGTCACCCTCGCGCGGGGGGACAAGGCCGGGGCAGCTCGACAGGTACCCCCTCCATGACCGCGTGGCGGTCATCCCCGGGGGACCTGAGCGACAGGTACCCCCTCCATGACCGCGTGGCGGTCATCCTCGGGGGACCTGAGCGATAGGTACCCCCTCCATGACCGCGTGGCGGTCCTGGGGCGGTTCGTCCGGACGAGAACGCCACTGTGATCGCACCCAGGTCGCGCGTCCGACCGACTGAAATCGATCACACCCGGGCGCACCTATGGCGGAGCGCCGCACCCGCCGGTCACCCGCGCCGCGTCTACGATGAAGGCGGGGTGGGCGTCCGCGCGTTTGGTCGGGCGGTGGGTCCCGGTGAGGGTGACCACCTTCCCGTCGCAGTCCCGCAGCAGGTCCCACTACACGAGCAGGTCCGCCTTCTCCTCCCGGGGCATCTCCACCGAGACCACGCCGGCGTCTTCGAAGACGAGCGCGCTGCCGAGGTTGACCCGGTCGTGTGCGGAGGTCGCGCCGTGCCCCGGCGAGCCATACCACCACCTGCGCTCGAGGGTGCCGGTGAGCGCGATGTCAGCGCCGAGCGGAAATCGCGACTGCTGTACGCTCGGCGAGCATGACAGCACCTTCGCAGTAGTCATCACCACGTCCGCGTAGCGGGTCTCCGAGCAGGGCTCGAGCACGCCTTCGAGCACGATCTTCCCATTGACACACGCGGCCGCTTCCGGAGAGGCGGTGGCGGGCGTCGCGTAGAGCACCCGCGACACCCCGCCCATAGGGGTGTCCAGGCGCACGATGAGCTTGGCGCCCTCGGTGTACGGGTCCGTGTCACTCCCCCACCAGCGGGCACGAGGGCGACGGTCACGGTGACGGGTTCGGCGGAGTGCGCGGTGGCGCAGGCGAGGAGGGCGAGGAGGGCGAGGAGGAAGGGGAAACCGCACATGGCGAAGCCTTTCCATTTCTCGCTCGGACGGCGCGGACGGGCGGTTCGTCGCAACCACGAAGGATGCAGAGAGGCGTACGAACATATCCCCCCTCGCGATGGTTTCAGGGAGGGCGCCGAAGGGGGATGCCAGCCGTCCACACCACGGAGATGCGACGTCACGTAGATCCCCTCCCCCGCGCCAGGGGCGCGGAGGGCAGCCGCCTCCGGCGGCGGGTCCGGCCGGGCGGCGGGGGGCTCGAGGGAGGGGCCGGGGTCGACCCGCCCGGCCGACCGAGCGCCTCGGGCGCGAGCCCGGAGCCGACCCGGCCCCGCGTCCGCGCGGGGGGCGCCCGACGGAGGTCCGGCCCCCTCAGCCCAACCACGCCCGGGCGGTGGCGAGGACGTCGAGGCCTCCTTGGGCCCGCGCGCACCCAGAGGGTCGCCTTGAGCACCTCCAGCTCAGGGAGCGCCTCGACGAGCCCGTCGAGAAGCCCGGCCGCGCCCAGGGGCTCTCGGTGCTCCCGCGCGGGGTTCCTGCTCACACCAAGGTGCCGAGCCGCTTCGCGCGCACGCGTCCCCTGCCGGCGCCGCCGACCCCGCGCCGGGCGCCCAGACCCAGAGGCCCGGCGATCCCCCCCCCATCGGAAGTGCACCAAGCACGCCTACCGTGCTACTGCTCCGGGATGCGTCGCAATCCGCTCGTCTTCGCCCTCCTTCTCTCGACCACCGGGTGCCTGATCGACGAGGCCACCTACGCCGCGCGCCGCGAAGCGTTGACCGACGGCGACGGCGACGGATTCGCGAAGGAAGACGAGTGCGACGACGAGGACGCCACGGTGAACCCCGACGCGCCCGAGGCGTGTGACGGGCGGGACCAGGACTGCGATGGGGAGGTCGACGAGGACTCACCCGACGCCGCGACCTGGTACGCCGACCGCGACGGGGACGGCTGGGGAGCCGCGGCCGACGCGCTCCAGGCGTGCGACGCCCCCGCCGGCTACACCGGCGACGCCACGGACTGCGACGACACAGACGGTGCGACCCACCCCGATGCGGAGGACGCGCCCTATGACGGCATCGACCAGGACTGTGCCGGCGGAGACGCCGACGACCTCGATGCGGACGGTCACGCGGCGGTCGAGGCGGGCGGGGACGACTGCGACGACACGGACCCGACCGTGTTCCCCGACGCCGAGGAGGCGTGGCTGGACGGACTGTCGGACAACGACTGCGACGGAGAGGTCGAGGCGTTGACCCTGGAGTTCGGCGCGACCCCCTTCTACGTGGACCGCCCGGACGCCGAGCTCGGACGGCGCGTGGAAGCGTTGGGCGATCTGGACGGGGACGGGAAGGACGAGTTCTTCTCGGCCGCGGTCTACGACCCCACCGGCGGAACGATGGGCGGGACGGCGTGGCTCCTCTCGGGGAGCGGCGGCGGAGAGGTGTCCTCGTCACCCAACGTGGTCGCGGGAGGATCCAACTGGTACCTCGGCACCGGGCTGGGCGCGGGACCGGACGTGAACGAGGACGGAGTGATGGACCCCCTCGTCGGGGCGACGGGGTACGCGAACGGCAGGGGCGCCGCCTTCGGCATCTCGGGGAGCGCGCTCCTCGCCGGCGGCTCGAACCTGACGGAAGCCGCGCTGTGGACGGTCGTGGGAGACGCGGAGAACACCTACGCCGGCACGGTGTCGCGCCGCATCGGGGACACCGACGGGGACGGCCTCGACGAGGTGGCGATCTCCGCGCCCTACGCCGCCTCGGGCGGGTTCGCGAACGCGGGCTCGGTGGGCCTCTTCAACGCCTCGGCCCTCACCGGGAGCCTCGAGTTGGGCGACGCGGACGTGTCGTGGCACGGCTACTACGTGGACGCCACGTTGGGACAAGACGTGTTCCCGCTCGGTGACCAGGACGGGGACGGCCGCGTCGACGTCGGGATCGCCGGGGGGCAGGGCGTACCGCTCGCGGTCGTACCGGGCGGAGGCGCGGGGGGCGCGATCGACGGCGCGGCGCTCACCCTGATCACCGACGACGTGTCCTTCGGAAGTGCCCAGCCCATCGGCGACGTAGACGGTGACGGCCGCGTCGACGTGATCGTGTCGGTGCCGGAGAGCGACGCGTTCCTGTTCACCGACCTCACGGGCACGCGCACACGCGGGCTCCCGGACGCCTACTGCCGGTTCGACGCCGAAGGCGCGACCGTGTGGGCCGCCACGGACCTCGGCGACCGCGACGGCGATGGCCTCGACGAGACGATGCTGACCGTGCTCGGCCACGAGGGCTACGGGACGAGCTGGCTCGGCCTGATCGAGGGGGCGGAGTGGGGGTTCCACGGCGTGCTCTCGCCCGCCACGGCGCGGCTGTCCGCGCTCTCCATCCGACCCGCGAGCGGCTTCGGCTACCGGGTCGCCTACGTCGGCGACCTCGACGGCGACGGCACCGATTGGCTCGCGCTCGGCGGGTTCACCGACAACCAGGGCGGCCCTGACGCCGGAGCGGTCGCCGTGGTACCTCTCCCGCGATGATCCCCCGCTTCGTCCGCTGGCAGTCCGCGCTCGGTCGCGGCGACCTTCATCCCGGCGGGCGCGCCGTGAGCGAGCGGCTCGGCGAGTGGTGCGAGCGGTGGCGAGGCGGGACGCTCGTCGAGATCGGCGCTGGCGCCGGGCTGACCTCCGCGCGCTACGCGGCCCGAGGCTGGAACGTGATAGCGACGGAGCCGGACCCCGTGCTCTCGGACGCGTGCAGGGCCCGGGGCCTCACGACGCTTCGCATCGACGCGGAGGCGCTCCCCGGCACGCTCGGAGAAGGAGCCGCGGCCGTGGTGCTCTCGGAGAGCGTGCTGTTCGCGCTCGATCTCCCCCGCGCGTTGGCGGCGATCGCGCGGACGCTCGCGCCGGGCGGGGCGTTGGCGCTCACCGAGATGGTGTGGACCGACCTCGCCCCCGAAGAGCAGGCACGTGCGCTCCACGACGCCTCGGCCGAGGCCTTCGGGATCGCCGTCGCCTCCCGCGCGCGATGGACGTGGGCCGATTGGTCGGCGATGCTCGACACCGCGGGGTTCGACGTGGAGCGCTCCGAACGCCTGCCCGACGGGAGCGGGATGACACGAACGCTCAGCCGTACGGAGGAGTGGTCCGCCATGCTACGGAACCCGAGAGCGGCGCTCGGGCTGCGGATGTTCCGCACCGCCCCGGTGCCTCGGGTGCCGGACGATTGGTTCGAGAGCTGGGCCGCGTTGGCGGTCAAGCGCTGATCGTCCGCGCGGGGGGCGCCCGACGGAGGTCCGGCCCCCTCAGCCCAACCACGCCCGGGCGGTGGCGAGGACGTCGTCGACGGAGAGGCGGGAGCCGTAGTTCCAGGGGGAACCTCCGACCTCGCGGCGGCCGCCCCAGTTCTCGGCGCCGGGGCGGGCCTCGGGGCGGAGCGCGGGCGGGCCGTGGGCGAACTCGGCGGCGGCGAGGGCGGCGAGGAGGGCGGTGAGGTCGGTGGGGGCGCGTGAACTCAAGGGGTTGCGGCCGACGGTGTAGCGGGGGCCGCCAGAGCGGTGGTCGCCCACGAGGACGGCGAGGCGCGCGGCGGGGCGCCAGCGGTAGACGGCGAGGGGCGGGGGCGCGGCGCCGGGGGGGAGGCCGCGGAGGTCGGCGAGGAG
>CAJBVW010000448.1 GCA_903959175.1 uncultured Pseudomonadota bacterium
CGCGCACCCGGCCCGCGGCGGACTACTCGCCGAGCAGGACGTAGACCGCGCCGCCGCTGACCGCGTAGCCGTCGGAGCCGCTGGCGCCGAGGAGGAGGTCTTCGAGGCCGTCTCCGTCGGCGTCACCGCCGCCCGCCAGCCCGGCGCCGAGGTAGTCCCCGGAGTTTTCGCCGTAGAAGGACGCAGAGGCGTTTGCGGTGGTCCAGCTCCCGGTCGCGCCCGAGGTCGGCTCGAAGCGGAACACGGCGCCCGCGTCCGACGCGACGGTGTCGTCCCCGTAGGCGCCGACGTAGAGCTCGTCCGCGCCGTCACCGTCGAGGTCGGAGTTGGACGCGCCGCTCACGCCGAAGGACGCCGCGGTGCCGCTGATGGAGATGTCGGCAGTGCTCACGCTCGCGGTGCCGGAGAGGCTGCCCGCGTCCCAGAACAGCCACGCCTGCCCGGCGGTGTCGTTGTGGATGAACAGATCGAGCGTGCCGTCCCCGTCGTTGTCGCCGGGGGCGGAGAGGGCGTCCGAGCCGAGGAACTGGCTGGTGGCGGAGCCCAGGAGCGTGGCGTCGGCGGCGTCGGACACGTCGGTGTCCCAATCGAGCGAGGCGTTGCCGCGGATCAGGTAGAGGGCGCCGGCGTTGCTCGCGGCGTCGTCCACGCCGGACGCGCCGGCCACGATGTCGTGGTACCCGTCGCCGTCGAGGTCCGCGATCACGAGCGACGTGCCGAGGTAGTCGTAGTCGTCGTCCCCGACGATCTGGTCCTCGGCGTCCTCGAGGTCGTACGAGGAGGAGAAGCCGCTCCCGCCGTCGAAGATCGAGAGGTTGCCCGCCTGGTAGTCGTAGGAGTAGTAGCTGTAGACGTAGTTGTCCGTCGGGAGCGCGGCGACCAGCTCGGGGCGGCCGTCGCCGTCGAGGTCCCCGCTGGCCGCCCAGGTCATCGAGTCGTCGTAGGAGTCCGCATCCCACCGGGCGGTGTAGGTCGAGCCCGTCGAGATCGAGCCGGACAACGTGCCGCCACCCGCGAGGAGCCAGGCGCGACCCTCGTCGTAGGCGTCGCTCAGGCCCATGACGAGCAGGTCGTCGACGCCGTCGTTCGTCATGTCCGCCATCGGGCCGACCATGTTGCCGAGCACGTAGGAGGAGGACGATCCGGTGACCTCGGCGGTGTCGTAGTCGCGCACGCTGCCGTTCGCGGTGGCGCCGGTGGCGCCGCTCACCACCCAGCCGTAGCCGTAGCTGGTGGAGTCGCTCGCGACGATGAGGTCATCCGCGCCGTCACCCGTGACATCCCCGCCGAGGGAGAGGTTGCCGGCGCCGCCGAGGCCAAGGGAGGAGATCGGGCCGTACAGGATGCCGGAGGCGACGTCGGCCACCGCTACGTCGTCCACGAGGCCGTCGCAGTCGTTGTCCAGGCCGTCGAGGGTCTCGTCGACGGGGCCGGTGACGGTGGCGTCGGTGTCGTTGCAGTCGGTCGGGTAGTCGACGCCGTCCAGGTCCTGGTCGTAGTCGTTGTCGCCCGCGCAGTCGGTGTCGATGCCGTCGTACCAGGTGTCCGTCGCGCTCGGGTTGATGCTCGCGTCGAGGTCGTTGCAGTCGGAGGTGATGTCGAAGCCGTCCTCGTCCTGGTCGAAGTCGTCGTTCCCCACGCAGTCGGAGTCGACGCCGTCGTACCAGGCGTCCGGCGCGCCCGGCAGCACGGAAGCGTCGGTGTCGTCACAGTCGGCGCCGATCTCGACGCCGTCGCCGTCCTGGTCGAAGTCGTTGTCGCCCGCGCAGTCCTGGTCCACCCCGTCGTACCAGAGCTCGGCCGCGCCGGGGTAGGCGTCCGCGTTGCCGTCGTCACAGTCTTCGGTGTAGGACGAACCGTCGGCGTCGCGATCGTAGTCGTCATCGCCGGCGCAGTCCTCGTCGATGCCGTCGTACCAGATCTCGGGAGCCCCGGGGTAGGCGGCGGCGCTCGTGTCGTCGCAGTCGAGGCCGCCGGACTCGATGCTGCCGACGCCGTCCCCGTCCGCGTCGATCTGCGCGATGCCGGTGAGGGTGACGGGCACGTTGGCCGCCGTGAGGGTGTCCGTCACGAAGAGGGTGCCCGTGATCGTGCCGTAGGCGCCGGGCGTGAAGGTCAACGCGAGGTCGATGCTGGCCCCGGGCTCGGGGGAGGTGCCGGGGACGGTGACGGCGTAGGCGGTGTCGCCCTCGATCGCGGTGGCGAGCGCGACGGGGCCCTCGCCGACGTTGCTCACCGTGACGGTGGCGCTGCCGGACGCGCCGACGAACACGACGCCGAAGTCGACCGAGCCGGGGGTGACGGAGAGCGCGCCGTCCGACACGATGGTGTCGGTGTCGGTGTCGGTGTCGGTGTCGGTGTCGGTGTCGGTGTCGGTGTCGGTGTCGGTGTCGTCGGGGCTGCCCGAGTCGTCCGTGCCGGCGGCCCCGGTGTCGTCGATGACGATCTTGGCGGTGTCGCAGCCGATCGCGAGGAACAGGGGGATCACGAGGCTGGACAGCGGTCCGACCGCGCTCGTGAGCGGGGAGCGAGCGATACGGGGGGAAAGGCGCATGGGGGATCCTCGGTCTCGCTTCGCCATGCCGGCGACGCGTCGATTGGATCCCATTCTATTGCGACCTGGCTCAGGTTGTCCCCGCGGCCCTCCGGTGGGCCAGGGCGACGCGGATCGTGTCGAAGGACACCGAGCCGCCGAAGTGGTCCCAGATCGGCTTCATCCGGCCGTCTCCGAGCGCATCTGCCACCGCGACGACGCTCGCGTACTCCGCGGCGTCCACCCAGGGGCTCACGTCGGTCGGGGCCGTCGCCTCGATCCACTCCGTCAGGTACTGGAGCGTGGTCGACCGGGCCCGGCCGACGGTCGCCGCGACGTCGTCCAGGGGGGTGCCCGCGTCGAACAGGGCGAAGGCCGCCTTCCGCCCGTCGCTCGGCGCGCGCTCGGTCGGGGCCCGGTCGGGGGCGGCGCGCTCGGCGGGGGGCGGCCGCCGGACGGTGGTGCTCCCGAGGGGGACGGCGTTCGCCGCGCACCACTCCGCGATGCTCCCGAGGAAGCGCTCGCCGAACTGCTCCAGCTTGCTCTGGCCCACGCCCTTGATCGCCGCGAACGCCGAGAGGGACCCGGGGCGCAGGCGGGACATCTCCTCGAGCACGGCGTCCCCGAACACCACGTAGGGCGGGACGCCGCGCTCGGCCGCGATGCCGCGCCGGAGCTGGCGGAGGGCCTCGAAGAGGCGGTGCTCCTCGGGCGAGAGCGCGGTGGCGACGGAGCCGTCCACCTTGCGGCGCTTGCGGTCGGACTGCGCGAGCACCTCGGGCGCGCGGGCGCGGAGCAGGTGCACCGGGACCTCCCCCTTGAGGATGGGCCCCGAGGGCGCTTCGAGCCGCAGCACGGGGAACTCGCCCCCGTCGCGGGAGAGGGCGCCGAGGTCGACGAGCTGGTCGACGAAGCTCACGATCGCGTCCTTGTCGACGTCGCGGAGGAGGCCCCAGGTGGAGAGGGTCTCGTGGCCGCGCTGGACGATGCGGGCCTGCGTGGAGCCGCGGAGCACGTCCGCGATGTAGGCGGCGCCGAACGCATCGCCGCGCGGGCCGCGCACGCGCGCCACGCAGGAGAGGATCTTGCGCGCGATGGTCGTGGAGTCGGGGACGTCCTCGAGCTCCTGGTTGCATACGTCGCACGCCGTGCAGCTCGTCCCTCCGACCTCGGGCGGGACGTACGGCTGGCCGAAGTACTCGGAGAGCGCGCGGTGCCGGCAGCGGGTGCCCGAGGCCACGCGCTGCATCTGGTGGAGGAGGTCCTTCTGCGCCTGGAGGACGGCGGCGGGCACGTCCACGTCGCTCTCGGCGGAGGAGCGGTCCATGAGCTGGCCCCACCGCACCGCGTCGGAGGAGGCGTAGAGGAGCACGCACTCGGACGGGAGGCCGTCGCGGCCCGCGCGGCCGGTCTCCTGCTGGTAGGCCTCGACGGACTTCGGCATCGACGCGTGGATCACCGCCCGCACGTCCCCGCGGTCGATGCCCATCCCGAACGCGACGGTCGCTACGACGATGTCGAGCCGCTCCGCCAGGAAGTCGTCCTGGACGGACCCGCGGCGCTTGGCGTCGAGCCCCGCGTGGTAGGCGGCGGCGTGCAGCCCGCGGCTCCGCAGCGCGTCCGCCATCGTCTCCGTCTGCTTGCGGCTGATGCAGTAGACGATCGCGGCCTCGCCGGCGTGGCGGCGCAGGATGGCCTCGACCTGCGTCTCACCGGTGCCGACGCGGGGGAGCACGCGGTAGGAGAGGTTGGGGCGGTCGAAGGTGCCGACGTGGAGCGCGGGATCGACCATCCGGAGCTGCCGCACGATGTCCTCGCGCACGCGGGGCGTGGCGGTCGCGGTGTAGGCGTGGACGGGCACGCCGGGCAGCACGTCGCGCACCTCCGCGAGACGACGGTACTCGGGCCGGAAGTCGTGGCCCCACTGGCTGATGCAGTGCGCCTCGTCGATCGCGAGGGCGGAGACGGCGCGGGTCGGGTCCGTGCGGCCGAGGCCGGCGAGCCACGCTAGGAAGCCGTCCGAGAGGAGGCGCTCGGGCGAGACGAAGAGCAGCTTCACGCGCCCCTGTTCGACGCCGCGTCGGGCCTCGTTGGCCTCCTCCGCGGGCACGGCGCCGTGGAGGGCGGCGGTCGGGTAGCCGGAGAGGCGCAGCCCGTCGACCTGGTCCTTCATCAGCGCGATGAGGGGCGAGACCACCACGCAGAGCGAGGCCTCGTCAGGGCCGCGGAGCAGCGGCGGGAGCTGGTAGCAGAGGGACTTGCCGCCGCCGGTGGGGAGCACCACGAGGGAGTCCCGACGCTGTAGCGCGGCGGACACCGCCTCGTGCTGGAGGGGGCGGAGGGTGTCGAAGCCCCAGTAGCGGATCAGGGTCGCGGTGAGGAGCGCATCAGCCGACATGGGCGCCGCTAACTCGGAGACGGCCTCCGCGCGGGGGGCCTACCTACGACGGCGCCCGACGAGCGCGAGCCCGAAGAGCGCGAGGCCGAGGGAGGCCGCGCCCGCGCCGGCGTTGCAGCCCTCGCCGCTGACGACGATGTCCTCGTCGGGAGGCGGGGCGGCGCCGGTGTCCTCGTCGCCGCCGGTGTCGCAGTCCGCGTCGGTCTCCGGCACGCCGTCGCAGTCGTCGTCCAGGGTGTCGCCGCGCTCGGGGGCGCCCGGGTACACCATGTCGGTGGAGTCGTCGCAGTCGCCGTCGCGCTCGGTGTAGCTGTCCCCGTCGTCGTAGCCGGAAGGCGAGGCGGGGCAGATTGCCGCGCGGACGCGGCAACTGCGGAGGCAGGGTGGGCAGGGCGCCGAGCCGAGCGGGGACGCGAGCCCTGTGGGCTCCTATCGGCCGACCCGCACGGTCACGCCGCCCCACGCGCTGTAGAGCGGCAGGGGCTCGAAGGTCGGCTCGCCGTCTTCGCGGGGGCGGTCCAGCGGGACGCCGTAGACCGCGGAGGCGAAGAGCTCGACGGGCTTCCAGAGCGGGACGTGCGCGCGGGCGCCGACGCCGAGGTACCACGGGAACATCGGCCCGACGGTGACCTGCGCCCACGGGAGGCCGGCCGCGACGTGCGGGTAGAGGAAGGTCGCGGTCTCCCCGTCACCCGTCGGGAGCGTATGGTGCTCGCCGACGGTGATCTGCCCGTCCACACCTACGCCCACGGACCACAGCCGCGACTCGACCGCGACGCTCAACGACCCGGCGGGGGTGGCGGCGTTCACGGTGTAGCGGTCGGCGGGGGCGCCCTTGGAGTCGTGGTTCTGGAGGAGGAAGTCCCCGGTGGAGAGCCACCCGGCGCCCAGCGTCGCGCGGCCGACGACGCCGATGCGCGAGGCCGACTCGGGGGCGCGCAGCTTCACGGCGGTGGCGACGGAGCCGTCCACGCGGAGGAGGAGCGTCTTCTCGCCGGCGGGCGTCGCGACGTAGACGGGCTCGGCGAGGCCGGAGATGGGCACGCGCGCCGCGGCGGGGATCTCCCACCCTTCGGCCCCGCTCGCGATGCGGCCGCGCAGCTCGGCGAGCTCGGACGGCCCGAACGGCGCGCTCACGAGGGCGTCGGCGCCGGCCTTGATGCGGACGTCCTGCGCGAGGAGAATCGTGTCCCCCACGGCGATGTGGAACAGGTGGCGGCCCGGAATCATCCGCACGCGCACGCCCTTGCCGCCCTCGATCTCCACGCCGTCGAGCCACACCTCGGCGCCGGCCGCGAGGTCCCCGACGATGAAGGTCGCCCCGGGCATGGCCTGGCAGTGCGCTTGCGCGGCGTCGTAAGCGAGGCGCTGCGCGGGCTCGGGGATCTCGTCGGCGGTGGCGGTGGTCGGCGCGGCCAGCAGCGCACAGGCGTCGAGCCACGCGGTCGGCCACGCCTCGGCGCCCTCCGCCGTGCGGTAGGGCGCGGCGGCGGCCTCGGTGGCGAGCTTGTCCTGGAAGTAGCGGTGGACCGCGAAACCCTCGAACAGCAGGGCCTTGCGGAGCACGTTGCGGTCGTCGCGGGAGCGCAGGATGTCGACGTCGGCGGCGCCCTTGGACAGCCGCGCCATGATCTGGAGCTCGCCGTCGAACACGTCAGCGAGCGGCCGCGTGGCGGTGACCTCGTCGCCGAGCCGCTTGATGGCGTCGGTCTCCAACGGACCCACGCCGCCGGACACGAGCGAGGCGAGGTCGGCCGCGGTGGAGCCGGGGAGCGTGCGCGCGACGGCGGCGGCGCTCTCGGGGTCGGGGGGCGTGACCCAGAGCACGCGATCCGCGAGGGCGGGGGCTGCCAGCAGCCAGATTAGCGACATGTGAGCGAGCCTCCCTCGACGACGCAGGCGACCCCGCGCGGAGTGTCCAACTGAACGGTGGTCGTGTCCGCGCCGACGGTGACGCGGCACGCCCCCGCGGGAAAGTTCCGGAGGAGCGTGCTCGCTTCTCCGGTGCCGACGACGTCGCCGCACGCCACGCGGATGCCGGAGGCGCCCGTGACGGTGAACTTGGCGGCGCGAAGGCGCGTCGGGTCCGAGCTGGCCGACGCCTGGACTTCGGCCGGGTCCGGCGCGACCGCGGCGGGGGCCTCGGGTGCCGGGGCGGTGGCACCCACAAGCTCAGCGCGGCGGGTGCGCGCGGCGGCCGTGCGTCCGATCGGGTCCGGTTCCGCCGCGAGCTCCGCGGCGGGTGCGGGTGCCGGCGTGGGCGGGGCGACCGCGGGGACGGCCGCCAGAGCGGGGAGGGGAGCGGCGACCGAGGGCGCGGGGGGGACGCGCGCGTCCACGATCGAGGGGGCGGGCTCGCGGGTGAGGAGGACGTAGCCGAGCGCGCCGAGGAGGAGGACCCCGATGAAGCCGGCCACGGCGTAGGGCACCGCGGCTCGCGGCGGCGGCGCCGGCGGGTCCAGGGGCAGGGACGTCGTCTCCGACAAGTGGAGGGGGTCGAACACGAGGGTGGCGGAGGCCACCCGGTTCGGCGCGTCGAAGGTGCTCCCGCCGCTCGCGGACTCTTCGAGGACCGTGCCCGTCAGCGCGGGAGCGCGCGTCGCGCTCTGCGCGAGTTGGGGTAAGATCCGTCGCGCGTACGCCGAGAGATCCTCGCCAGGCAGGTCGCGGGCGAGGGCCCGCAGGCCGGCCTCCAGCTCGGAGACGGAGGGGCGATCCTCCGGCGTGTACGCGAGGGAGCGGGCGAGGAGGACGGCGAGGGGCCCGTCTCCGACCACGGCCTCGACGGCGTCGCGGGCGGTGTCCACCTGGATGGCCTGGCGTTCGAGCGCCAGCTCGGCGCGGCCGAACGTGCGGAGCGTCATCAGCTCACACGCCATCACCGCGAGCGCGTAGACGTCCCCCGCGGCGGCGTCCGGACCGCCCAGGACTCGCTCGGGGGCCATGTACCCGAGCGAACCGTACCGGACGCGCTCGGTGTGCGCCTCGCGTCCGGCGAACTCGGCCCGCGCGACGCCGAAGTCGAGCACCTTGACCGCTCCGGCGTCGGTCAGCCGCACGTTCGAGGGCTTGATGTCGCGGTGGACGACGCGCAGCGGCTCTCCGGTCTCGCCGGGGGTCTCCCAGGCGGCCACGAGGGCCGCGGCCGCCGCGGCGCAGATTTCGACGGCGGCGCGCGCCGGGATGGGCTCTCCGGCCTTCTCCGCGAGCGCGTACACGGCCTCCACGTCGGCGCCGGAGACGTACTCCATCACGAGGGCCCATCTGCCGTTCACGCGGACGAGGTCGTCCACACGCACGATGTTCGGGTGATCCAGCCGGCCGAGCAGGCGCGCCTCGTCCCGCATCCGTTGGCCGGCGTCGCTGCTTGGGTCCCAGGCGTCGTTCAGCAGCTTGAGCGCGACGCGGCGCTTGAAGCCACCCGCGCCCTCCATGTCGGCGAGGTACACG
>CAJBVW010000449.1 GCA_903959175.1 uncultured Pseudomonadota bacterium
AAGGCCGAAGGCCGCGCCCGGAAGGGCCCGACCGCCGGGCGTCCGCGCCCGGCGGTCGCGCCCAGACGCCCCCCCCCCAACCTACCGGCGTCCCTCCACCTGGATCACGCGCTCCTCCTCCAGGAGGTAGCCGGACAGGGCGTTCCCGTAGACGCAGCCGCTGTCGAGGCCGACGGTGCGGGGGTGGAGCTGGACGCCGCGCACGGCGTCGTGACCGTAGAACACGCGTTCGGGCCCCTTCCAGAGCTGGAACCAGAAGGGGTTGGCGGGATCGAGGTCGTCCGGCCAGCGGCGCATCGTGATCGCCATGCCGCGCGTCGTGCCGGCGACGCCGAGCTCGGGGTGGAGGCCGGCGTGCACGCCGATCCAACACGGCCCGTAGAGGAACAGCGGCAGGCGCGCGGTCCACTCCAGCGCGACCTCCGGGAGGGCGCGGGCGGCGCGGTGGTGCGCGCTGTCCCCGGGGATGTTGAGCACGTCGAGCAGGCGCGCGTCGTGGTTGCCGAGGAGAGCCTCGCAGTCGTGCTCGACGATGAGGTCCCACACGCCGCGCGGGTCGGGGCCCTTGGCGAAGAGGTCACCCAGCAGGATGACGCGGTCGGCGCGGGCCTCGGTGAGGAGGGCGCGCAGCGACTGGCTGCACCCGTGGACATCGCCGACGAAAAGTGTGCGCACCGGACCTCCCCCCTCTCTACCTGTACCCCTCGGCCTGGAGCGTGAAGAGGCGCGCGTAGCGCCCGTTCCGCGCGAGCAGCTCCGCGTGCGTGCCGCCCTCGGTGATGCGCCCGCCCTCGAGCACCACGATCTGGTCGGCGCGGCGCACCGTCGAGAAGCGGTGCGAGATGAGGATCGCCATCTGGTGCTTCGCGGTCTCCTGGAACTGCTCGAAGATCTGGGCCTCGGCCTCGGCGTCCATCGCGGCGGTGGGCTCGTCGAGGACGAGGATGTCGGCCCCCTTCCGCATGAACGCGCGGGAGAGCGCCACCTTCTGCCACTGGCCGCCCGAGAGCTCGCGGCCGTTCTTGAACCAGCGACCGAGCCGCGTCTTCATGCCCTCCGGTAGCGCGGAGAGGAACGGGAGGGCCTGACCGCGCTCGGCGGCGTCGCGCTGGCGGGCCTCGTCGTCGATGGCGGACACGTCCCCCGCGCCGATGTTCTCGCCTGCGGAGATGTGGTAGCGCACGAAGTCCTGGAAGATCACGCCGATGCGCGCGCGGAGCGTCGTGATGTCCCACTCGGAGAGCTCGCGGCCGTCGAGGAGGATGCGGCCCGACTCGGGGACGTAGAGGCGCGTGAGGAGCTTGATGAGCGTCGTCTTACCAGATCCGTTCTCTCCGACGATCGCGAGCTTCTCGCCCGGGCGGATGTGGAGGGAGACGTCCGAGAGCGCGAGGCTCGCGGCGCCCGGGTAGCGGAAGGAGACCCCCTCGAAGCGGAGGCCGTCCGCGGCGTCGGGGCCGGTCACCGCGGTGCCGGACGAGACGCGCACGGGCATCTCGAGGAAGGCGTAGAGGTTGGCGAGGTAGAGGCTGTCCTCGTACATGCCGCCGACCGCGGAGAGGCTGGCCGAGAGCGCACTCTGCCCCTGCTTGAAGAGCAGGAGGTACATGGTCATCTCGCCGAGCGTGATGGTGCCGCGCACCGCCGAGATCGCGATCCACGCGTAGGCGCCGTAGAAGGCCGCGGTGCTCACGAGGCCGACGAGGTAGCCGCCGATGCCGCGCCGGATGGTGAGCGCCCGATCCGCCGCGTACAAGGTGTCGAAGATGGCCTCGTAGCGCCCGAGGAAGAAGGGACCGAGGCCGTAGAGCTGGACCTCCTTCGCGTAGTCCTCGCGCGCGAGGACCGTCTCGTACCAGGCCTGCTCGCGCGTCTCGGGGGTGCGCCACGAGAAGAGCCGGAAGGCCTCGCCGGAGTAGCGGGCTTCTGCCCAGAAGGCGGGGACCGCGGCCACGATGAGCACGACGACCGCCAGGGGCGAGAAAGGGACGAGCAGGACGCCGACGCCGACGAGCGAGACGAGGTTCTGGAGGAGGCCGAACACGCGGCGGACGAGCGCGAGCGGGCGGGACGAGGCCTCGCGGCGGGCGCGTGACATCCGGTCGTAGACGGTGGCGTCCTCGAAGTCGGTGAGGTCGAGGGTGAGCGCCTTCTTGAGGATGAGCACGTTGACGCGCTGGCCGAGCTGGGCGCGAAGCAGCGACTCGGTGATGGAGAGGCCACGTTGGACCGCTGCGAGCGCGACGACGAGTACGGCCTCGATGCCGACGGCGCGGAGGCCGGCGGAGGGGTCGCCGCCGGAGGCGAGCACGGCGTCCACGATGAGCTTGCCGACGTAGGCGATGCCCGCGGGGAGCACGCCCGCGACGAGCGTGAGCACGGCGAGCGCCACGGTGGAGCCCGGGCTGGTGCTCGCCACGAGGCCAAGTGCGCGCGCGACCGTACGGGGGACGCTGCGCCAGGCCCCGCCGTCGGGGCGCGCAGGGGCGTCTCCACCGGCGGGGGTGCTCGTGCCCGCCGGGCGCTCGGACGAGGGGGCCGTCACCGCCATGCCAGGATCCTCCTCGGGCGCACGTTCCGCGGCCCGCCCCGCCCCCTATCCCCGGGAGCCCGTCCGACGCGGCGCGCCGAGATGTCACCGGGGCGCGCCGCGGGCCCACTGAGCACGATCCAGTGCCTACGTCCCCAACAATCGTGGAGGGGAGATGTGGAGAGGCCTCTTGTGCGCGTGCCTCGGGGCGGGGTGGGCGACGACCGCCCTCGCCGGGAGCGCGGAAGACCTGCGCAACGACTGGTCGGGCGAGTACGGCATGAACCGGAACCTCTCGGTGACCGTGTCGCCGCTGAGCCTCCTCGACGCGCGCGCGCCGACGCTCGACGTGACGGGTGAGGTGCGCACCAGTGAGACCCGCAGCGTGGCGATCACCAGCTCGATGTCGCTGCAGCACGTCCTTCGGGAGATCGGCGCCAAGCGGGACCGCGAGGTGGGCCTGCAGCTGCGGGACTACGTCGTCGGGACCTTCGACAACGGGCTGTTCCTGGGCGGACAGGTGGGCTTCACCAACCCCGACCTGCTGCGGCTGAGCGTCGACCGCACGCGCTTCGGCCCGATGGCCGGCATGAAGGTGTCGCTGTCGCTGTTCACGATCGAGGGGCGCGCCGGGGCGTGGCTCGGGATGGGCGATCACGGGCGCATGTCGATCGAGCCGCGAGTGGACTTCGCGACGGGGTTCACGTTCTGACGGCGGAGGCGCGGTACGATCAGGCATGCCGCAGGCCGCGCGCTTCACCCTGGACCAGCTCCTCGTGCTCGACGCCATCGTGCGCACCGGCTCGTTCGCCGGCGCCGCGCGCGAGCTGCACCGGGTGCCCTCGGCGGTGAGCTACGCCGTCCAGGCGCTCGAAGAGGGCATCGGCGTCGCCCTCTTCGACCGCTCGGGCCACCGCGCCAGCCTCACCGCCGCCGGTCGCCACCTGCTCGCGGAGGCGCGGGACCTGCTCGCGCGCGCCCGCAAGCTCGATGACCTCGCCACCATCCTCGGCGACGGGTGGGAGCCCGACCTCCAGATCGTCGTCGACGGCGTCGTCCCGGTCACGCCGCTGCTCGACGCCCTCGCCGTGTTCGGCGCGCGCGCCATCCCCACGCAGATCCGCATCGATGTCGAGTACCAGGACGGCGTGCTGGAGCGCTTCGACCGTGACCAGGCACAGTTCATGATCGCGCTCGGCCTCGAGGACGGCGGCCGCCTCAAGGGCACGCCGCTCGCGCCGCTCGAGATGGTGCTCGTCGCCGCGCCGGCCCACCCCCTCGCCGCCGCCCGCGGCCTCACCCGCGACGCGCTCTCCGCCCACGTGGACCTCGTCGTGAAGGACTCGTCCTCCGCCTTCGCGAGCACGCCCCGGCAGTCGTTCCTCGGCACCAGCCGCGTCGTGCGCTTCGCCGACTTCCACACCAAGGGCGCGGCCCTCCGCGCGGGCGTCGGCTTCGGCTGGATGCCCCTCCACCTCGCCGAGGAGGACCTCGCCCGCGGCGCCCTCGTGATCATCGACCTGCCGGAAGGCAACCGTTGGACCTACATTCCCCAGCTCATCACCCGCCGCGACGAGCGCCCGGGCCGCGCCGCCGCGCTGTTCATGGAGCTCGCGCTGGCGAGCATCAACAAATCTGAACGAGTCGACCGAAAAGAACCGCTTTCGTAGAATTGCCGCGCCCGGTAGATCACATCCGTCACCGGGACTTCACATGGTCTTCCTCCTCTCCATCCTCGGCTGCTCGCAGGACTTCGGGCTCGCGGGCGTGCAGAAGCCCCAGGACACGCCGGAAGACGAGGACACCGCCGTCGAGCCGATCGTCGACACCGCGGAGGAGACCGACTCCGCGGCGCCCCCCGACGAGGAGGAGACCGCCGACACCGAGGTGCCCCCCGAGGACACCGCCGAGGAGACCCCCGACACCGACGTGCCGGACGATCCCCCGCCCGCGGACGACTGCACCGACACGGCGGACCTCGTGTACGTGCTCTCTCGCGACGACAGCACCCTCTACACCTTCGACCCCGACGCCCTCGCCTTCACGTCCCTCGGGCGCGTGTCCTGCGGCACGAGCGAGACCCCGGGCTCGATGGCCGTGAGCCGCGACGGCGTCGCCTACGTGCGCTACGCCGACAACTCCGTCTACGCGCTGGACCTCGCGACGATGCGCTGCAGCGCGACCAGCTACGCCGACCGCCGCTTCGACAGCTTCGGCATGGGCTACGCGACGGACAGCAGCGACACCTGGCGCGACCAGCTCTACGTCGCGAACGCGACCTCGGTGGGCATCCTCGACCCCTCCACCTGGACCATCACCCCGCTCGGCCGGATGGCGAGCCAGTCCGAGCTCACCGGCAACGCGGACGGCGAGCTCTGGGCGATCCTCCCCCTCGAGAGCCCCGCCGAGCTCGTGAAGCTCGACACCACCACCGGCGCGACCGTCGAGACGATCCGCATGCCCGGCTTCCCCGACCCGGGCGACATCGACACCTTCGCGTTCGCGACGTGGTCCGGCGACTTCTACGTCTTCGTCCGCGAGTACGGCATGGGCAGCAGCACCGACGTGATCAAGGTCACGCGCATGGGCGGGATGACGACGGTCCTCGAGGACGTCGGCTTCGACGTGGTCGGCGCAGGCGTCTCGACGTGCGCGCCGGGCTGACGACGCGGGGCTCGCCACGAGCCTGAATGCGCCTATCTCCCCGACAGAGGGAGACCCGAAGAAAGGTCAAGGACATCATGACGCCGTCCCCGGCGTGCTGCACGACGGACACCCCGCTGGAGGCCGACGGAGGAGCCAGCGCGGATCCACTGACGGATCCGCGGCGCCCGTCTACACCGGCCGCTTGATCTCCTGAAGCTTCACCACCCGCAGCTCTCCGGCCTTGAGGCTCCGGATCGCGGCCGGCAGCACGCGGGCCGCCTGGAGGTTGGTGACGCAGGGCACGCCGAAGCGCAGGCCGGCGAGGCGCATGGCGGCCTCGTCGTACTGGGCCTTCTTGCCGAGGGGCGTGTTGATCACGAGCTGGATGTGGCCGTTCTTCAGGAGGTCGACCACGTCGGGGCGGCCCTCGCGCACCTTGTAGACGCGCTCGACCTCGATGCCGGCGGCGGCGATGGTGCGCGCGGTGCCGCCGGTGGCGTAGATCTTGAAGCCCATCTGGCGCAGCGCACCGGCGATCGGCGGGGCCTCGTGCTTGTCCCCGTCGCGGAAGGACATGAACACGCCGCCCTCGGTGGGGAGCGTCATGCCGCTCGCGATGAGCGCCTTCGCATAGGCCTCGCCGAAGCTCCAGCCTGCGCCCATGACCTCGCCCGTGGAGCGCATCTCGGGGCCGAGGATGGTGTCGACGCCGGCGAAGCGGCGCCACGGGAACACCGGCGCCTTCACGAAGTACATGCCCTTGCCCCAGTGGCGCAGGTCCCCGAGATCCTTCAGCTTCTCGCCGAGGACGAGACGGGTGGCGTACTTGGCGACGGGGATGCCGGTCGCCTTGGCGAGGTAAGGCACCGTGCGGGACGCGCGGGGGTTGACCTCGATGACGAAGACCACGCCGGCCTGGACCGCGAACTGCACGTTCACGAGGCCGATCACGCCGACCTCGAGCGCGATGCGGTGGACGATGTCCTCCATCTCCTTGCGGTTCTCGGCGGAGAGCTGGATCGCGGGGAAGATCGTGGTGGAGTCGCCCGAGTGGACGCCGGCCTCCTCGATGTGCTCCATGATGCCGACGACGTGCACGTCGGTGCCGTCGCAGAGGGCGTCCACGTCGTACTCGACGGCGCCCTCGAGGAAGCGGTCGATGAGGAGCGGGTGGTCCTCGCTGACGCGGATGGCCTCGTCTACCGCGGCGTGGAAGTCGGCTTCGTCAAAGCAGATCTTCATCGCGCGGCCGCCGAGGACGTAGCTCGGGCGCACCAGGAGCGGGAACCCGAGGCGCGCGGCGGCGCCCCAGCTCCCCTCGCGGTCGGCCACCATCTCGCCGTCGGGCTGGCGGATGCCGAGGCGGTTCAGGAGGGCGGCGAAGCGCTTGCGGTCCTCGCACACGTCGATGGCGTCCGGCTGCGTGCCGAGGACGGTACCGACCCGGTGGGAGAGCTTGAGCGGCGTCTGGCCGCCGAACTGGAGGATCGTGCCGAGCGGCTGCTCGCGGTGGACGACGCCGCGGACGTGCTCGGCGGTGACGGGCTCGAAGTAGAGCTTGTCGGACGTGTCGTAGTCGGTGGAGACGGTCTCGGGGTTGCAGTTGACCATCACCGCCGCGAGGCCCTTCTCGCGCACCGCGTAGGCGGCGTGGCAGCAGCAGTAGTCGAACTCGAGGCCCTGGCCGATGCGGTTGGGGCCGTTGCCGAGCACGACGACGCGGGGCTTGTCCATGTCGCCGGCCTCGTCCTCGTCCTCGTAGGAGGAGTAGAGGTACGGGGTGAAGCTCTCGAACTCGGCGGCGCAGGTGTCCACGCGCTTGTAGACGGGGAACACGCCGAGCGCCTCACGACGCGCGGTGACCTTGTCCTCGGAGGCGCCGGTCTGGCGGGCGAGGGCGGCGTCGGTCACGCCGGCGCGCTTGGCGGCGCGGAGCTCCTCCGCGGTGAGGGCGGAGAGGGGCCGGCCCTCGAAGCGGACCTGGGCCTGCACGAGCGCGGCCATGCGCTCGAGGAACCAGGGATCGATGCGGGAGGTGTCGTGGATGGACGCGGTGGTGTAGCCGCGGCGGAGGCCCTCGAGGAGCGCCGCGAGCCGGTCGGGCGTCGGGAGCGCGATGCGCTCGCGGAGGGTGGTGTCGTCCATGCCGCGCACGTCGGGGTAGCCGCCTTCGAGCGAGGCGATGGCCTTGCCGAGGGCCTCGTCGAAGGTGCGGCCGATGCCCATGACCTCGCCGACGCTCTTCATCTGGGTGCCGAGCCCGCGGCCGGCGCCGGGGAACTTCTCGAAGTTCCAGCGGGGGATCTTGACGATCACGTAGTCGATCGCCGGCTCGAAGCAGGCGGGGGTGACGCGCGTGATGTCGTTGCCGATCTCGTCGAGGGTGAGGCCGACGGCGAGCTGGGCCGCGATCTTGGCGATGGGGAAGCCGGTGGCCTTGGAGGCGAGCGCGGAGGAGCGCGACACGCGGGGGTTCATCTCGATGACGCGGATCTCGCCGGTGGTGGGCGAGATCGCGAACTGGATGTTGCTGCCGCCGGTCTCGACGCCGATGCGGCGGATGATGCGGAGGGAGAGGTCCCGGAGGGCCTGGTACTCGCGGTCGGAGAGGGTCTGCGCGGGGGCGACGGTGACGGAGTCGCCGGTGTGGACGCCCATAGGGTCCACGTTCTCGATGGAGCAGACGATGATGACGTTGTCGGCGAGGTCGCGCATGACCTCGAGCTCGAACTCCTTCCAGCCGATCACGCTCTCCTCGACGAGGACCTGCCGCGTGGGCGACAGGTCGAGGCCCTGGGCGACGATGTCCCGCAGCTCATCGAGGTTGTAGGCGATGCCGCCGCCGGAGCCGCCGAGCGTGAACGAGGGGCGGATGACGGCAGGGAGGCCGATGTCGACGACGATGGCCTCAGCCTCCGCCACGGTGCGCGCGACGCCGGCCTTGGGCACGCCCGCGCCGATCTCCTCCATCGCGGCCTTGAAGAGCTCGCGGTCCTCGGCGACGGCGATGGCCTCGGGCTTCGCGCCGATGAGCTCGACGCCGTACTTGGCGAGGACGCCGCGCTCGTGGAGGGCGAGGGCGAGGTTCAACCCCGTCTGCCCGCCGACGGTCGGCAGGATCGCGTCCGGACGCTCGCGCGCGACGATCTGCTCCGCGAAGTCGGCCGTGAGCGGCTCGATGTAGGTCGCGTCCGCCACGTCGGGGTCGGTCATGATGGTGGCGGGGTTCGAATTGATCAGGATCACCCGGTAGCCGAGCGCCTTGAGCGCCTTGCAGGCCTGGGTGCCGGAGTAGTCGAACTCGCAGGCCTGGCCGATCACGATGGGGCCGGAGCCGATCACCATGATGCTCTTCAGATCGGTGCGCTTGGGCATGTCAGGCCTTCCGGGTGGACGAACTGGCGAACTTCAGGAACCGGTCGAGGAGGAGGTGCGCGGAGTCGTTCGGGCCCGGCGCGGCCTCGGGGTGGAACTGCACGGCGATGACGCCGAGGTCCGCGTGGCAGAAGCCCTCGAGCGTGCCGTCGTTCAGGTTCACGTGGGTGACCCGCCCGCCCGCGCGCTCGATCCCGGCGGGGTCGACGCAGAAGCCGTGGTTCTGGCTGGTGATCTCGACCCGGCCCGTCTCGTTGTCGCGGACGGGGTGGTTCCCGCCGCGGTGGCCGAAGCGGAGCTTGAAGGTGTCGGCGCCGATCGCGCGGCCGAGGATCTGGTGGCCGAGGCAGACGCCGAGGAGCGGCTTCTTCCCGAGGAGCTTCTTGACCTCTCCGACGATGCCGGGGAGGGCGGCGGGGTCACCGGGGCCGTTGGAGAGGAACACGGCGTCGGCGCCGTCTCCGAGCTCCTCGCCCGTCACCGTCGCGGGGAAGACCTCGACGTGGCAGCCGGCCTGCGCGAAGAGGCGGAGCTGGTTGCGCTTCACGCCGCCGTCGAGCACGTGGATGCGCTGCCCGGCGCCCTCCGCGAAGGTGTAGCGGACGGGCGTGGAGACCTCGCTCACGAGGTCCCGCCCGACCATGCCCGGCCAGTCGAAGATGCGCGCGCGGAGGGTCTCCTCGTCGAGGTCCTCGGTGCTGATGGCTGCGCGCATCGCGCCCTTGGTGCGGATGTGCCGCACGAGCGCCCGCGTGTCGATCCCGTGCACGCCGGGAACACCAGCGGCCTCGAGGTAGTCGGCGAGGGTGCCCTCGCTGCGATGATTCGAGGCCATCGGCGAGAAGTGCCGGGCGACGAACCCGGCGACCTGGACGCGCCCGGACTCGTCGTCCTCCGCGTTGACCCCGTAGTTACCGACGTGTGCCGTCGTCATCACGACAATCTGTTCGCGGTACGAGGGGTCCGTGAGGACCTCCTGGTAGCCGGACATCGCGGTGTTGAAGACGATCTCGCCCACCTTCGTCGCCGGGGCGCCGAAGGCTTCGCCCCGGAAGGAACGACCGTCTTCCAGGAGGAGGATGCCACCCATGCTTACCCCGAGAGCGCGCGCCGTTTAGCGTCCTCGCGGGGGTGGGGCAACCCGCCCGCGCGGGGTGGTGACCGGACGCGACGAATAGAGGGCCCGGCTACGTGGCTTCGACGTACGAGTCCTCCGCGGAGGTCACCGCCACGTCGATCGCGCCGGCGCCATCGCCGCCGTCGACGTGGTGCGCCCCCTCGGCCTCGACTAACGGTCCCCGTCCGGCTCGGCGACGAGCGAGAGATAGAGCGCCTCCAACTCCCGATGATCCGTCACGGCCGGCGCTTCGGCGAGGAAGCGCGCCACCGCGGGAGGGCAGGTCGTGAACAGGCGCGCCGCTTGCGACGCGGTGCGGTCGGCGCGGGCGGTGGCGGCGACGAGCCACGGGGTCGGGCGCTGCCGCCAGAGCCGCGCGCCGAGCGGCCAGGTGGCGATCGGGGGTGCGGGCGCCCCGAAGCCCTCGATGCCGTCGCGGTTTCCGGCGGTGAGGAGGTCCGCCGTGGCGAGCACGAGGGCCACGGCGAGGCCGGTGGTCTCGACCGCCCAGGCGCCGCGCGGCGTCGGATACGGCGCGACGTCGGGCGGCGCGCGGCGGCCGGTGAGCACGTCCCACGTCGCGGCGAAGTCGGCGGGAGCGCCGGCGCACACCTCGACGGTGCCGACGAGCCAGCCGCCGGCCTCGAGCGCTGCGAGGAGCGCGTCCGAATCATCCAGCTCGGAGGCGGGCAACGCGGCGAGCCCCTGCGTGTCGAGGAGGAGCGACACGAGGAGCTGGTGAAAACCGATGGTGGTCTTGTAGAGCGCGGCGACCTCGACCGGGATCGGCGCGTCGGGCGCCGCCATCCGGCACACCACCGGGGCCGCGACGAGCGCCGAACATGCGCACAACACGTCGGCGACCGTCGGCGCCGGCCCGCACGCCGCGGCGAGGGTCGCGAGGTTGCGGTCGCGGTGGGGCCGCACCTGCGCGAGCGCGGTGACGTTCATCGGGAGGCCCGCGCGGCTGCCTACGTGCGGACACGCGATCCGACGGGTATCGGGCGGGTAGAGCGGCGACGCGCGCTCGCCGAGGGGCCTCCCGTCGGCGTCGGGCCAGTCGCGGAGCGCGCCGAGGAAGCCGTCCAGCGCGCCGCCGCGGAGCATCAGGTCCCGGGCTCGGTGAGCGGGAGGGTCTTCGAGACGACGTTCCACGCGTCGGGCGCGATGACGTTCACCGAGAGCTCGAGGCCGCCGACCGGGAGGTGCTGCCCCTCCCCGAGGGGGAAGGTCGCGGATCCGACGAAGAGGGTCTCGTTGGGCTTGAGCGGCATCCACACGCGGCGCGGGCCGGCGCGGCTCATCATCTCCATCGTGGGGAGAAGCTCGAGCTCGGTCAACGTTCCGTCGGCGGCGCGCACGCCCGCGCTCTGGACCGAGGGGTTGTCGTCGATCTTGATCACGCCGTTCGACGTGTTCTTGGCGTACATCTTTACGACCAGGCCCTCCGCACCGCGCTCCGTCACGAAGGACATCTCGACGGGGATGACCTTGACCGGCTCCTCCGCCTCCGGGATCCCGGCCCGCGCGGCGGGCGAGAAAGCGAGCGCAGCGAGGGCGCCGAGGGCGCCGAGACGGGGAGGTGCGGACATGGCGAGGCTCCGTGTGGTCGGACGGACAACGTCCGGCGGGAGGGGTTCCTTACGGCGTACGCGCAGCTAGCACGGCTTCTTCGATGATCGTCGCCATCTCGTCGTACAGCGCGTTCCCCTCCTCGGCGGTGCCGGCCGCGGGCTGGCCGAAGTAGCCCTCCGTCGCGCCCATCTCCTTGAAGTCCTTGGCCCCCGAGCGGAGCGCGGCCGCCAGATCGATGGGGACCTCGGGCAGGCCGTGGCGCACGTCGCTCACGAGGTCCGGGCGGACGGCGAGCACGAGCGAGGTCTCGAAGGAGCCCGCGTGGCACGCCCCGGACGCGAACTCGGCGCCGAGGCGCGCGGCGTAGCGGCGGGAGGCGAGGTTCGGGTAGACGACGGGGCGCCCGGTGCGGGCGCGCGCGGCGTCGAGGGCGTGGAAGAGCGCGACGTTGTGGGCGGGCTCGAAGTGCGAGTTCACCAGGGCGACGCCCACGGCGCCCTGCGCCGCGGCGGAGGCGAGCACCTCCACGATCAGGGCGCCCACCACGTCTCCGGGCACCGTGATCGTGCCGGGGAAGGACGCCGCGCTCGTGGTGATCGCGTAGGGGATCGTGGGGAGGACGACCGCGGGGACGCCGCCGGCCGTGAGCCGACGCGCCGCGCGCACGGCCATCTCCTCGGAGATGCGCACGTCGGTGTCGAGCGGGAGGTGGGGGCCGTGGGCCTCGCAGCTCCCGAGCGGGAGGAGGGCCCAGGCGCCGTGGAGGCCGGCGTGCGGCGAGGTGCGCTCGGCCAGCCGCATCAGCACATCCTCTTGAGCTCGGCGCGGGCGACCTTGCCGCGGTCGTTGCGGGGCAGCACGTCGAGGAAGCGCACGGAGCGCGGGTACTTGTGGGGCGCGAGGCGCTTCTTCACGTGCTCCTGGAGCGCGCGCGCGAGGGCGTCGGCGTCGGGGAGCTCGGCGGCGGGGCGCGTCGCGACGACGAAGGCGACCGTCGTCATCAGGCCGTCCTTCTCCACCCCCACGATCGCGGCCTCGCGCACCTCTCCGTGGGTGAGGAGGCAATTCTCCACCTCTACCGGCGAGACGAACACGCCTCCGACCTTGAGCAGGTCGTCCGCGCGGCCGCAATACACGAAGTACCCTTCCGGGTCCTGGCAGAACTGGTCACCGGTGGTGGTCCACTCGCCGCGGAAGGTCACGCGCGTCTTGGCGCGGTCCTGGTGGTAACAGATGGCGTTGGACGCGCCCTTCACCCACAAGGTCCCGATCTCGCCCGGCGCGACCGGCCGCTCGTCGTCATCGACGATCTTCGCCTCGTAGCCGGGCACGAGCTTGCCGAGGGTGCCGACGCGCACGTCCCCCGGGTAGTTCGTGATGTAGATGTGGAACAGCTCGGCGGAGCCGATGCCGTCGAGGATCTCGACGCCGGTGCGCGCCATCCAGCGCGTGTAGAGCTCGGCGGGGAGCGCCTCCCCCGCGGAGAGCACGAGGCGGATCGAGGACAGATCCAGCTCGCCGGCGCGCGGGTGCTCGAGCATGCGGTGGATCATCGTAGGGACGTTCGTGACGATCGTGGGCTTGTACCGCTCGATGTTGGCGATCACCTCGTCGACCGTCGAGCGCTCGGAGAAGAGCACGGTCGTCGCGCCCACCGCCCACGGGAACATCAGGTTGGTGCCGGTCGCGTAGCCGAAGAAGAGCTTGGGGACGCCGAGCGTCACGTCGTCCTCGCGGATGCCGAGCACCTGCTTCGCGTACATCTCGGTGTTGAAGATGAAGTCGTTCGCGGCGTGCACGCAGGCCTTCGGGGCGCCGGTCGAGCCGGACGAGAAGAGCCACACGGCGGGGTCGTCGGGGCCGGTGTCGCCGTAGGGGCAGTCGGCGGAGCGCGCGGCAAGGGCATCGGCGTCGACGTCCACACGGATGACCGCGGAGAGCTGGCGGCCCATGGCCTCGGCGATGGCCTCGGCGTTGGCCTCGGCGTAGGCGGACGTGGTGACGAGGACGCGCGCCCGCGTGTAGCGTAGGTAGTACGACCAGTCCTTGGGCGGGACGCCGGGGTTCATCATCGCGACGACGGCGCCGACGCGCACGACGCCGAACCACGCCTCGGCGAAGGCGGGGGTGTCGTCCAACGCGAGGAGCACGCGGTCTTCCTCGCGGACCCCGAGCGCGCGCAGGTGGGTGCCGAACCGGCAGCTCGCGGTCGCCATCTCGCCGAAGGTGTGGGCCTCGTCGCGGTAGCGGAGGGCCACCTTGTCCCGGCGCGCGGGCAGGTTGTGGTCGAGGAAGTAGGCGGCGAGGTTCACGATCCCTCCAGCCATCGCGCGGCGATGACGGTCTTGAGCACGTCGGTGGCGCCCTCGTAGATGCGGAGCGGGCGGATGTCGCGGTAGAGCTGCTGGACCACGCTGTCCTCCTCGACGCCGAGGCCCCCGTGGAGCTGCACGGCGGCGTCGATGACGCGCTGGGCGGCCTCCGTCGCCGTGACCTTCCCGATGGCGCTCTCGTAGCCGGTGCGGGCCCCCGGTGGCGCGGTGTCGCGACGCCAGCACGCATGGAGCGCGGTGAGCGTGCCGGCCTCGAGCTCGAGCGCCATGTCGGCGAGCCGGGCCTGCACCACCGGCATCGCGGAGAGCGGGGCGCCGAACTGGCGGCGGGTCTGGACGTGGCGCAACGTCTCGTCGAACGCGCGCTTCGCCATCCCCATGGCCGCGACGCCGACCGAGGGGCGGCAGCGCTCCAACGTGCCGAACGCGAGGCCGAGGCCCTTCGTCGAGACGAGGCGTGCTGGCGTGTCGACGAAGTCGAAGCGACCGATGGAGTGCCCCGCGACCTTCTGGGGGGTGGCCGGCGGATCCTCCACGAGGAAGCAGGCGATGGTGTCCCGGCCCTCTCCCGTGTCGAGGCGCGCGAACACCGTCGCGCGGTCGGCGTCGGGGGCGTTCGAGATGAAGTGTTTGACGCCGGTGAGGCGGTAGCCAGCGCCGTCGGGCGTGGCGCGCGTCGTGAGCGCCCGGACGTCGCTCCCGGCCTCGGGCTCGGTGAGGGCGAAGGCGACGACGGAGCGGCCGGTGCGCGCGGCCTCCACCACGTCATCGAAGCCGCCCGCCGAGCGCAGCGGGAAGGTGCCGAGCTCCTGGACGATGAACGCGAGGTCCGTCAGGGCGTCGGCGTGCGCGAGCTGCCAGCGGGTGACGGCGAGGCCGCGCACGTCCGTCGGGTCGAGCAGGCCGGCGGCTGCGAGCCCCTCGACGCGGGCCCGGATGGAGCCCGTGGCGCGGAAGGTGGCGGCGGCGGCCTCGCGCGCGGCGTGGACGGGATCGAAGAGGTACGGGTAGCGGTCGGTCAGCATGGAGCGGCACTGTAGCGCAGGCGCCGGCCCGACGGCGGGCTACCGGATGAGGCCGCCGGCGACGCACGCGGAGGACCCGGCGGCGGCCGTCAACACCGTCGGCGCGGTCGGCATCGGCGAGCTGCCCGGCGGCAGCTTGGCGGCCACCCAGGTGACGGTCACGGTGGAGAAGTCGGGCGCGAACGCGAGGGTCACGTCCCCGTTCTGGCGCTGGTCGTTGTCCCAGCGCATCGTCGCGGCGCCGGTGCCGGTGACGTTCAGGCGCGTGAAGCTCCCGACAGACTTGTCGATGCCGTTCACCGAGCCGAAGACGGCGGTGAACGAGCCGGTGCCGGGCTTGATGCGCACCGCGAGGTCCCGCGACTGGGCCTGGGTCGCGCCGTCCTTCGCGGTCTTCGGGGGGAGGGCCTCGGCGCCGCAGTACCAGGGCTTGAGCGAGGCGATCCACGCGGTGTCGGGGCCTGCCGGGGCGGGCTCGGAGGCGGCGTTGCCGCTGCACCCGACGAGGAGCAGGCAGGCGAGGAGCGGACGGACGAAGGAGCGGTCACGCATGGGGCGCCTCAACGGTAGGTGGGCCGACGCTTTTCCTTCCAGGCGACGTGCGCCTCCCGGAAGTCCGGGTGGAGCATGCAGATCGCCTGCGCCTGGGCTTCCATCTCGATGGCGGCGTCGAGCGACACGTCCATCTCGCGGTCGAGCTGGGTCTTCGTGACGCTGTTCGCGAAGGCGGGGCCGTCCGCGATGCGCCGCGCGATCCCGATGGCCTCGGCGAGCAGGCCCTCGGCGGGGACGACGCGGTTGAGGAAGCCGATGCGGTGGGCCTCGTCGGCGCCGACCACGTCCCCCAGGTAGAGGAGTTCGGCGGCGCGGCCGTGCCCGACGATGCGGGGCAGCAGGTGGCAGGCGCCCATGTCGGCGCCGGAGAGGCCGACCTTGTTGAACAGGAAGGCGACGCGCGTGGTCGGGCAGCCGACCCGAAGGTCGCTCGCCATCGCGATGATGGCGCCCGCGCCGGCCGCGACGCCGTTGATCGCGGCCACGATCGGGGCGGGGCAGGCGCGCATCGCGCGGACGAGCTCGCCCGTCATGCGCGTGAACGCGAGGAGGCCGGCGGCGTCCTTCTCGAAGAGCTGGCCGATGATGTCCTCGACGTCGCCGCCCGAGCAGAAGCCCTTGCCGGCGCCGGTGACGACCACGGCGCGCGTGCCCGCAGGGGGCGCACGGAACCAGGCCGCGAGGGCCGCGTAGACCGCGAAGGTCAACGCGTTGAGGCGATCCGGGCGGTCAAGCGTGACGACGGCGACGCCGTGGTCGAGGTCGACGCGGAAGGGCAGCTCGGTCACGGGGACCTCGCTCACGGGGCCCTCGCTCACGGGTACACCGCCGTCGCTTCGATCTCGACCATCGCGCCCTCCTCGAGGAGGTCGGCGACCTGCACCAGCGCCATCGCCGGGAAGTGCCGACCGAAGTGCGCGCGCCACGCCGCGCTCACCGCGGGGAGCGCCGCGATGTACGCGTGCTTGTCGGTCACGTAGATGGTGACGCGGCCGACACGATCCGGCCACACCCCCGCCGCGTCGAGCACGGCGCGGACGTTGGCCAGGGCGCGGTCGAACTGCGCGCCGAAGTCGCCGCGCCCCACGAGGCGCTGCTCGGCGTCCCACGCGATCTGCCCGGCCACGAACAGCTGGTTGCCCAGCCGGTAGCCGTTGCTGTACCCGTGGGGTCGTGCCCAGCCCGGCGGCTCGACGGGACCGTCCATCAGACGTTCAGCGCGCCGCCGCAGATCGAGATCGCCTGGCCGTTCACGCCGCGCGCGTCGTCCGAGGCGAGGAACACCGCCATCGACGCGACCTCGGAGGCCTCGAGGAAGCGGCGCTGGGGGTTCTGCGCTTCGAGCTCGGCGCGCACTTCGTCGAGCGTGCGGCCGGTCTTCTCGACGATGTTCTGGATCGCGCCGGTGAGCAGCGGGCTGTCCACGTAGCCGGGGCAGATCGCGTTGACCGTGACGCCCTTGTCGGCGTACTCGGCCGCGAGGGCGCGGGTGAGCCCGATGAGGCCGTGCTTGGAGGCGCAATAGGCCGCGAGGTACGGGTAGCCCTTGAGGCCGGCCACGCTCGCGATGTTGATGATTCGGCCCTTGCCGCGGCTCGCCATGCTCGGGAGCACCTTGAGCGCGCAGAGGAACGAGCCGGTGAGGTTCACCTTGAGGTGCTCCTCCCAGACGCGCACGTCCGTCTTGAGGACGGGCGAGGACCGGGCGACGCCGGCGTTGTTGATGAGGATGTCCACCGGGCCGGCGGCCATGAAGGCGGCCTCGACGCTGGCGGGCTCGCCGACGTCGCAGCGGATGCCGTAGCCCCCGACCTCGTCAGCGATCTTCTCCACCTCGTCCCGGGTGCGGGAGAGGACGGTGATGCGGTCCCCCATGGCGGCGAAGCGCCGCGCGATCTCGGCGCCGATCCCGCGCCCCCCACCGGTGATGACAACGTGCCTGCGAATCGCCATACGGTCTCCGAGCCGCACGGTATATGCGCGACCGAGCATGGCGTGTCAAGGCGGAGGTCCGCCGTTGCGCGGTCCTACCTGCCTCGTTGGCGAGCGAACGTCCGGTGCGGCGGCGCGCGACCCCGGGGCGCCGCCGTCCCTAGGCGCGCTCGTCGAGGAAGGCGGCGAGGTGCGCGGCGAGGGCGAGCGGCGCGTCCATCTGGGTCATGTGGCCGGCGCCGGGCACGTCCGCCACGGTGAGGTCCGGGACCGCGGCCTCGAGCTTCGCCACCTCGGCGGCGGGGAACAACGAACGCTCCGGGTGGACGGAGAGCACGGGGCAGCGGATCGCGCCGAGGAAGGTGAGGTGCTGGTCCTGGCGGTACGGAGCCGCCGCGCGCACGAGGTGGCGCGGGTCGTAGCGCCACGCGAACCCGCCTTCGACCGCGCGGGTCCCGCGCTCGGCGAGCTCCCTCGCCCACGCGGGGTCCAGGCCGGTCCAGGTGGCGCGGAGGCGCTCCGCCGCGGCGTCGATCGTCGGGTGAGCGCGGTGCGCGCGCACGCGGCGCAGGCCGTCCAGGAACTCGACCATGCGCCCCCGCGCGCCGGCGCCGCCGTCGGGGATGCCGATGCCGTCCACCACGACGAGGCGCGTCACCGCGTCCGGCCGGGCCCCGGCGTACAACGTGGCGATCGTGCCGCCCATCGAGTGGCCCACGAGGCGCACGCACCCGCCGAGGTGGGCGACCAACGCGTCGACGTCCGCGACGTATTCGGGGAAGTGGTAGCTCTCGCCGGGGCCGCACCACGCGGAGTGGCCGTGGCCGCGCAGATCGAGCGCGACGACGTGACCGGTGAGGCGCTCGGCGACGCGCGCCCAGCTCCCGGCGTGGTCGAGGAAGCCGTGGAGGAGGACGACCGGCGGGGATCCGTCGGGCTCACCCCACTCGAGGGCGGCGAAGGAGAGGCCGCGGAGCGTGTACGCGGCGTCGCGCGCGGCGCGGGTCAAACGTCCCTCGCGAGGCGGAGGCCGATCTTGAGGCGGCCCGAGAGCGTGTGGGAGAGCCGGAGGGACGCCCGGATCGGGCCGTGCGCGAAGCTCCCGCCCATCACGACGCGGCCGCGGTCGGTGCGGTCCCGGTAGTACCCGGACGTGCACTCGAAGGCGTCGCCGATGGCGCCGTAGAGGCCGTATTGCGGGTACGTCGTCACCGGGGCGGTGCGGTCGCGACCGGAGTCGGCGGTGTTGGCGCGGGCGGACTCGAAGCGGTCGCCCCAGGGGAAGTGGCGACCGTCCCAGCCGCGCACCGCCTTCTCCCACTCGTCGGCGGAGGGCAAGCGCGCGCCAGCCCAGGCGGCGTAGGCGTCGCAATCCTCCGGGCGGAGCATCATCACCGGGTGGTCCGCGAGGTCCGGCGGGCACCGGCCGCCGCGCCAGTGCGAGAGCCGCTCGACCCAGGGCGGGCGCGGCCCGGTGGCGTCGAGGAAGCCCTGGAATTGACCGTTCGTGACGGCGTAGCGGGCCAGCGCGACGGGGTGGGCGAGGTGCTTGACGACCAGCGGGCGCTCGTCCGCGCCACGGGCGCCGCCGCTCACGAAGTTACCGCGGGGGACGTGAAGCCATGTGTCGTCGCTGGTCCAGCCGTCGAAGGCACCCGCGAGGAAGGCGCGCATGGCGCCGGAGAGGACGAGGCCGGTGAGGTCGTCGGGATCGCCCCCCTGGGCCGCTGCGAGCCGGCGCGCGAGACGACGCGCCACGAGGGCGTCGTAGAGCGAGCGGTGCCCGAAGCGCCAGCGGCCGTCGAGGTCCTCGACGAAGAGGCGCGCGGGGAGGCCCGCGAGGTCCTCGGCGCGGAAGGATCCGCCCTCGTGGGAGCGGTCGGGGTCGACGAGGGAGGCCCACGCGAGGGCCTCGAGCGCGTAGACTGCGCCGGTGCCAGAGAGGTGGTCCTCCACGAGCGCGGCGGGGGTGTCGCCGCGGGCCCCGCGCAACCACAACGACAGGAGCACGGCGTTGTCCGCGCAGAAGGCGGGGGCGCCCTCCGGCACCGGGTACGGCGCGATCTCGACCATCGGGAGGTGGAAGCAGTCGACCTGGCCGGGGTCGGGCTCGGCGGCGTCGGTGCGGACGTGGCCGGGGCGGCTGGTGAGCACCCAGCGGCGCACGCGGGCGGTCAGCCACGCGACGAGCTCGGCGGCGCCGTCGTCGTCAGGGCGGCCGATCTCGTCGAGGCCGTCGAGGATGGCGGCGTCGGAGCCGCCGAGGAGCGCGGCGAGGGTGGCGGCGCGGTCCTTCGCGCGGGCGACCACGCGGAGCGGCACGACGGGCACGCCGACGCGGGCGCCGACGCGACGGGCGAGCTCCGTCTTCCCGGAGCCGAACACGCCGAGGAGCACGAGTCCGGTGCCGTCGCGGATGGCGGCCTCGACGAGGGGCTCCAGCGCGCCGGCGGGCGTGCGCACGATCGCGCCGCCCTCGCGCCGGATCCAGGTGCCGGTGGGGGGGATCCAGTCCATGCGGGGGGCTAACGGATCGGCGGGGAGCGGGCGCGGTGCGGGCGGCCTCGGCAACGGGTACGTGGCCGCGATGCTGACGATCGATCCGCACCCCCTCCTCGCGCTGTCCGCCTTCACCGCGACCTTCCCCGCGCCGCTCGGCACGGTCGCCACCCCGCCCGACGTGCTCGCGCTCCTCCAGGACGGCGCGGCCGCCCCCATGAGCAGCGACGACGCGACGCGCGCCGCCGTGCGGGACCTGTTGCGTCACGGCGGCTTCAAGCCCACCGGCCGCAGCAAGCCTGCGAGCGAGTACCTCATCAAGGCCGCCGCGGAGGGCATCCTCGGCCCCATCAACGCCGTGGTGGACGCGTGCAACGCCGTCTCCCTCCACAGCGGCCTCCCCATCAGCGTCGTCGACCTCGACCGCGCCGTGCTCGGTGACGTGGGCCTGCGCGTGGGCCTCGCCCCGGCGGACGCGACCTACGTCTTCAACGCCTCCGGCCAGACCATCGACGTCGCCGGGCTCCTCTGCCTCTTCGACGCCGAGGGCCCGTGCGCCAACGCGGTGAAGGACGCGCAACGCACGAAGACCACGCCCGAGACGCGGCGCACCCTCGTGATCGTGTGGGGATGCACCGCCGTCGGGGACCGCGTCGCCCGCGCCGCGGCCTGGTACCGCGCGCTCCTCGAGCAGGCCGGCGCGACGACCGCGGCGATGTGAACCCTCAGCCCCGGGCGCGCGCGCGCTGGGCCCGCGGCCACCGCGGCGTGAGCCGGCCGCTCACCACCATGCGGAGCGGCGTCGGGCTCGGCTCGCTCAACAGCTCGCGCGCCGCGCCGGCGAGGGCGGGCTCGCTGCGGGCCGCGCGGGCCACGACGTCGGCCTCGTGGGCGTGCCCCTCGGCGCGCAGCACCTCGATGGCCATGCGCCACGCGACGGGGAGGGTCGGGCGCGTGGAGAGCACGGTGCGGGCGCGCTCCGCGGCCACCCGGAGGCCCAGCATGTGGGAGAGCCACGCGCGGTAGCCCTCCCACAGGGCCGCGCGGTCGGGGTGGTGCGCCGCGAGCCACTCCGCGGCCTCGAGGCCGATCCCGGCGAGCCGCACGTCGGCGGTGCCGAGCGCGACGAGGAGCTGCGCGGCGTCCTGGCGGGCCTCGGGGTCGAGGTCGGCCGCGCGCCAGAAGGCCCCGGCCGCCTCCGCGGCGTCGCGTCCCTCGTCCACGAGCGCGCGGAGGGTGTCGGCCTTCAGCTCGAGGGCCGCCAGCGCGTGCTCGGGCTCCACCCGCGCGTACTCGTGGTCGAGCGCGAAGAAGTAGGTGCTCACCCCCGCGTCCTGGAGCCGACCGAGCGCGGTGCCCGCCGGCGCCCACGCCGCCTCCGAGGGGCTCCCGAGGACGCGCCGCTGGTAGCGCTCTGCCGACAACCAGCCGGTGCGGCGGGTCGGCACGAGGTCCACCGCGTCCCGGCTCAGGGGCGGCCGACGTGTGCGCCGGGGATCCCGCGCCGCGCGGACCTGCGTGGGCACGTCCTCCGTGGCGAGGAAGCGGCGCCAGCGCGCGGCCTCGGCGTGGCCCGGGCACGCCGCCAGCGCCTCGTCGATCGCGGCCGAGGCCCCCTCGATCTGCGCGAGCTGCACGAGGAGGGCGGCGAGGTCGCACCCGGCGTCCGCGCGCAGACCCGGGCGCCCACCGCCGCGGAGGCGTCGCATCGCGCGCTCGATTCCGTCCGGGCAGGTGAAGGTGGCGAGGGCGTCGGACTCGGCGCCGCCGAGGCGGAGGGCCTGCTCGGACAGACGCTCCGCCTCGACGGGGCGGCCGAGCACGAAGAAGGCGCGCGAGGCGACGGCGTACACGTCCCCCCGTGCGCCGAGCGGGGTGATGGCCTCGGCGGCCTCGAGCGCGTCGAGGACGGCGCCGGGCTCGCCGAAGGTGGCGGGCATGTAGAGGTCCCACCAGGGGTCCACGGGCAGGAGGTCGGGGAGCAGGGAGCGGTCGTTCACGGTGCCTCCAGTGAGTTGGCACAGGCGCCGGGAGCAAGGACCGGGCCATGGGCGAACGCCGCTTGTTTCGCGATCGCCTGACGGACGTCCGCCACCCGACGGACGACGTCCGTCACCCCTCTGTCAGCCCGGTTCGTCAAGGGGCCTCCGCGCGCGCCGCTTCCGCGGCCGACCCGGGATAACGACGGGCCTCGCTCCGGAGACCCATGCTCGCCCTCATCCTCCTCGCCCCGCACGCGCACGCGGCCTGCGCCATCGAGCAGGACAAGCGCCCCGACGGCGTCACCGTCGTCGTGCGCGCGCTCGACGAGCCCGTGGGCTGCCGCCGGGTCACGCTCGAGTCCGACGCGCCGCTCACCGTCACCGCGACGGTGTGGTCCCCCGAGGCCCGTCGCAGCACGCCGAAGCAGGACCACCTGCGCCAGCTGCCCGGCGGCGGCTGGGAGATCGCGGTGCCCGAGCTCGTCGTCGGCGGGCGCGCGGTGTTCGAGGTCGGCGTGCCCGGGAGCGCGCTCGTGGTGCGCCTCGGCGCGCCGGAGACGGTCACGCTCGTCGGCCTCGTCCACGAGACCCGCGTGCTCACGCTCGACGCGCGGCACCCCGGCTGGGGCTTCGCTGACGGCGCCCGCGCCGAGACCCGCGTGGAGCTGCGCTTCACGCCGCCGGCGGAGGGCCCCACCCAGATCGTGCCCGTCCCCGCCGGCGCCACCGACCTCTACGCGCCGGGCCTCGACCCCGTGCCCCTCGGCGTGCGCGTCCCCGCCGGCGTCCCCGAGGTCACCATCCGCTACACCGTGCGCGGCGCCGAGCCCCTCGCCGCTCGCACCCTCCCGCCGGGCACGCTCACGCTCGTCGGGCCCCCCACGCCCGAGGGCGCCGTCGCGTGGGTCCCCTCCCCCGGCCCCGGCGTCACCGTCTCCCCCGTCGAGAACGGCGTCCGCTTCGACGCCCCGAGCGGCGGTGTGGCGCGGTGGCGCGTCGCGACCGCGGGCGCGGACAAGGTGGTCCCCGACGTGGCGACCTACCTCAAGGGCCTCGACTGGCGCTTCGCGCGCCAGAGCCTCCCGGAGCCGGCCGTCCCCGTCGCCATCCGCGACCGCCTCGACCGCCCCAACCTCCTCCGCGAGCTCCTCACCGAGGTCCAGTCCCTGCGCGACGGCGCGCTCCCCGGCGCCGAGCCGCTCCGGCCCCGCCAGCTCAACGGCGCGTGGCGCTCCGGGTGGGCCACGCAGGTGGAGCGCGCGCTCGTCTTCCACCGCTTCCTCGGCCAGGAGAAGTTCCGCGCGGGGTGGGTGCTCACCGGCGCGGACGCCGATCCCGTCTCGCTCACCGGCTTCGACACGATGCTGGTCGTGGCGCGCGTGGGCGAGGACAACCTGTGGGTCGACCCCGCCTGCGCCGTCTGCGCGCCCGGCGAGATCGGCACGCGGTGGCTCGGCAAGCCCGCCATCGGCGCGCTCCCGGAGGGGATGACGGCCGTGCCCCGCGCCTCCGGCCTGCTCACGCGCGCCCTGACCCTCAACGGCGAGCAGTTCCAGGCCGACTTCACCGCCGTCGGCGCCGCCGCCCTCTGGCTCCGCGAGCGCATCGTGGGCGTGGAGCCCGGCGTCCGCGCCGACCGCCTCGGGGAGGCCCTCGGCATGCCCGGCGCCGCCCTCGTCGCGTCCGCCGGCTTCGGGGAGGCCGGCGCGCCGGTGACCGTGTCGCTGACGGGCCCGCGGCCCCCGCACGATCCCTTCGCGGACGCGACGCCCTGGGACGGCGGCTGGACGGACGCGCTCGCGCCGTCCCCCGCCTCCCCCGCCTCCCCGGCCTCCGCCCCGGCCCCCGCGGATCCGGCGGTCGCTCCCGCCCCTTGACACGGGGCGCCTTGTCGTGGCCCCGGGCCCCGCGGGCGGATAGGCCGACAGCCGCCGGCAGGGCGGGAACCCCCGCGCCTCGGCCGCGCCCGCCCGTCGCCCCCCGGTGATGGAGCTGGAACCTCCACTCTGACCGGGAGTTTCGGGTTTGACCCTCTTCGAGCTGTTGACGGCGGGCAAGATCGACGAGTTCAACGCGCGCCGCGGGCAGCGCGTCACCCTCGACTTCTTCGCGGCGGATCTCTCGGGGCTGGCGCTCGCCGGAGCCGACCTCTCGGGCGCGAACCTGGAGAAGGCGGACCTCTCCGGCGCCGACCTCACCGGGGCGGTGCTGGCGAAGGCCAACCTCTGCGGCGCGGACCTCACCGGCGCCAACCTCACGAACTGCGTCGCCATCAAGGCGCGGCTGCGCGAGGCCTACCTCGGCAAGGCCAACGCGGCGGGCGCCGAGTTCTCCGGCGCGGACTTCTGCGAGGCCGACCTCACCGGCCTCGTGGCCGACCAGGCCCGCTTCGCCGGCGCGCGCTTCAAGGACGCCGTCCTGCACCAGGCCATCCTCACCGCGTGCGACTTCAACGAGAGCCGCTTCGCGAACGCCGACCTCCGCGACGCCGACCTCACCGGGTCCAAGCTCGTCAACGCCGAGCTCCTCCGCGCGAACGCCACCGGCGCGCGCCTCGTCCGCGTCGACCTCTCCGGGGCGCGCATGGCGGGCGCGGTGCTCAAGGGCGCGCATCTCGCGGGCGCCAACCTGACCGGCGCCGACCTCTCCGGCGTCGACCTCACCGGCGCCGACCTCACCGGCGCGAACCTCGAGCGCGTCGACCTCTTCGACGTCATCGCCGAGCCCGAGACCCTCAAGCTCGCCAAGGCCGCCCCCGGCGTGGAGGCAGCGCCCGCCGCCGCCACCGTCGCCACGGACGTCGACCTCCACTTCGAGGACCCCTCCGTTGCCGTGTCCGCGGCGGGCTGCGCGGTCTTCTGGGAGAACGCCGACGGGGAGGACGCCTTCAACCTCCGCGCGATCGTCTCCACCTCGGCGAAGCCCTTCCGCGGCCTCTCGCAGGCCCTCGCCATCCCGATCGACCAGGTGCTCTCCCGCGCCGTGCTCCCCTCCCCCACCGGGTTCGAGTGCGCCGTGTTCCTCGACCGCCCGGCCGGGGTCGAGCTCGCCGTCCTCTCGCTGGACCGCGCCGGCAACTTCGGCCCCCCGCGCACCGTGCGCCTCGGGTACACGCCCGTCGTCAAGCCCGTGCTCGTACCGGACGGCGAGGGCTTCCTCATCTACGGCATCGGCCGCCAGGGCGCGCTCTCGGTCCACCGCTTCGACGGCACCGTGCTCCACGAGCTCATGCGCGCCCCCGCGGGCACCTACCGCGGCTTCTGCGGCCGGCTCGACCCGATCCTGCTCGGCAAGGGCGGCACCGTCGCCGCCGTGCGGAAGGACGGCATCGGCCGCCTCATGTCCGCCCCGACCGGCTACCCGGGCCGCCTCACCTCCGCCGCCTACCGCGCCGAGGGCGAGCAGATCGCGCTCGCGTGGGTCGGCAAGGGCGAGAAGGGCCTGCGCTTCCAGGCGCTCGGCGTCGACACCGAGGCCACGCGCCTCGACATCAAGTCGGACATCGGCGCGATGGACCTACGTTCTGTTGGCGACCGTTGGCTGCTCGTCTACACGCGCGAAGCGACGGGCGACACCGACATCACCCTCCCGATGGCCGTATGGCTGCCGGGCGGCAAGCCGTTCCCGCTGCTCGACGGCCCCGACCGCATCGACATCGAGGACGTGCGGCTCGTCCCCGGCGACAAGCCCCGCGTCGCGATGTTGACCCTCGGCGAGGACCTCGTCGTGGTCGAGGTCGGCGCGGAGAGCGCAACGATCGTCGCGCGCTTCGGTGAGCTCGTCATCGGGGCGTAGGAGCCCAGCGGGCGACGAGGAGCAGGCTCATCCCCTACCGATATCCGGCGCGCCTCCGAATCCACCAGGAGATCGACAGGAAGAGCCCGAAGAGGAGCGGGACCAGGGGAGCGGCGTAGAGGCGGGTCTCGGCGCGGTCACGGACGCGACGGCCGGCGTCGGGGTCGCGAAGCGGGGCGGCACGCTCGCCGGCGGCGACGTACTGCCCGCCCGTGCGCGCGGCGAGGGTGCGGAGGAACGCGCTGTCGGGCTCCACCTCTTCGAGCTCGGGGTCCCGCGTCGTGACGGCGAAGGCGGTCTGGGCCTCGCCCACCGTGGCGCCGGAGGCCCCGTGCGCGACGACCTTGACCCGGTGCGCGCCGCGATCCGACGCGGGGAGCGTGAGCGCGACGCTGCCGTCCGCGCCGGTGCGGCCCTCGAGCTTCTCGCGGCCGCCGGGGCCGTCCACCGTGATGTCGACCTTGGCCTCGGCGACGGGCGCGAAGGAGACGTTGCGCACCTTCGTCGTGATGCGCACTTCTTCGCCGATCTGGTAGTTGTCGCGGTTCGCCTCGACGACGACGGGCTGATCCTCGGGGTCCCCGATGAGCCAGCGCGCGGCGTTCTTCCAGAAGCGGAGGTAGGCCTGGTTGCCGCGCCCCTCCCCCGCCTCGGCGAAGGACCAGCGCCAGGACGAGTCGCCGAGGAGCGCCATCGAGCGGCCCGCGCCGTACTCGCCGACCGCGAGCACGGGGAGCGGCTTGTCGTCCGGGCCCTTGAGGGTCGGGTGCTCGAGGAGCACGGCCGCGCCTTGCGACGCGCCGCGGGAGAGGTTCAGGCCGTCGAGCTGGGAGAGGCCGGCCCACGCGCGCGTGTTCTCGGTGGGCTCGCCGACGAGCTGCGTGATGGGGTGGCGGGCGCCGCCCTCGGTGAGGCGGGGGGCGAAGGCGCCGGGATCGATGGCCTCGCCGGAGACGCCGAGCTGGACGGGGAGGATGTCGGCGATGGGGGTGCCGGCGTAGGCGCCGAGGTCGAAGCTGCGATCTCCGCCCATCATCACGAAGGCCTTGCCGTTCTCCTTCACGTAGCGGGCGATGTTGCCGAGGAGCTCGTTCGCGTTGTTGTCGAAGTAGGGCCGGTAGTCGAAGTTCTGGAAGATGACGAGGTCGAAGGACCAGAGCTCGCTGGAGAAGAGCTTCTCGTAGGGGAACTGGATGAGCGAGAGCTCGGAGGAGTCCCAGCCGGCGCCCATGTCGCGGTCGGTGCGGAGGATGAAGAAGGAGACGAGGTCGACCGCGGGGTCCTCCTTGAGGAAGAGCCGCAGGAACTTTTGGTCGAACGAGGGGGATCCGCAGACCTGGAGCACGCGCACGCGGTCGCGCACGACGCGCACGGCGAGGGAGAGCGCGTTGTTGGCGGGCACGGCGTCCCCCGCGGTGACGGGGGTGGCGGCCTCGTAGATGAAGCGGCCGACGGCCTCGGGGGTGACCTCGAAGCGGGCAGTGCCGCGGCCCTCGGCGTCGAGCGCGACCGTCTTTTGGCCGACGGGCTGGCCGTCCCGCGTGAGGGTGACGGGGACCGAACGCGCGGAGGTGCCGACGGCGCGCACGTCCACCTCGATGGCGAAGGGGGCGCGGAGGAACGCGAAGCCGCCCGCGCGCACGTCGGTGACGGACACGTCGGTGCGGCCGCCGTCCTCGCCGATCTGGTAGACGGTGAGCGGGCCGTTGAGCCGCGGGAGCACGGCGTCGGCCTCGCCGAGGACCCGGCGCCGGAGCCCGCCGCGGTCGATGCCGTCGGAGAGGACCGCGACGCCCTCGAGCTTCTCGCCGGCGTAGCGCTGCGCCACGGCCGCGAGCGCGCCGCCGAGGTCGGTGTCGCCGGCGTCGTAGGTGATCGGGACGCCGGGGCGCAGGCCGTCTCCGAAGGCGAAGACCTCCGTGCCCGGGGGCAGCGCGGCGAGGCGCGCGGCGACCTGGTCAGAGCGCGGCGTGCCATCTCCCTCCAACACCTGCATGGACCGCGAGGCGTCGACCAGGGCGACGTAGCGGCCGGCCTCGACGCGGTCTCCCTCCTGGATCCACACCGGGCCCGCCACGGCGCCGAGGAGCACCCCGGCCGCCGCGGTGAGGAAGGCGACCTCGGCGATGCGGGCGCGTCCTCGCGGGCGGGGGATCGCCGCGAGGATCAGCGCTACGAGCACGCCGAGCGTCGCGACGCCGATGATCCACGGCTCGGTGGTGAAGACGAGGCGGCCGCCGGGGCCGCAGCACCCGCCGAGGAGCCAGTCCATCATTCGAGCCGCCCTTCGCGGATGAGCTGCTCGACGTGGGCCTGATCCTGCTTGTAGTTGGAGGTGAGGCCGTACATCAAGAGGTTGATCGCCAGCTTGACGGCCTCGCGGCGCTGCAGCTCGCCGTTGGGCGTGCAGGGCAGCGCGTCCGACCCGTCGGCGCGGCGATCGAGCGCGCCCGAGAGGTCGTCCCGGCTGTAGAGGAGCGGGTGCATGCTTCCCTGCGCCACGCCCTCGAGCGTGCGATGCAGCGCAACGCGGCCCACCGGCTCGGAGATGAGGAAGAAGGCGCGGTAGACGGAGTGGTCCGTCGGGAGCGTGGTGAGCGCGCGCGTCGGGAAGAGCTTGCGGACCATCGCGCGGACGCTCGTGTCGAAGTCGCTCTGGCGCTCGCCCGTCGTGTCGTCGATGAACAGGAAGCCGCCGTAGGACAGGTAGCGCACGAGCTGTTGCGACGCGGCCTCGGTGAGCGGGGTGAGGGCGTCGTTGCCGGCGAGGACGGCGAAGGGGTGGCGGAACAGCGCGGGATCGTCGGGGGCGAGCTGGACGACGCGCGGCTCGGCCTCGACGGAGGTGCTCTGGAGGAGCTCGAAGAGCAGCCTCGTCCACGCCTCGGGGCGCGAGATCGTGCCGCGGGAGAGCTGGATCTCCGCGATGTCGACCTCGGACGCGGGGCCGACGGCGCCGGCGCGCAGGGCGAAGGGCAGCGCGAGCGCGCTGGTGAGGAGGGTGCGGCGGGTGAGGCCGGCCCCGACGCGAGGGGGGCTACGCAGCATCGTCGCTCCGGCCGCGACCGAGGGCGGCGGCGCCGAGGAGGAGGGCGACACCGGCGCCGAAGAGGGGGATATCGAGGTCGAAGGTGCGGCGGAGGCGCTCGGGGGCGATCTTCGCCTGGGCCTCGACGAGGCTCGTGCCCCGCCGCACGTCCGACTCGCCGACCGCGGTGTTGACGGCCACCCACGCGAGCGGCGGCAGGCCCGTCGGCACCGCGGCGTACGCGCCGGGGACCTCGGGGGTGAAGGAGAGCGAGCCGATCGCGCGCTCGGAGGCGACGATCCCGCCGTCGGGGCCGGTCACCTCGGGGTCCCCCCCGGCGGGCGGGAACGCGAGGGAGACGCGGGCCCCGACCGCCCCGTTCGCCGTGGACGCGGCGCCGCCGGCCTCGCCGCCGAGGTAGCCGGTGAGGCGCTGGACGAACGGCATGAACACGGCCTGGAGCGGCAGGTTGGACCAGCCGAGATCGAAGGTGGAGGTCCACAGGAGGACGCGGCCGTTGCCGATGCGGCGCTCGAGGAGGGCGGGCACGCCGTCGTCGTAGGTGAGCAAAACGCTCACGTCGTCGCCGGCGGGGGGCTCGGTGGTCATGACGCGGCGGGTGTGGACGCGGGTGAAGCTCTCGCGGCCGGCGCGGGCGAAGACGCGGAAGAGGTCGAGGCCCTCGACGTCGGGCGGGCGGAGCGGGGCGCCGTCGTCCGACTCAAGCGAGACGAGGTCCCGCGTCTTGCGGAGCGGGGCCGGGAGGAGCGAGGCGAGGGCGCTGTCGTAGCGCTCGGCCGTGACGTTGTCGCCCATGCCGAGGACGAGCCCGCCGCCGCGGCGGACGAAGTCGACGAGGAGCGGCGCGTAGGGCGCGGGGTCCGCCACGTTGGCGAGGAAGGCGACGCGGTGCGTGGCGGGGTCGAGGCGGGAGAGGCCGGAGGGGGACACCACGTCGACCGCGATGCCGCCGGTGCCGCCCCAGGGCGCGAGCGCGCGTTCGAGGAAGTAGACCTCGGAGCGGGTGGGGGTGGAGCCGGGGTCGCCGTCGACGACGAGGACGCGGCTGGCGCCGATGCGGGGGAGGTGGAAGAAGCGGGCGTTGTCGAGGGGGAGGTCGGGGTCCTCGATCTCGACACGGGCGACGCCGCCCTCGGCCTGACGCGGCACGGTCACCCGGGACTCGGCGGTGCCGGGGCCGGCGTCCGTCGCGGCGGGGACGGGCACGAAGGTGTTGATGCGCGCGCCGTCGGGGAGGATGACGGCGGTGGGGACCTCGCGCGCGGCCGGGCCCCAGTTGGCGAGCTGGACGGTGACGGTGCCGCCCTCCAGGCCGTCTCCGTAGACGGCGTCGATCGGGGCGACGTTGCGGCGGTCCTCCCCGCCGTAGACGCGCGGGAGGATGGAGGAGCCGAGCGCGAGGAGGCGGTCGATGTCGCCGGCGCAGGCGTCGACCACGCCGGCGCCGGACTCGTCGGTGTAGACGAGGAGCTCGCCCGCAGCGCCCTCGAGCGTGGTGCGCGCGAGCGTGAAGGCGCCGTGCAGATCGGTGGTGCCGTAGGACTGCTCGACCGACTCGAGGAGCGAGGCGGCGAGGGAGGTGTCCGTCGTGAAGCCGGAGGTGACCATCGTGGCGGTGCCGCCGACGCGGATGACGGCGACGCGCACGCCGGGGGCGAGGGAGCGGATCTGGGTCGCGGCGTCCTTTCGGGCGAGGGCGAAGGCGGGGTCGCCGGAGACGCGTTGGTCCATCGAGAGGGAGTCGTCGAGGAGGACGACGACGTTGCCGGTGCCGCCGAAGGTGGGCGGGCCGCCGAGCCACTGGGCCTGGGGGCGGGCGGCGGCGAGGATCACCGCGGCGATGGCGAACACGCGCGCGAGGAGGAGGAGGCGGTCCTGGAGGCGGCGGCGGCGGTGGAGCCGGCGCTGAAGGCGCTCGAGGAGGAGGAGCGCGCCGAAGGGGCGGCGGTCCCGCGGCTGGCGCTTGGAGAGGTGGGCGAGCACGGGGCCGGCGAGCAGGGCGAGGAGGCCCAGGACGGCGGGTGCCAACAGGACCATACTCACGACGCGCCCCCGCCGAGGAAGCGGGCGAGGACCTGCGCGAGGTCGGCCCCCGCGGGCACGTCGTAGTGGCGGCCGCGCCGGGCGTGCACGGCGGTGCGCACCTGCCCGAAGAACTCGCCGACGACCTCGCCGAAGGGGCCGCGGGCGGCGGAGGGGTCGACCGGGAGCTCGGCGCCGGTCTCGGGGGAGCGGAGGCGGAGCGGGGCGTCGTAGCGGAGCTCGAGCTCCATCGGATCCCACACCTGGAAGGCGCGCAGATCGACGCGCCGCCGCGTCAGGGCGGACAGCGCGCCCGTCCACCCCTCCGGCTCCTCCATGAAGTCGCTCACCACGGCCACCAACGAACGGGCGGGGAGGTGTGTTCCCACCTCGCGGAACAGGGCGTCGAGGCCGGCGCGCCCGGAGGGGCGGACGGACGCGAGCATCAGGAAGAGCTGGGCGAGGTGGCGGCGCCCGCGGCGGGGCGCGAGGCGGCGGAACGGCACCCCCTCCCCCGCGCCGAGGGTGAGGCCGACGGGCTCGCCGTCGAGGTGCATCAGGTAGGCGAGGGTCGCGGCGAGGCGGAGCGCGACGTCGAGCTTGGCGGGGGTGGAGCCGAGGTCACCGGAGGCGTCGAGGAGGATGGTGACGGGGAGCTCGGTCTCCGCGCGGTAGCGGCGCACGACGAGGCGGTCGGTGCGGGCGAGCACGCGCCAGTCGACGTCGCGGAGGGAGTCGCCCAGATCGTAGGGCTTGTAGTCCGCGAATTCGACGTCGTGGCCCGTGTGGATCGAGCGCTGCGTGCCGTGAAAAAGGCCAGCCACCGCCTGCCGCGCGTGCAGGTGGAGGTGGCGTACGCGCTCGAGGACGCGCGGATCCCAGGGTCCGGTCACGACGGGCTCGGCAAGGGGATCAGCGCTCCGGGACCGTCTCGAGGAGGCGGCCCACGATGTCGGCGGGGCGGAGCCCCTCGGCCTCGGCCGTGAAGTTGAGCAGGACGCGGTGCTGGAGGACGGCGGCGGCGACGCGCTTCACGTCTTTCTGGTCGGCGGTCTCGCGGCCCTCAAGGGCGGCGCGGACACGCGCGCCGAGCGCGAGGAACTGGCTGGCGCGGGGGCCGGCGCCCCACTGGACGTAGCGGCGGACGGCCTCGGGGGCGTTCGGGCCGGGGCGGGTCGCGCGGGCGAGGCGCACGGCGTACCGCGTCACGTCGTCGTTCACGTCCATCCGGCGCACCATCGCCTGCATGGCGAGGAGCGTGTCGCGGTCGAGCACGGGCTCGGGGGCGGGGCCCTCGTCGCCGATGGTGCGGTCCACGATCTCGATCTCCTCGGCCTCGGAGGGGTAGCCCACGTCGATCGAGAACATGAAGCGATCGAGCTGGGCTTCGGGCAAGGGGTAGGTGCCCTCCTGCTCGATGGGGTTCTGCGTCGCGAAGACGAGGAAGGGCGGGGCGAGCGGGTAGGTCTGGCCGCCGGCGGTGACCTTCCCCTCCTGCATCGCCTGGAGGAGCGCCGCCTGGGTGCGCGGCGGCGTGCGGTTGATCTCGTCCGCGAGGAGGAGGTTCGTGAAGATGGGCCCCTTCACGAAGCGGATCACCCGGCGGCCGGTGGCGCGGTCCTCCTCGAGGACCTCGGTGCCGGTGATGTCCGCCGGCATCAGGTCCGGCGTGAACTGCACGCGCCCGCTCTCGAGGCCGAGGGCCTGCGCGGTGGAGGTGACGAGGAGGGTCTTGGCGAGGCCGGGCACGCCGACGAAGAGGCAGTGCCCCCGCGCGAAGAGCGCGATGAGCATCTGCTCGACGACGTCGCGCTGGCCGACGATGCGGCGGCCGATCTGCTCCTCCACGCGCGCGCGCACCTTGCCGAGCTGGTCGAACAGCGCGCCGTCGTCGAGGGGGGGGCCCGCGCCCAGGGGGGTCGTCATCCGTCGTCTCCGTGTTCCCCCGGCGTTGCTCCGCCGAGCGCGAGGATCCCCCGGTACCGTGCGTGCCGCGCCGCGAGCGAGGGGTCACCCAGGCTCGTGTAGAGGTCGGCCAGCGCGGCCTGCACGTCGGGATCGAAGGGGTTGATGTCGGCGCTCGCCCGGTACTGGACCAGCGCCTCCCGGGGCTTGCCCTGGGAAAGCAGGATGCTGCCGAGGCGCTTCCGGGTGGAGGCGTACTCGGGGTAGTCGCTCACGGACGCGCGGAGGGTCGCGAGGGCGTCGTCCACACGCTTCAGCGTCAGGAGCGCGTCGGACATGCGCGCGGACAGCGTCGGCGGGGCGGGCTCGCCGTCGGGGATGGCCTTGTTGTACTCGACGAGGGCGGCCTCGGCGCGGTCGGCCTCCCGCAGAAGGTCCCCGAGGCGGGCGTGCCCGGCGAGGTCCCGGCGGTTGGCGAGCACGGGGTCGATCCCGAAGTCGTCCTCAGGGGTGCCGAGGACCGTGGGCATCGCCGCGAGCTTGCGGCTGACGAGGTGCATGCCCTTGAGGCGCTCGCGCCAGCCCGCCATGAACGTGTCGACGTTGCCCTGGGTGCCGACGTCGGCGGTGGCCTTCAGGGCGTCCGTCCCGACGCGGACGCGGTCGAGCACGGCGGAGACCGCGGCGTCCCCCGCGACCTCGCGCAGGTGGACCATCATCGTGCTCACCTGCGCGAAGGCGAGCGCGGCCTCGTCCGCAGAGTCGAGGAAGGCCATGCTCGGGTGCATGCGCGCGAGCGGCACGAGCGTGTCGTTCGCGAGGGCGTCGGCGAGGAGCGACTGCTGGTAGGGCTGGAGGATCGGCGGCTCGTCGAGGTGCCAGAGCGACTCGTGCGAGCGGGCGATGCCCTCCTGGAGCCAGACGGGGGCGCGATCCTGGGTGCGCCAGGCCACGATGTAGTGGATGTACTCGTGGGCGATCGTGTCCTTCCACGCGTAGCCGCGGCCGAGGGCGCGGGGGCTGGTCACGAGGAGGCGCGTCCACTTCGAGAGGGCCACGACGCCGGTGGTCTGGACGGCCTCGGGAGGGAGCCCGCTCGCCTTCGTGAAGCGCTCGGCAGACGGGTAGATCTCCATGCGGATGCCGCCCGGAGGCGCCCCGCCGAGGAGAGGCCCGATTCGGTCATGCGCGGCCTGGAGGGCCTCGAAGGCCTCGTCCACCAGCACCAGATCCGTGCCGGGGAGGTAGCGGATCTCGACGTCACCCTTCTTGCTGGTGACGAAGCCGTCCGTCGCCTGGAGGGTGGCGCGGTAGAGCGCCAGGTCGCGCGCGCGCTGCTCGTCGCCCGGGCCCGCGGACTCGAGCAGACGGAGCGCGTCGGCAAACTGGCCGCTTGCGAAGGCCACTTCGGCGCGCAGGGCGAGGGCGGCGGCGCTGTCGCCGGCGGTCGCGGCGATCCTCGCGGCGCAGGGCAGATCTGAGGCCTCCAGGCAGGCGCGCCCTTCGTCCACGGATGCGCCCCACGCCGCTCCGGAGAGCAGCAGCAGGCTACTGGCGAACCAGCTCTTCATAGTACCTACGGTTCAAGGTCTTGTATTCCTCGGGCACCTCGCCCTCCATGCCCTGCAGCAACGCGCGCCGGTACTCCTCGGGGGTGCGGAAGGCCTCCGGCGCCGGCAGCGCCATGTCCTGGCTGAGCATGTCCTCGCCGTCCCCCGGCTTGTCCCCTTCGCCGTCTTCCTTGCCCTCTTCCCGCTCGCCCTTGCCCTGCCCCTGGGAGGCCTGCTGCATCTGGCGGAGGTTACGGGAGGCCTCGTCCAGGGCGTCCTGGGCCTCGCGGAAGGCGTCCTCCGCGGCGCGCTGACCGCCCTCGGCGGGCATGGGCTCGCCGTCGCGCATGGCCTTGGCAGCGCGGCCCGCCTGCTCCGCGCCGCGACGGGTCCCCTCTTCCAAGCCGGGGGCGTCCATCGGGAGGTTCTCCGCGACCTTCCCCGCCTTCTCGGCGGTGCCCTTCGCGCGCTCGGCGATCTGCTGCTGCTCCTCCGCCATCTGCTGGAGCTCGCGCTGGAGCGCCGGGGAGGTCTGTGCCTGCCGCTGCGCCATCTCGTCGAGGAGCTCGCGGATCTTCTGGACGTTCTTCTGCTGGGCCTCGACGGCGCGGGCGGACACGGCGAGCGCGGTGGGATCGCCCTTCTGGCGGCGGATCGCCGCGGAGACGCGCCCGCCGAGCATGCCGAGGGAGCCGTACATCTGGTCGGCGCGGAGGAGCGCGGTGTCGAGGTCCCGGCCGCGCGCGGAGTCGTGCAGGCCGGCGGCGTCCCCGCGGACCTCGCCGAGGACGGAGCCGCCGCTCCACGCGGTGGCGCGGAAGGGTTCCAGCTCGGGGTCGAGCTTGCCGAGCTGCTCGACGACCACGCCGGCGAGGCGCTCGACCTCCTTCCAGCGGTCCACCGCCTCCTGCATGTCGTCGCCGTGCTCCTCGCGGGCAGACTCGGTGCGCTCGCGAAGGGCCGACTGGTCCTTCTCGAGGGCCTCGAGCTCCGTCTTGACCTGCTCCATCGCCTTCTGGAGGTCCTCCCCGGACTTCTGGCGCTGCTGCTGCATATCGGAGATCTGGTCCGCCATCTCCTGCATGGTCTCGGCGAGGCGGTCCATCAGCTCCTTCGCGTCGTCCATCCGCCCCTCGCGGATGGCCTTTCGGATCTCGTCCATCAGGCTGTCGACCTGCGCGCTGCGGGAGTTGACGAAGTCGCGGAGCGCGCCGTCGTCGAGCTTCGCGGACTCGCGGGCGAGCTGCTGGTAGAGGCGCTCGAGCTGGTCGAGGCGGGCGAGCGCGGCGGGCTTGTCGAGGGTCTGGAAGTCGGACTTGAGCTCCTGGGCCTCCTTCGCGGCCTGCACCACCAGCTCCTCGAGCGTGGCGAGCGCCGCGGCGCGGATGACTTGGTCGAGCATCAGGATGCCGTTCTCGACGGTCTCGACGTGCTTGCCCTGGAGGGAGACCAGCATCGCGAGGTCGCGGTCGGCGATGCGCGCCGTGCCGCCGAGGCCGGACGCGAAGGAGAGGAGGCCGCGGCGGTCGTCGCGCAGGGCGCGGAGCAGCGTGGCGTCGAAGGTGTCGGGCTCGGCGCCGCCCCAGGCCTCCTGGACGAGGCGGTCGAAGGGCTCGTAGCGGGCGGCGGCCGCGGTGGCCCAGGTGGAGGCCTCGGCGCCGAGGATGCCGGGGGGCGCGGGGTCGAGGAGGAAGTCGGCGAGGACGAGGACCAGCGCGTCCCGGAGGAGCTTGCGGTACTTCGCCTGGCGGTCCGCGCGCCCGCGCGGCCCGAGGACCTCGATCTCGATCACCGAGGAGTACCCTGCCTTCTTGCCGGACACGGCGTCGTTGTCCCAGGCGCCGACGCGCAGCTTCGCGGAGGCGCCCGCGGCGAGCCCCAGCGAGGCGGGGGTGACGGAGAGCACGCCGTCGAGCACCCGGGGCACGTCCACCGGGGCGCGGACCTCGACCTCGCGCTTCTTGCCGCCCTCGTCGACCTCGACCACGACGCGGGTGAGGCCGAAGTCGTCCCGCGCGGTCCACGGCAGCGAGATCTCGCCGTCGAGCGCGAGCGAGAGCACCCGCTGCTTCGTCTGCACGGACACGTCGGGGGCGAGGTCGGGGTCGGGCACGATCGCGTAGTCGGGCGAGGGCAGCTCCCCGAACACGAAGCGCCACGCGCCGGGGCCCTCCACCGTGAAGGAGCCGCGTACGCTGCGGCCTTCCACCAGCTCGGCCGCGGCGGGCGCGCGCTCGTACACCACGAGGGAGGCGGTCTCCTGCGGCTCGCCGGTGCGCGCGCGCACCTCGACCACGGTGCCGGGGGGCGCGTGGACCTCGCCGTTGGAGTTGGGGACCTCGAAGGGCTCCCGGCCGGTGTAGGTCGGGTAGAGGTAGCGGAGCGTGATGTCGCCCAGGAGGGCGCGGGGGCCGTCGGCCTCGGGGAGGTCCTCCGCGATCTCGGCGACGGCGTCCGGCGCGGAGAGCGCCGCGAGGGCCTCGATCGGGCCGCGCGGGAGCACCAGGCCGGCGATACCGAGCAGCAACGCAGAGGCGACGGCAAGCCCGGCCACCCGGCGCACGGTGGCGGCGGGGTGGACGAGGGCGGGGGCGACCGAGTCGACCGCGGCGGCGGCCCGGGCGGCGAGGCGGGCGAGGAGCGAGGGGGAGCCGGGGGGCCGCGTCTCCCGGTCGAGCACGGTGAGGAGGGCGCCCTGGAGCTCGGGGCGGAGGGCCTCGACGCGCAGGGCCTGACGGCGGGCGTCGCGCGCCGCGCGGAGCTCCCGCAGGGGGATTGCGCCCGCGACCACGCCCGCGAGCGCGAGCCCGCCGAGCCAGATCCAGCCCTCCGCGCTCGACGCCACGTCGCTGCTGACGGCCGCGGCGAGGAGCGCCCAGGCGAGACACCACGCCGCGAAGGCGGCGAGGCCGGCCTGCAACAGGAGGTTCCGCTGCTCCCGCCGCGCGAAGCCGCGCAGGGAGGCCTTGATTCGGGCGACGGACTCGGCCACGCACGTCCTTGAGTCGAGGGGCAACCGGGAGGGAGACCGCTAGGGAGAGAGGGGGGAGCAACCACCGCGAACCGCGCGCGGCTCGAACCGGAGGACCCGCGCGGCGCATCGAACCCGGGAGCCCCGGGCGGTCGTCCTCCTAAACCGAAACGACGGACGGAGCAGGCGCCGCCTCTGTGATCCGGACGACAGGGATCCGCAAGGTGAACACCGCGCCGGCCCCCGGCACGCTCGACACGTCGATCCGCCCGCCGTGCTGCTCCAGGATCCGTAGAGACACCGCCAGGCCGAGCCCTGTTCCCTCCCCCGGGGCGCGGGTGGTGAAGAAGGGCTCGAAGAGCCGCCCCACGTTCTCCGCGGGGATGCCCTCGCCGTCGTCCGCGCAGGTGAGGCACACCTCGCCGCCCTGGACGCGCGCGCCGAGGCGGATCCGCGTGGCGCGGGCGCCCGCCGCGTTGAGGAGCAGGTTGACCAGCACCTGGTGCAGCTTGTCGGGCTCGCCGGCGAGGCGCGGGGCGCCCTCCACGGCGAGGTCCAGCTCGATGGCGCGGAAGGGGCCCTGGTGCTGCACCGTGCGCACGGCCTCTTCGAGGAGGCCCGCGACGTCGACCTCGACGACCTCCGGCGCCTCCTGGCGTGCGAAGTCGAGCAGGCTGCGCAGGATGCGGTGCATGCGCTCCACCTCGCGCTGGCAGCGCCCCACGATCTCGTCCGCGCTGTCGACCCCGCCGAGCGCGAGGAGCTCGACGTAGCCGCGCACGGCGGTGAGCGGGTTACCGAGCTCGTGCGCGAGGCCAGCGGCGAGCCGCCCGACGCTGGCGAGCTTCTCGCTGCGGAGGAGGGCGTCCTGTGTGCGCCGCAGCTCGACGTTGGCGGCCTCGAGGCGCGCGAGCTGCTCGGCGGTGCGCGCGCGGTAGCCGGCCAGGGCGGTCGACATCCCGTTGAGCGCCTCGGCCAGCTCCGCGATCTCCGCCGGGGCATCCTCGCTGACCTGCAAGCCGAGCTCTCCGGCGGCGATGCGCCGCGTGCCGTCCCGCAGCTCCTCGATCGGCAGGAGCAGGCTCCGGCGGAAGGACACGAGCCCGAACACGACGATCAGCACCGCCGAGAACACGGCGTGGGCGCCGATCACGGTCCACGCGGGGGCGGCGGTCGCGTTGAGCGGGAGGCGCACCCGGAGCACGGCGGCCGGGGGGCCCGGGGCGCCCACCGGCGCGATGACCTCGACCTGGCCGTCGACCTCTCCTGTCGTGGTCTCCCGCGAGAAGAACGCCGCGCGCACGTCCGGCCCGGCCGCCGTCGGCTCGCCCGCGAGCACCTCGCCCGAGGTGGCGTAGAGCGTGAGCTCCCGCGTGCCGGAGCGACGCCGCGCGTCGATGAGCTTCTTCCAGCCGTCCGGGCCCACCGCGGCGAGCTCGTCCGTCAGGATGTCGGCCGTGCCGAGCGCGAGCTCGGAGGCGGCGTCACTCAGGGCGCGGCGGGTCACGAGGAAGAAAACGCCCGCGTCCAGCACCGACACCGCGAGGGTCAGGAGGGCGAGGTTCAGTCCGATCGCGACCCAGAGGCCGGGGCGGCGGCGCGTCATGGCGCGATCCTACGCCGCTCAGCCGCGGATGCGGCGGTACACGCCCACGACGACGCCGAGGATGTCGCACTGATCACCGGGCTCGACCCAGATGGGCTCCATCGCGGCGTTGGAGGGCTGGAGCCGGATGCGGTCCTTCTCGCGGTAGATGCGCTTCACCGTTGCGTCCCCATCGACCATCACGACGGTGATCTCGCCGTTCCGCGCGGTGTTCTGCTTGCGGACGAAGACGTAGTCGCCGTCGAGGATGCCGTCCTCGATCATGGAGTTGCCGGTGACCGTGAGCGCGAACGACGGCGCGTTGTGCGGGAGCATCGCGCTGTCGATGTGGAGGGTGCCGGCGTAGTTCTCCTCCGCCAGGACGGGCGAGCCCGCCGCCACGCGGCCGATGAGCGGCACGGCGACGGTCGCCTCCTCCCGGAAGCCCCCGCGCGCCGCCTGCGACACGCGCACGCCGCGGGAGGAGCGCGCGTCCCCCACGCGCTCGAGGTAGCCCTTCTTCACGAGCGCCTTGATGTGGTCGCTCACGCCGTTGGTGCTCTTGATGCCGAGGGCCTCGCCGATCTCGCGGATCGTGGGCGGGATGCCCTTCTGGTCCTGGTAGGAGGCGATGAAGTCCAGCAAAGCCCGCTGGCGGGGCGCGAGGTCGTCCATCCCTGCAACGTACTGAACGGGCGTTCGGCTGTCAAGGCATTCAGTGCTCCCCACGGAACATGCCTGCACACCCGCTCCCCCGCCCCATCCGTCACGAAATCCCCACGCCGCGAATGCACCCCCGCGTCCGCTCGTCTCCCCCTCGTGCAGCACCTGACCCCCTGCACGGAGACTGCGATGAACCCGAGGATGCTCCCCACCTTCCTCGCCACCCTGGTGGCTACCTCCGTCCTCGTCGCGCCCGCCGCGGCGCTGGCCGACTCCCGGGGACACCGCGGCTACGGCCCGCCCCCGGGCCGCGTGGTCGTGACCAACCAGTCCGGCGGCGACGTGACCCTCGTGCTCGGCGGCGAGGTCCGCGAGCTGCCCGCCTGGCGCACCACCGAGCTGCTCGCGATGCCCGGCGAGGTCATCCTCCGCGCAAATTACAAGCAATTCGGCACCACCCAGGTCCTCGAGACCGACCGGCTCTTCGTGAACCCCGGCCGCACCGTCTCGGTGACCCTCGGCGCCGAGGACACCGCCCGCGTGCTCGTCACCAACCAGAGCGGGTTCTACGCCCAGCTCGAGGTGGGGGACCGCCCGAACGCCAGCTTCAAGCCCGGCGAGTCGCGCATCGTGTCCCTGCCCCTCGGCCGGGCCGAGCTGGAGATGACCGCGGAGGGGCGCACCTTCGCCCGCACCCGCCTCGACCTGCGGCCCTTCGAGGAGCCCCGGTGGCTCGCCGAGGCGCCCCGCGTCGGCTCGCTCGTCGTGACCAACCCCCTGCCGATCGCGATCCAGCTCGTCTGCGACAAGGGCCTCGTGCGCACCGTCGCGGCCTTCGGCCAGACCCGGTACGCGGACCTCGCCCCCGGCACCTTCCGGCTGACCGCGCGGCGGACCACCGGCGAGTACATCGACCGCGAGAGCGCCGAGATCCGCGTGGGCGGGATGACCGGGTGGAGCGTGGACGCGCCGCGCACCGGATTCGTGACCCTCGACAGCGACCACTTCCTCGGCGCCACCGTCGAGATCGACGATCGCCGCATGGCCGACCTCGCGCCGGACGGCCAGCGGCGCCTGGAGCTCTCGGTCGGCTGGCACGAGGTCGAGGTGCGCGACGAGCGGGGCCGGGACATCGCCGACCGGTGGATCGAGGTGAAGCCCTACGATGTCGCCACCGTCGCGTTCGGGAGCCCGGCCCACGAGCGCGCCTACGACGGCCGCGGCGGGCGCGACGGGCGCGACGGGCGCGGCGACGACCGGCACGCCGAACGCGACGAGCACCGCGGCCACGACGACGGCGCCGCGGTCGCCTCGGGCGACAGCTGCGGGATGCACTAATCCCGCGTGACGACGAGGGCCGCGTGGAACGCCGCGCGGCCCTCCTGCGTTTTCCTACGCCCCGCCCGCGCTGATCCCGCAGCGGCGCGCGCTCGGGCGCGTCCGTCTGCCCCCGCCTCTCGGCTTCAGACCCCGAACACCCACGGCGCGATCACGAGCGCCACGCCCGCCGCGAGGACCGCGCACGCCACGTTGAGGATCACCCCGGCAAACGCCATGTCCGCGGGGGCGATGTCGCCGGCCTCCGCCGCGATCGCGTTCGGGGGCGTGCCGACGGCGAGGGTGAAGTCGCACGACGCCGAGATGGTGGCCGGGATCATCCACACCAGCGGGTTCACGCCCGCCGCGAGCGCGCCGGCGCCGAGGAGGGGCAGCGCGATCTGGGTGGTGGCGGTGTTCGAGGTGAACGCGGAGAGGAACGCGACGCTCACGCAGATGCCGAAGGCAGCGAGGGGCCCCGGCAGCGCGGCGAGCGCGGAGGTGCCGCCCGCCATCCACGCGGAGAGGCCGGAGGACTGGATCGCCTCGGCCATCGCGTAGCCGCCGCCGAGGAGGAGGAGCGCGGACCACGGGATCGCGCGCGCCGCCCGGCGCCAGGAGAGGAGGAAGTTGCCGTCGTCGCCGTCGTCGTCGTGACCGCCGCCGGTTCGGGCGGTGCGGCGCGGGAGCAGGAAGAGGCACATCGAGGCGAGGATCGCCACGAAGCCGTCGTCGACCTTCACGGAGAGGAGGCTGGCCCAGCCGGGCACGCGCGCGAAGCCGAGGTCGACCGGGGCGCGCGTGAGCCACGCGAGGAAGCACAGGCCGAAGACGACGAGCACGGAGCGCTCGCCCTCGGACCACGGGGGCGCCACGGGGGCGGGCGGCACGCGGGAGGACGCGACGGGCACCGGGAGCGCCACGAAGTTCACGACGAACCACGCCAACGGGATGGCGAGGGCGACGAAGGGCACGCCGACGAGCATCCAGTCGAGGAAGCGGATCTCCCGGCCGGCGATCGAGGCGGCGAGGCCGGCGAACACGGCGTTCGGGGCGGTGCCGACGAGCGTCGCGACGCCGCCGATCGAGCAGGCGTAGGCGGTGGAGAGGGTGAACGCCGCGCGGGTCCGTCTGCCGCCGCCCGCACCCTCGGCGAGGAGCAGCGCGATCGGCAACATCATCAGCATCGACGAGGTGTTGTTGATGAAGGCGGACACGCACGCCGCGGCGGTCATCAGCGCGAGCGCGATCCGGCGCGGGCTCCGCCGGACCCACTCGGGGGCGAGCAGCACGGCGACGAGGCGGCGGTGGAGGCCCACCTCCTCCATCGCGTGGGCGAGGATCATGCCGCCGAGCATGAGGAAGATCAGCGGATCGGCGTAGGGGGCGGCGGCCTCGCGGGTGGAGGACACCCCGAGCAGCGGCAGCGCGACGAGCGGCAGGAGCGCCGTGACCGCCATGGGCAGCACCCCGCCGAGCCACCAGGCTGCCATCGTGACCGTCATCGCGCCGGCGCGCTGGGCCTCGGGGGTGAGGCCCGCGGGGGCCGGGAGCGCGAGGACACCGGCGGCGAGGCCGAGGCCGACGATCACCCCGGCGACGCGGTAGCCAGGGCGCGCGCGCAGGCCGTCCCACGCGTGGAGCAGCCCGAAGACGCCGCCGGCGGACGGGGGGGCCTCGGCGGGGGCCTCGGCGGGAGCATCGGGCGGGCGGAAGGTGGTCACGGCCGCATGCTGGCACACCGGAACCGCGCGCGAAAGCCGCCCGCCGCTTCCGGAGGGGCCCGCGAACGCGGTAGAGTCGGGGTCTGACAGGTCAAGCGTGCGCCTCCTCCCCCTGACCGTGCCCCTGCTGTTCCTCCCCTTCGCGCTCGCGGGCACCGGCGGCCCCGACGGCGGCGGCGCCGTCTACACCGACTCGGCGGACGCCCTCGGGCCCTCGCACGCCTGGCTCGACGCGACCGGCGGCGACGCCCACGTCCTCGGCGACGACGCCACCGTCACCGTGAACCTCCCGTTCGCCTTCCGCTTCTACGGGGTGGACCAGTCGCAGGCGACGATCTCGTCCAACGGCGTGCTCTTCTTCTCGGGCGCCACGACCAGCGCCACCGGCCTCTGCCCCGACGCGTCCACCGCGTGGACCGGCATCGCCGCCTACTGGGACGACCTCGCCGCGAGCACCGTCCACACCGCCACCTACGGCACCTACCCCTGGCGCACCTTCGTCGTCTCCTGGGACGACGTGTCCCACGCGCGCGCCGGCGGCGACGGCCGCTTCCAGATCTGGCTCCTCGAGGGCCGGAACGAGGCCGTGGTCGTCCTCGACGACACCACCTGGGGGGATCCCACCTACGACGTCGGCGCCACCGCGACGATCGGCACCAACGGCGCCACCGGCGGTCTGCCCTGGTCCTGCTCCACCGCCTTCACCGACGCCAGCACCGTGTGGTTCGGCGCTTCCGATGCACGCCCCGCGCGCGCCCAGGTGTCGACGGACGATCTGGACGCCCCGTGGACCGGCGTGGGGGACTTCGACTACAGCGGCCGCACCCTCGCCGCGGGCGACGTGAACGGGGACGGCGCGGACGACCTCCTCGTCGGCACGCAGGACCGCACCGCGGGCGCCGTCGCGCTCGTCTACCGGCCGGACGTGGCGGACGACCTGACGAACGCGGACGCAACCTTCACGGGGGAGGTCAACGGCGACGCCTTCGGGACCGCCATCCTCTCCGACGACCTCGACGGCGACGGCCAGGACGAGGTGATCGTGGGCGCCCCCGGCTACGACGTGGGCTCCGCCACCCGCGCCGGCCGCGTCTACCTGTGGGAGGGCGGCAGCCTCGGCGGTTCAATCGCCGCCGCGGACGCCGACGCCACCTGGACCGGCCTCTCCACCGGCGCGCCGGCCGCGGGCACGACGCTCGCTACGGGAGACCTCGACGGCGACGGCTACGGGGACCTCGTCGTCGGCTCCCCGACGGCCGACACCGGCGGCAACGACGCCGGCGCCGTCTACATCGTCTACGGCACCGGACTCCCCTCCGGCGCCGCCTCCCTCTCCGCCGCGGACGCCACCCTCCTCGGCATCGACCCCTCCGACCAGCTCGGCGGCGCGCTCGCCACCGGCGACCTCGACGCCGACGGCGCGGACGAGCTCGTGGTCTCCGCCCTCTTCGCGGACGACGGCGCCAGCAACGCCGGCACGGTCTACGTCCTCGCGGGCGGCACGCGCGCGGCCGTCGAGGACGTCGACATCGCCGCAGCCTGCTCGTTCTCCACCCCCAGCCCCTCCGCGCGCCTCGGCGCCGCGCTGCTCCTCGCCGACATCGACGGCAGCGGGATGATCGACCTGTTCGTCGGCGGCCCCACAGAGGACGGCGTCCGCAGCGACGCCGGCAAGGCCTACGGAGTCTACGACCCCGGGCTGACCTGCATCGCCGACGCCACCCTCGCCGACGCCGTCGTCACCGGCACCTCGACCGCCGCCAACGTCGGCAGCACCCTCGCCACGGGCGACCTCGACGGCGACGGCACGGACGACCTCGTGATCGGCGCGCCGAACATGAACCTCCTGACCTCCGGCGGCGGCGTCGCCTACGTGTTCACCACCGCGCCCGTCGGCAGCGTGGACGCGAGCACCGCCAACCACTCCGTCGCCGGGCACGCCTCCGGTGCGGCGCTCACCACCGGCCTCGTCGTGGCGGCAAACGCCAGCGGCTACCCGACGCTCATCGCGACCGCGCCCTACGAGAGCGTCGCGTACTCCAGCGAGGGCGCCGTCTACCAGTGGGCGTACTCCCCCGACTTCCTCGACGACGACGGCGACGGCTTCGTCTCCGTGGACGCCGGCGGCAACGACTGCGACGACGCCTCCGCCCTCGCCTACCCCGACGGCCCCGACACCCCCGACGACAGCCTCGACGGCGACTGCGACGGCTGGACCGACGGCGTGATCCGCGTCCGCGACGACGCCGACGACTGGGCCTGGGACCTCGCCGAGCTCGGTGGCGGCGACACCGACGGCTACGACTTCGAGACCTACGCCGAGAACGCGGACATCGCCGTCTACGGAGACCTCGCCTTCGCCGGTGACATCACCGCCCTCGCGACGATCTACGGCGCCGAAGCGGTCGGCACCCGCGGCGCGCGCGTCCTCCCCGGCACGACGAACACCGTCGGCATCGCCTTCACCGACTCCATCGACGCCCTCGCCCTGCGCGTCCTCGACCCCGACGACACCTTCACCCTCGTGGCGACAGGCCCCTCCGGCTACGTCGTGACCGGCTACGCGTTCGACCTCGCGGCGGACGACCGCCCCCAGGGCGTCTTCCGCGGCTTCACCTTCGCGGAGGAGGTGACGGCCATCACCCTCACCGGGGCCACGTCCGACGGCTTCGGCCTCGACGCGCTCCAGGTCGCGTGGGCCGCCGACAGCGACCGCGACGGGGACGGCTACAGCGACGCCGACGGCGACTGCGACGACGCCGACGCCGACGTGTCTCCCGACGCCGTCGAGGACCTCGCGGACGGCGTCGACAACGACTGCGACGGCATCGTGGACGCGGGGGACGCCACCGCCTACACCGACGCCGGCACCTGGGCGGCCGCCGCCGCGCTCGACTCCACCGCGGTGGTGGACTTCGAGGCCATCGGCGAGGCCGAGGTCGTGCGCGCCCAGTACTTCGACGTGGGCGTCGCCTTCGACAGCGCGCTCGTCGGGGCCGCGAGCGTCGACGGCACCGCCGCGAACGGCACCCGCGGCGCCCGGCTCTCCTCCAGCTCCACGCGCGTCGTGTTCGACGAGGATCAGCCCGCGGTCGCCCTCACCTTCCTCGACGGCGACGCCACGGTCACCGTCGAGGCCTACGAGGACGGCGTCCTCCTCTACACCACCAGCTTCGTCCCCCCCTCGGCGAACGCCTTCTACGGCCTCGTGTTCGACGTGCCGGTGGACGAGCTGGTCGTGAGCGGCGCCGACACCTTCGGCATCGACGACCTGACCTACACCGCCCTCGGCCTCGACGACGCCGACGGCGACGGGCAGACCGAGCGCACCGGTGATTGCGACGACACGGACGCGACCACCTACGACGGCGCCGCGGACGCCTGGTACGACGGCGTCGACTCCGACTGCGCCGAGAATGACGACGACGACGCGGACACCGACGGCGCGGCGTTCCCCGCCGACTGTGACGACACCGACGTGACTGTCTCTCCCGACGCGAGCGAGATCTGGTACGACGGCGTCGACCAGGACTGCGACGGCCTCTCCGACTACGACTCCGACCGCGACGGCCACGACGACATCGCCTTCGGCGGCGACGACTGCGACGACACCGACGGCGACGTGAGCCCCGACGCCACCGAGGTCTGGTACGACGGCGTCGACCAGGACTGCGCCGGGGACGACGACGACGACGCCGACGGGGACGGCTTCTCCATCGACACGGGCTCGGGCACGCTCGACTGCGACGACACCGACGGGGCCATCAACCCCGCGGCCATCGAGGTCTACTACGACGGCGTGGACTCGGACTGCGGCGGCGACGCCCTCTCCGACTACGACGCCGACGCCGACGGCTTCGTCGCGACGGCGTGGGGCGGCGACGACTGCGCGGACGCCGAGCCGCTCGCCTACCCGGGCGCCTCCGGCGAGGTCTGCTACGACGGCGTCGACACCGACTGCGACGGCGGCGACGACAACGACTGCGACGGCGACGGCTACGCCTCGGACGACCACGGCGGCGACGACTGCGACGACGGCGACGTGGCGATCAACCCCTCCGTCGTCGACCCCATGGGCGACGGCCTGGACGCCAACTGCGACGGCGGCCCCGAGTTCGACTTCGACGGCGACGGGTACGACGGCCTCGCCGAGGGCGGCGGCGACTGCGACGACACGGACGCCGCGGTCAACCCCGGGGCGGTGGACGCCTGCTACGACGGCCTCGACGTGAACTGCGACGGCTGGGACGACGACGACTGCGATCGCGACGGCTACGCCTCCGACAGCTTCGGCGGCGACGACTGCGACGACACCGTCGGCGCCATCCACCCCGACGCGCTCGACTTCCCCTACGACGGCATCGACAGCGACTGCGTCGGCGACAGCGAGTACGACCGCGACGGCGACGGCCACACCACCGCCTTCTACGGCGGCGACGACTGCGACGACACCGACGCGACCGCCTACCCCAGCGCGGCCGACCCCTGCTACGACGGCGCGGACAGCGACTGCGGCGGCGAGGACGACGACGACTGCGACCTCGACGGGGAGCCCGCCGAGGCCCTCGGCGGCGCCGACTGCGACGACACCGACGCCGCCATCTCCTCCACCGCGACCGAGATCGTCGGGGACGGCGTGGATCAGGACTGCGACGGCGCCGACCTCGTGGAGTGCACCGACTGTGACGGCGATGGCTTCGACGTCGACGGCGACTGCGACGACGCCGACGCCACGACCTACCCGGGCGCGCCCGACGCCTTCTACGACGGCGTGGACAGCGACTGCGCCAGCGGCGACGACTACGACGCCGACGGGGACGGCCGGCAGGCGAGCGCGTGGGGCGGCGGCGACTGCGACGACACGGACCCGTCCATCACCCCCGACAACACGGTGGACGACTGCGGCGGCGGCAACGAGGACTGCGACGCCGAGACCGACGAGGACTGCGTCCTCCCCGGCGACACCGACGAGGACACCGACACCGACGCCCGCGACACGGGCCCGGTCGTCGTCGACACCGACACGCGCGACACCGCCGAGGACTGGCGCCCGGAGCCGGCCCCCCTCACCGAGCCCGACATCCTCGAGCAGGACGGAGGCTGCGGCTGCGATTCGACGGGCGCGCCGCTCTCCGGCATCGCGCTCGCGGTCGCGGGCCTCGCGCTCGCCCGGCGCCGTCGGGGCTGACACCGGGGCGGCGGCTCGGAGGCCCGAGCGGCGACTACCGGCGATTGCCGCGGATCACTCCGCGGTGAGCGCCCCGATGCCCTTCGCGAACTTCTTGTCGGCGGCGAGGGTCTCGAGGACGGACGCGGTCACGTCCTCCCCGGGGCAGCCGCCGAGGGTCGCGGGGTTGGCGCACCAGCCGACCTGCGCGGGCCCGCCCTTCTTCTCGCCGCGGCCGAGGGCCTCTACGATCGCGGCGCGGAGCACCTCTCCGTCCCCCCCAAGGGCGGCGAGGTACTCGGCCTTGAGCTTCTGCCCGGCGGCCACGTCGGCCTCGGTCGGCTCGTCGGGCATCAGGCGGTCGAGCTGGGACTCGAGGGCGTCCTGACGCGCCTTCACACGGCCGGCGATCAGGGCCTCGGCGACGGCGCCGCCGGCGATCCAGCGCGTGGTGCCGGTGAGGGCGACGACGGCCTGGGGGGCGGACGGGGCGGTGAAGGTGGGCCACTCGACCGTCGCGATGTCGGCGAGCTCCTTGCCGAGCGCGGCGTCCTTGTCGAGGGCGGCGGCGAGCGCGGCGTTGAGGTCCGTGCCGGGGCAGTTCTTCTTCCCCATCATCGCGAGGACGCCGGTGGCGCCGCACTCCTTGAGGTCGTAGCCCTTGCCGACCGTCGGGAGCGCACGGGTGACCGCCGCGCCGAACACCCGCGCGTAGTCCTCCTGGAGGAGGTCGACGTGCTTCTGGAGGCGGAGGGTCTCGCCGACGACCTTGCGGCGGGTCTTCTCGGACCACGCGGTGAGGTCGGCGGGGGAGGACGCGCCGAGGAGCGCCACGCCGAGCTCGAGCTTGGCGAGCTCGGCCCCGAGGGCGGCGATGCGGCCCTGACGGTCGTCGAACGCGGGGCCCATCGAGGCGGCGACGCCCCCGAAGATCGTGCTCGCCTTCGCGACGTCGTTGGGGTGGTAGTGGGCGGGCTCGGCGGCGAACGCCGTACCGAGGACGAGGGCGAAGAGCGCGCTCACGAGCGGCCCATCCGCGCGGACCAGCCCGGGTCGACCAGCTCGATGGACATGGCGGAGGGCTCCACGTCGGGGGTGCACCGGTACTTCGCGAAGTCGGTGACGCCCGCCTCGGCCAGCACCTCCTCGTCGAGCCAGGCGCGGAAGGCGCAGGCGCGGGGGTCCCGTGTCAACAGCGCCACGGTGGCGTCCGAGAGGATGTCGACCGTGCGCCACTGGGCGTCGTCCCCCATGCCGAGGTTGACGGTGGCGGCGGTCTTGATCGCGGTCACCGGCCAGAGCGCGTGCGCGGCGATGCCGTTGTCCTTCTCCTCCGCGTCGATCGCGAGGGCGAGGATCGTCATCCCGAGCTTCGAGACCATGTACGGGGCCTTCCCGACGGCACCGGGCATCGCGGGGTTGGCCGGGAAGGGCGGCGACATCATCACGATGTGGCCGTACCCCTGCTTCCGCATGTGCGGGATCGCGGCGTGGGCGAGGGCGTAGGAGGCGCGCACGTTGACGCCGAACACGAGGTCGAACTTCTTCTGCGTCCAGTCGGCGACCGGCGCCCAGAAGATCGCGCCGGCGTTGTTCACGAGCACGTCGATCCGCCCGAAGCGGGCCACGGCGGCGTCGATCACGCCCTCGCACTGCGTCGCGTCCCGCGCGTCGAACTGCACGACGAGGGCCTCGCTGCCGGCCTCCTCCACCATGCGCTTCGTGTCGAGGAGCGTGCCGGGGAGGCGCGGATCCGGATCGACCGTCTTGGCGGCGAGCACCAGCTTCGCGCCCGCCCGCGCGCACGCGACGGCCACCGCCGCCCCGACGCCGCGGCTGGCACCGGTGACGACCACCACCCGATCCTTCAGAGACGTAGGCGACATGAGGGCTCTCCCGGAGCGCCCTCGTCTAACCCGGAGCGCCCTCGTCTAACCCCTCAGTGTACCCAGTCGTCAGTGTACCCAGTCGTCCCGGCTCGACTCGCGCTTTCCGCCCGGCGCCGGGGGCCGACGCTCGGTGCGCCCGCCCTCGATGACCTCGAAGCGCGACAAGCGCCGCTCGATCTGCCGCTTCTTCCACCGGAGCGAGAGGCGACGGAGCGCGCCGTTCTGCACCGCGAGCCACGCCGCGGCGCCGCCCCACGCGAAGAAAGTGAGCGAGGTGCCGAGGTCTCGCGCGTAGAGGAAGAACAGGAAGGCGATGAGGCCGGTGCCCCACGCGATCCAGACCGCCTTGATCGGGAGCACGAAGTAGATGCGGATGACGGCGTTCGGCATGAGGAAGCCGAACAGGCCGACGAGCGCGGCGACGAGCGGGCCGACGCCCATGAACGGGTACGCCGCGGTCACGACGCCGGTGGCGACGAGCGTGGCGGCGACCACGACGGAGACCAGCCAGCTGACCCCGAGCGCCTGCGCGAGGCGGCGGTTCCCCAACATCCCTGCGACCGGCGCCAGGAAGAAGAAGATCGCCAGCCACTCGAAGACGGCCGAGAGCGGCGACGGCCCGCTGAGCAGGAACGCGGTCGCGACCTGCCACGGGTGGAAGCCGGCGCCGAAGTCGTACCACGCGAAGAGCTGCTGTACGGGGCCGCCTTCACCGCCCGCGAGCAATTGCACGACGTAGATCGCGAACAGCGTCACGATCACGTTTCGTGTGAGCGGGGTCCAGTTGGACCCTAGATCGATGCCGGGGAGTCCGTTCGACATTCGCCTTCCACCTATCTGGTTAGCCGCCGTGCGCGCCGTTGGCGCGTCTCATTCCGCACTTCGCGTGACCTTGCCGCCGCCGGCCCCCCGGGCGAAGCTGCGCGATGCTCCTCCTGGTCCCCCTCCTGCACGCCCATCCCGGCTCGACGCCGGGCGCCTCGGGCGCGGTGCGGGACACGATCGGGCATCGCGTCGAGCTCTCCATCGGGCCACGGTCCATCGAGCTTCGCTACATCGCCGAGCTCCCCGAGCGCCGGGTGCTGAAGGACGCCCGGGGCACCCCGGACTACAGCAAGGAGCTCCTCGCCTCCCTCGCGGACGGCGTGCGCATCACCTGGGACGGCGCCACCCTCCCCAGCACCCCGCTCGCCGTGGCGGAGCCCGCCAAGGCCGGCGAGGCCGGCTACCTCGACTTCACGATCGCCAAGCAGGCCGCCCTCCCCGCCACCACCGGCACGGTGGGCGTGAGCATCGGCACCTACCCCGACGAGGAGGGCTTCTTCGCGACCTCGGTCACGCTCGACGGGAGCCTCCTCGGCGAGGAGTCCTCGTTGTTGAAGGTCAAGAGCGGCCGCATCCGCGACAACTGGCACGGCGCCTGGGTCAAGGGGGACGACGCCCGCGAGCCCTGGGTGAAGATCCGCCCCGCCGGGTGGACCGAGCGCCTCTCCGGCGCCCAGCCGCTCCCGAAGCGCATGGTCGGCATCGAACCCGAGGCCCTGCCGACCTGGGCCTACGGCGTGCTTGGCCTCGGCCTCGTGGCGATCGGCTGGCTCGGCCGCACCCTCGGCCGGCAGGCCCGCCGCTTGCGACGCTCCGAGTGACGCTCCGAGTGACGCGGTGAAGGGCGCGGGCGGCGTCGCGGCCGCGAACCTCGTCGCCCGGGTCACCGGCATGGTGCGCGAGATGGTGGTGTCCGCCGTGTTCGGCGCGGGCGCCGTCACCGACGCGTTCAACGCCGCCCTGCGCGTCCCCCAGCTCCTCCGCGAGCTCCTCGCCGAGGGCTCCCTCCAGAACGCGTACGTGCCCGCCTTCGCGGAGGCGAGCGAGCAGGAGGGCGCGGAGGGGGCCTGGAAGCTCGCCAACGCCTTCCTCGGCGTGCTGCTCCTCGCGCTCGGCGTCGTCACCCTCGTGTTCTTCGCGGGGGCGCCCCTCTGGGTGCGCGTCGTCGCCAACGGTTTTGCGGACGACCCCGCCAAGTACGCCCTCACCGTCACCCTCACGCGCTGGCTCTCCCCCTTCCTCGCGGGCCTCTCCGTCGCCGGCTTCCTCGGCGCGATGCTCAACGTCCGCGGCCGCTTCTTCTGGCCCGCGCTCGCCGGCAACGTGCTCAACCTGCTGGTCATCGCCGCCGCCCTCGGCGCGGGCGCGCTCGAGCGCCTCACCGGGCTCCCGGGCATCGTCGCCGTCGCCATCGCGACCACGCTCTCCGGCTTTGTGCAGGTCGCCATCACCGTCCCGCCGCTCTGGCGCCTCGGCTGGCGCCCCCGCCCGCGCCTCGGCGGGCACCCCGGCCTCGGCAAGATGCTGCGCTACCTCGGCCCCGCGCTCATCGGCATCTCCACCGTGCAGTTCAACCTGCTCGTCGAGACCCAGTGGGCCTCCACCTACGGCGACGGCGCGCTCACCTGGCTCACCCTCGCCTTCCGCCTCGTCCAGCTCCCCCTCGCCGTCGTCTCCGGGAGCGTCGCCACCGCCGCCCTCGCCGGCCTCTCGCTCCACGCGGCGCGCGGCGAGCACGACGCCTTCGGCGCGGCCCTCGCCAAGGCCCTGCGCGTCAACGCCTTCTGGGTCATCCCGAGCGCCGTCGGCCTCGGCGTGCTCGCCCGGCCGCTCTGCGCGCTCTTCTTCGAGCGCGGCGCCTTCACCGCCGAGGACACCGCCGCCACCGCCGCGATGCTCCAGATGTACGCCGTCGCCGTGTACGGCATCTGCTTCCACCGCGTCGCCGTGCCGGTCTACTACGCCCTCGGCGACCCGCGGACGCCCATGCGCCTCTCCCTCTACGCGATGGCGGCGAAGGTCCCCGTGATCCTCCTCCTCACGCGCGGCTTCGGGATGGGCGTCGAGGCCCTCCCCCTCTCCCACGCGCTCACCGTCACCGGCGAGGGCGCCTTCCTCTACCTCGGCTTCGCCGACAAGGTCCGCGGGCACGGGGTCGTGCGCGCGCACCTCAAGATGCTCGTCGCCGCCGCGGTCCTCGGCGGCGTCGCCCTCGCGCTCGCCGATCGCCTCCCCGTCGTCCTCACCTGCGCCATCGCCGGCGGCGCCTACCTCGTCGTCGCGCGCGTCCTCGGCGCGTGGGAAGGCTTCGGCCGGTCGAAGGGCCTCCCTCCCTTCGTCGACGCCGAGACCGGCGCCGCGCTGGACACCCTCTCCAAGCGCCCGCTCTTCCTCGTCGATGACCACATCGGCTGCGCGGACGGCGTGTGGCGCATGGTCGCCACCGACAACACGTTTGGCCTCGTCCGCGCCGCCCCCTTCGACGCCCCCCTCCCCGCCGCCCTCCCCGCCCCCCTCGCCATCGTCGTCCGCACCACCCGCCCGCCGTCCATGCGCGGCCTCCAGGTGGGCGACCGCACCTTCCACGTCGTCAACGGCACCGTGCTCGAGGGCCCCTGCGAGGGGCCCCGCATCCCGGTCTCCGCGGCGTGACCCCCGGCTCCCTCCTCGGCCGCCTCGGCCGCCGCTGGCACCTCCGCCGCGCCCGCCGCCCCTACGTGCGCGCGTGGTCCGGCGGCCCGCTGATCGTCCTCCCCGGCGTGCTCGACCCCGTCGCCACCAAGGTCGGCGCGTGGCTCGCGGGCGTCGCCGCCGCGGAGTGCCGCCCCGGCGAGCGGTGGATCGACATGGGCTGCGGCACCGGCGTCGTCGGGCTGGCCCTCGCCGAGGCCGGCGCCGTCGTGACCGCCATCGACATCGATCCGGAGTGCGTCCGCGCCGCGCGCGCCAACGCCGCCCTCCTCGGCCGCACGCTGATCGTCCTCGAGAGCGACCTGTTCACCGCGCTCCCCGTCCCCGCCTCCCCCGCCGACCGCTTCGACCGCGTCGTCTACAACGTCCCCTTCTGGCCCGGCGAGCCCACCGACGCCACGGGCGCCCTCCGCCCCTTCGGCCGCGCGATGTACGCCGGCGCCGACTTCGCCGCGATCCGCGCCTTCGTCGCCGCCTTCCGGCCCTTCGCCCGCGAGGCGTGGGTCGTCCTCTCCGAGCACGGCGGCGACTTTCCCGCCGCCCGCGCCGCCCTCGGCACGGCCCGGCTCGTCACCCGCGCCCACGTCCGCGGCGAGTGGCTCTCCCTGTTCGCGCTCCGCGGGCCGCTCGGCTCCGAGGCCTCCGACGATCGGCAAGGCGGCGCCCGGTAAAGGGGGTCACCCCTGTTCGGGTAGCGGTCGCCCGTCCCCTTGGCTACCCTCTCGCTTCACGCACGCGGAGCAGGTCGGATGAAGATCGCGCTGATCAGCCCCACGCCCATGGACCACTACAGTCCCTGCATCCGGACGCTCACCGGCTACCTGAAGATGCACGGCCACAGCGTCCGTCAGATCTTCCTGCCGGCCGACACCTACGGCAACCGCTTCAAGACCTCGTGGAAGTCCGACACGTGGTCCCACATCATGCAGATGCCGCAGCCCATGGTGGAGGACCTCGTCGAGCTCACGCGGGACGCCGATCTCGTCGGCGTCAGCTTCCTGACCGCCATGTTCGACGTGGCCGTGCAGGCCACCCGCGCCATCCAGGCCCGCTACCCCAAGAAGATCATCTTGTGGGGCGGCTTCCACCCCACCACCATGCCGCAGCAGGGCCTCGACTTCGTCGACTACGTGCACGTGGGCGAGGGCGAGCACAGCTTCCTCGAGCTGGTGGAGCGCCTGGAGGACGGCAAGGACACGTACGACGTGCGGAACTTCTGGATCCGCAAACACAACGGCAAGGTCGTGGGCAACCCCCACCGCCCCCTCATCCAGGACCTCGACTCGCTCCCCTACCAGGACTTCAGCTTCGAGGACGACTGGACGTACGACGCCAAGTCCAAGAACCTCGTCCGGCTGGATTGGGACTACTACAAGCAGATCATCCCGACCTACCCCGACCGCAACGGGGAGCTCCGGCCCGCCTACAAGACGATGATCACCCGCGGCTGCCCCCACAAGTGCAGCTACTGCGGTGTCGCGTTCAACCACGATCTCTACAAGGGCCAGTCGTATCTGCGGCGCCGCTCGGTCGAGCACATGATCGGCGAGATCAAGCTCGTCACCAAGCGCCACCCGGACATCGGCATCGTCCACTTCCAGGACGACGTGTTCTTCTCCACCTCCACCGAGGAGATCCAGAAGTTCTCCGACGTGTGGCAGAAGGAGATCGGCCTCCCCTTCCGCGCCCAATGCTCCCCGACGACGATCAACGAGGAGAAGTACAAGGCCCTCATCGACGCGGGCCTCTGCTTCACCGAGCTCGGCATCCAGACCGGATCCACCGAGACCATGAAGATGTACAAGCGCGGCATGACCAACGAGCAGCTGCTCAAGGCCGTCAACATCATCAGCAAGTACCGGGATCAAATCCAGGTGCCCGACTACCACATGATCCTCGACAACCCCTGGGAGTCGACCGAGGACGTGATGAAGGGCCTGCGCCTGCTCTGGACGCTCCCGCCGCCCTACAACCTGCTTCCCTCCTCGCTCATCCCCTACCCGGGCACCGAGTTCTACCACAAGAGCATCGAGGACGGCTTCGTCACCGACGAGTACAACCAGATCTACCGCCGCGGGTTCCACACCCCCAACGGCAGCTACCTGAACTTCCTCTTCTTCATGACGCTCTTCAACAACCTCCCGAAGGAGTTCGTCCAGTTCCTGGCGAACGATCGCTTCGTGCGGGTGTTCAACCAGCGCAAGTACGATTGGTTCTGGGGCAAGGCGTACCAGTACGGCGAGTACGTCCGCCAGGCGCAGAAGCTCTCGACCTTCGCGGTCAAGGGCAAGCTCTTCGAGATCAAGAGCGTGCGGGAGCTCAAGCGCGTGGCGAACCAGATCAAGTAGGGGTTCGGCGTCCTCTTCTTGGGGCGGGGCTCCGCCCCGCAACGCCCGGAGACACGCGGGGTCGATCGTTCCGCAGGAGCCTCATGTCCGGCACCCCGAAACCCTACGTGACCTACGCCGACTACCTCGCCCTCGAGGAGGAGAGCGACCTCCGTTGGGCTTGGCTGGACGGCGAGGTCTGGGCGACGACCGGGGGAACGCCAGTGCATTCGGAGCTCGCGACGAACGTCATCGGGACGCTCGGGGCCGCGCTCCGTGGGCGCCCGTGCCGCCCCTACGACGGCAACCTCCGCGTCCGCGTACCCGCGTCGGGGATGGCCTTCCACCCCGACGTCTCGGTGGTGTGCGGCCCGCGCCAGCTCGACCCCGAGGACCCGAACGCGGTCACCAACCCCACGGTGATCATCGAGGTGTTGTCGAAGTCCACGGAGCGCTACGACCGCACCGACAAGCTCGTCCACTACCGCCGCATCCCCTCGCTCCGGGACTACCTGCTCGTCTCCCAGACCGAGGCGCGCGTGGAGCACTACCGTCGCAACGACGACGGCACCTGGACCCTCCGGGACGTGCGCGCCGGCGAGTCCGTAGCGCTCGCCTCCTTGGACGTGACGCTCGCGATCGATGACGTGTACGCGGGTGTCACGCTGCCTCCGCCGCTGACGCGGGAGGCCTACTCCCCGACTCCCCAAGATTCGGAGTAGACTTCCTCAGCTCCGGAGCCCCGCATGCGCCTCTCGACCCTCCTCCCCCTCGTCTCGCTCCTCGCCCTCGGCTGCACGGTGGATGACACCGCCACGCCCAAGCAAGCGCGCGAAGAGGCCGACGCGGACGCCGACGCGGACACCGACGCCGACACCGACGTCGACGCCAACGCCGATGACGACGGCGACGGCCTCACCAACGCCGAGGAGGCCGACCTCGGCACCGATCCCGCCGCCGCCGACAGCGACGCCGACGGGTACGACGACGGCGCCGAGCTCGAGGCCGGCACCAACCCCGGGTGGGAGTGGTCGCACGTCTACGACGAGGGCAACTACCTCATCGGCGCCTGCCCCGACCAGCCGGACCAGGCGGCCGCGGGCCCCTCCGGCACCGGCTCCTACGACACCTACTCCTGGGACGCCTACCGGGAGGGGGACATCCTCGCGAACTTCTCCGCCAAGGACAAGTTCGGCCAGGAGGTCACCCCCTACGCCTTCTGTGGCAACTACACGCTCATCACGATGGGCGCCGAGTGGTGTGGCCCGTGCCAGTCCCTCGCCAGCAACATGGCGAACGAGACGGACGAGATCCGCGAGACCTACCCCAACTTCACGTTCTACGAGTTCCTCTACCAGGACAACTACGGCGCCGAGCCCGATGCCGACGTGCTCAAGGACTGGGTCCGCACCTTCGACCTCCAGGGCATCCCCGTCGTCGCCCCGCGCAACAACACCGCCGAGTGGGTCAACTACCTCAACGCCACGGGCAGCATCCCGGCGACCGTGTTGCTCGCGCCGGACATGACCGTCATCTGGTCGGCGATCGACAACCGGTCCGAGTACTACCTGTCCGACGCCGCCTCGATCTTGGCGGCGATCGCGGACTACGAGGGCTGAGCGAGCGAGCGGATGCCCCCCCTCCTCCTCCCCGCCCCCCAGAACGATCACGAACGATCGAGAGCACGTTAGGACTGAGGGAATGATCCCCGGAGACGAATGACGCGCCACCTCTCCGAAGTAGAGCGCCGCGCCCAGATCCTGCGCGCCGCCCGCGCCATCTTCATCGAGCGCGGCTACCTGGCCGCCCGCGTGGAGGACGTCGCCCGCCGCGCCAACCTCTCCAAGGGCGCGGTCTACTTCTACTTCGAGAGCAAGCGCGCCATCTTCGACGCCCTCGTCGACGAGGAGCACGCGGTCACCATCAGCTTCCTCGACGAGGCCGCGCGCGACCCCCGCCCCGCCGCGCTGAAGCTCATGGAGCTCGGCCGGAAGTACCTCGACTACTTCGCCGGTCTCAAGACGCCGCCCCGGTTCTTCCTGCTGATGAGCGAGATGGCGATCCGGGACGAGGATATCCGGAAGCGCGTGAACGCCATCCACCAGCGCTTCGTCGACCGCATCGCCGCCGTGGTCGAGCAGGGCATGGAGGACGGCGTGTTCGAACGCTACGATCCGATGGCCGTCGGCCTCGTGCTCAAGGCCCTGATTGACGGGCTCGCCGGCCAGAGCGCGGTCGGCGTGCGCCCCGACGTGGAGCGCCTCTCCACCGACGGCGTCCGGCTCATCCTTCAAGGGCTCCTTCCCAAAGAGCTTCCGGTGCAGACACATGCCGTCCTCTGAGAAGCTCGTCGCGCGCGTCACGTTCCACACCCGCCTCCGCTGGCTGGGGGTCGCGTTCTTCTTCCTCGCCGCGGTCCTGCTCGCGGGCGGCGTCGGCGCGATCGCCACCGGGCAGGTCGGGCTCAAGATCCTGCCGTGGTGCCTCCTCGCGCTCGGCACCTCCCTCGGCAGCTTCGGCACCAACGACGACACCGCGCTGGCCCTCCTCGCCGAGCTCGGCCGTCGCGGCCAGCTCCCCGACGCCCACCGGGCGGAGTTCGCGGCCGAGCACAAGGTGCGCGGGCCCCGGATCTCCACCCTGCACGACCACCCGAAGGCCGCGCTGATCCTGCCCACCGTCGCCGTCCTCGCGATCTGCGGCGCCGCCTTCCGCGTCGGCTCCGCGTGGGGGCTCCTCTCTTGAGCCGTGTCGCGTTCGTCGGCTTGGATCGTCAGATCTACGTAACGGACACCACGCTCGCCGAGCCCGTCCCCCTCACCGCGCCTGTCCCTCGCGCGGGCGGCGCCTGGGGTGTCAGCCCCCGCTCGCAGGAGACCTGGTCCTGGCCCACCTGGTCCCCGGACGACGCGTGGATCGCCGGCTTCGCGGTCGAGGGCAGCGACACCGAGACCGGTCCCGCGCGCGTGGTGGCCCTCTCGCTCGACGGCGTGCGGCAGGTCGAGTGGGCGCACATCCCCAACGTCTCGCCGATCTACCTCCAGTGGCACCCCACCGGAGACGCCCTCTCCATCCTCCTCCAGCAGGGTACCGACCTCACGCTGTCGCTCGTCCGCAAGGAGCGCATCGGGCAAGTGCGCCCCCTCGAGCAGGGCGTGCCGCTGTTCTTCAACTGGAGCCCCGACGGCGCGCGCGTGCTCATCCACGTCGGCGGCAAGGACGACCCCAACGGGCGCCTCGTCCTGCGCGACCCGTTGGGGGACGACGAGGACATCCTCTACGACCGCTCCCCCGGCAGCTTCTGCGCGCCGGTCTTCCCCGCCGGGCGCGCCGTCATGGCCCTCCGCGCGGACGACGGCAGCTCCGAGGTCGTCGTGAGCGACATGGACGGCGGCAACCCCACCACCCTGCTCGCCCGCCGCGGCCTCCTCGCGGTGGTCCCCGCGCCCAACGGCGCCCCCTGGGTGGCGGTCTCGGCAGCGCCCCGCGGCGAAGGCAGCCCCTACCAGGGCATCGAGCTGGTCCATATCGAGACCGGCGAGACCCGCACCCTCAGCGTATCGGACTGCCTCGCCTTCTTCTGGTCTCCCAAGGGCGACTATCTGCTGTACGCGGTGGTGGACTCCGAGGCCAACTGCCTCCTCTGGAACATGGTGTACGTCGAGGGCGGCCCCTCCATCCCGCTCGGCAGCTTCTGGCCCACCCGGGACATCCTGTTCTACCTGCACTTCTTCGACCAGTACGCCCAGAGCCACCCCATCATCTCGCACGACGGCCGCCACGTCGTGTTCGCGGGCTACCCCGCCGGCGGCGGCCAGGCCGACCTCTCGAGCCCGCCGCGCATCTTCCTCAAGGACGTGACCGACCCGGATCGGCCCCCCGAGCTCCTCGGGCGCGGCTCCTTCGCCGTCTTCGCGAACAAGGCATGAGGCACAGCCCCCTCACCGAGTTCGCCCTCCTCGCGCGCGCCCCCGACGAAGCGCTCGACCTCGAGCGGCTCACCCTCTGCGTCGCCCGCATCGGCACCCCCGACCTCGACGCCGCCGCCGTCTCCGCCCGGCTCGACGCCCTCGCGGACCAGCTCGCGGACGACGTCCACCCCTCCGCCCCGCCCGACGTCCTCGCCGCCGCCCTCGCCCGCGGCATCGGCGGCCGCCTCGGCTTCGCCGGCCACCCCGAGGTCTTCTCCGGCGCCCCGGGCAGCTACCTCGACCACGTCGTCGAGCACCGCACCGGCCTCCCGATCCTCCTCGCCATCGTGTGGATCCTCCTCGGCCGCCGCCTCGGCGTGCCCGTCGTCGGGATCGGCTACCCGGGCCACTTCCTCGCCTGCCTCGACCTCCCCGGCGCCCGCATCTACGTCGACCCCTTCGCCGCCGGCGAACCCCGCGAGGCCGCCGAGCTCCTCGCCCGCCTCCCCGGCGCCGCCCCCCGCGGCGTCCTCGACCCCACGCCCACCCGCGCCATCGTCACCCGCGTGCTCGTCAACCTCAAGCACCTCTGGGTCGGCGCCGGTGACCACGCGCTCGCCCTCGGCGCGGTCGACCGCATCCTCCTCCTCGCCGGAGAGATCCCCGCCGAGCTGCGCGACCGGGGCCTGCTCGCCCTCCGCGTCGGCCGCACCACCGAGGCCCGCCGCGACCTCGAGCGCTACCTCACCGTCGCCGGCGCCTCGCCCGACCGCGTCGAGGTCCTGAAGGTCCTCGCACGGATCCCCCGCTAGCGCTCCCGGCCCGCGCCGCCCCGTACGCGCCGCCCCGTACGCGCCGCACACCGACACACCGACACATCGCCCGCGGCACGCGCCCCCGATACACGGCCGAACCTCCCGCCCCGAAGGCAGGGTTCGCCCATGTATCAACTCTTGACGCAGCAAGGGCTCGCTGATACATCGGCGATACACTGATACCTGATACAGGAGTGATACATGGCCCTCCGTGACCTCTTCGCCTCGAAGCTCGCCGGCCCCGCCGGCCGCGTGCTCGACGCCCCCATCCGCGACATCGTCCACGACATCCTCCGGGAGCACGGCTACGCCAGCCCGGCCGAGATCCAGGCCCTCCGGGACGAGCTTCGGGACCTCCGCACCCGCCTCGAGGGGGTCGACCGCAAGGTGGCCGATCTCGTCCACGTCGCGGAAGAGGCCCGCTCCGAGGCCGCCGCCGCCCGCGCCGACGCGGTGAACAGCCTCGCCCTGCACGCCGCCCGCACCCCGCCCCCGGCCGACCCGCGCGTCGCCCTGCTCGAGTCCCGGGTGGCCGAGCTCGAGGCCTCCCTCGCCGCCGCCCGCGTCGCCCCCTCGGCACCCGCGGCCGTCCCCCTCGCCGAGCCCGCCGCCCCCGTCGCTACCGAGCCCGCCGCCCCCGTCGCTACCGAGCCCGCCGAGCCCCTCTCCGCCGAGCCCCGCACCGCCTGCAAGGTCCCCGCCTGCGGCGAGGGCGTGCGCTCCAAGGGCTTCTGCTCCCCGCACTACCAGCAGTGGCGCCGCGGCACCCTCAAGGGCTTCGTCAACGCGGACGGCACGGCCCTGGTCGACGGCCGCGTCGTCCACCTCGCCACCAGCGCCATCGGCGCCGCCGTCAGCAGCGAGGACGGCCAGCTCCTGGTCGACGGGAAGCCCACCCAGGAAGTCGCCGCCTCGTAGTCGCGAGCCGGAGCGCTACTTCAGCTCCTGCCAGCCGTAGTCCCCGCCCCCGCCCGACGCTTCGGGCGGGCGCGCGGCGAGCGTGTAGGACGCGCGGCGGTTCCGGGCCTCGTCGATCTCGTCCGCGGTGTCGATCGCGAGGTTCCCCTCGCCGTAGCCCTGGTAGTAGATCGCCCCGGGGAAGCCCGCCTTCTTGAACCACCCCGCGATCGCCCGCGCGCGCGCCATCGACAGCTTCTGGTTGGACGCGGCGTCCCCCACGGTGTCGGTGTGCCCGCCGACGTACAGCTTGATCACCACGTCCGAGCCGTACTTCTCGAGCACGCCCCGCGCGTCGGTCATCGCCGTCGCCAGCTTCGGCTCCTCGCTCGCGCCGAAGTCCGCCGCGTTGGTCGCGAACACGACGTCCTCGTGCGGGATGCTGTAGCTCCACGGCACCAACTCGAGCTCGGACCAGAAACCGTCGGCGTCGTACCCCCGGATCTTCAGCTTGATCACCTCGCCGGCGTCCTGCTTCCACTCCACGTTCACCGGCACGTTGGCCGCCGCGCCCACCGGCGCCAGCCCGTAGCCGACCTGTACGCCCTTCGGCCCGAGCGCCGTGATCTCGACCTTGCCCGTGGCGCGGTCCATCACGACGTCCACGCTGCGCTTCGGAAGGTCGAGCGACCCCGGCCGCAGCGACATCGCCATCGGGCGGTACACGTTGATGGTGAAGCCGATGGGCATCTCGCCCTCGCTCCCGTCCGCGAAGCTCCCGAACAACGTTCCCTTGCACGCGTGGGCGCCGGCGGGGGCGTCGATCTTCAGCTCGATGCGGTCCCCCGAGCGGGCGGGGCCGTCGCGGCCGACGCGGGTGCCGCCGCAGTCGATCTTCACGGTGAGGACCGAGGCGTCCTGGTTCATCTTCACGATGAAGGCGGGCGCGGACGTGCCGACCTGCCCGGCCTTCACGACCTCGAGGGAGACGGCGTCCTGGGCGTGGGCAGGGCCCGCGAGGGCGAGGAGCAGCGACAACATGGAACACCCCTATCCGAAGGTAGACCCCGCGGCGCCGCACGAGGTTCCGTCGGCGGAGGCAGGCACGGCGCGGCGAGACCCCTTAAGAGGGCGCCCCACCTGCCCGGATGACGCCATGAACGACCTCCTCTCCCGCCTCGGCCTGACCTCCTCCAACCCCGGCGCCTGGGCCGGAGCGGCCCTCCCGAGCGCGGGCGTTGGCACGGTCGTCAGCTACAACCCCACCACGGGGGAGCCCATCGCCGAGATCCAGCTCGCGAGCGTGGCCCAGTACGAAGAGATCATGGCGACCGCCGTTCGCCAGCAGAAGGCGTGGCAGCTCTACCCGGCGCCGAAGCGCGGCGAGATCATCCGCCAGATGGGCGAGGCCCTCCGCGCCCACCGTGACGATCTGGGCGCCCTCGTCTCCCTTGAGGTCGGCAAGATCACCGGCGAAGGTGTGGGTGAGGTGCAGGAGGCCATCGACATCGCCGACTTCTCCGTCGGCCTCTCGCGCCAGCTCTACGGCCTCTCGATGCACTCCGAGCGCGCCAACCACCGCATGTACGAGCAGTGGCACCCGCTCGGCACCGTCGGCGTGATCACGGCGTTCAACTTCCCGTGTGCCGTCTGGGCGTGGAACTCCATGATCGCCGCCATCTGCGGGGACGCCGTGGTGTGGAAGCCCTCGCTCAAGGCCCCGCTCATCGCCATCGCGACCCACCGCATCTGTGAGGACGTCCTCGCGAAGAACGGCTGGAGCGGCCTGTTCGGCCTCGTCATCGGCACCGACAAGGACGTCGGCGAGACGATGATCCGTGACCCCCGCCTCCCCCTCGTCAGCGCCACCGGCTCCGTCCGCATGGGCCGCTACGTCGGCACCGTGGTCGCCGAGCGCCTCGGCCGCACCCTCCTCGAGCTCGGCGGCAACAACGCGATCATCGTCGACAAGGACGCCGATCTCGACCTCGCCCTCCGCGGCATCCTCTTCGGCGCCGTCGGCACCGCGGGGCAGCGCTGCACCACGACGCGCCGGTTGTTCCTCCACAAGGACATCTCCGCGCGCTTCACCGAGCGCCTCGTCAAGCTCTACGGCCAGGTCCGCATCGGCGATCCGATGGCCGAGGGCACGCTCATGGGCCCCCTCATCGACGAGGGAGCCGTGCGCGACTACGAGCTCGCGGTCGCCGAGGCCACGCGCCAGGGCGGCACCGTCCTCTGCGGCGGCAAGCGCGTCGACCGCCCCGGCCACTTCGTCGAGCCCACGCTCATCGCCGCGGATCCCGCGATGTCCATCGTCAAGCACGAGACCTTCGCCCCCATCCTCTACGTGATGGAGTTCAGCGACCTCGACCAGGCCATCCACCACCAGAACGACGTGCCGCAGGGCCTCTCCAGCTCCATCTTCACCAACTCCTTCCGCTCGGCCGAGGCCTTCCTCTCCGCGCGCGGCAGCGACTGCGGCATCGCCAACGTCAACATCGGCACCTCCGGCGCCGAGATCGGCGGGGCGTTCGGCGGCGAGAAGGAGACCGGCGGCGGCCGCGAGTCCGGCAGCGACTCGTGGAAGGCGTACATGCGCCGCCAGACCTGCACGCTCAACTACGGTGCGGACCTCCCGCTCGCGCAGAACCTCCGCTTCGACCTGTAGGTTCTCTGGGCGCGCCCCCCGGCCGGGCCGGGGGTCGGCCCCCTGCGGGCGCGCGGCAAAGCCGCTTGGTCCGGCCCCCCTCAGAGCCGGGGGGCCGGGACCGGCCGGCGCGACGCCGTCCGCCCTCCGGTCGCCTCGCGCGGCGCAGGTGCGTCCCCGCCGCGGCCTCCCGCACCCGGCGCGACCGTTCATCCCCACCGCGACCGCGCCGCCCCACCCCAGGTGGGCACCCGTGCCCCACGCCGCGCACGGCCCCCAGTCGGGCCGCGGATCTCGCGCGTCGCCACCCCTGGCACGCCAGTTGCTCTACACTGAGAGCGAACCTCCAGGAGCCCCCGTGATCAGCCAGCTCATCCGCGACGAAGAAGGCCAGTCCACCGTCGAGTACATGCTGCTCATCAGCGTGATCGTCATCGCCATGGTGGCCGCCGCCTACGCGTTCGTCCCCGTCTTCAAGCAGGGCGTCGAGGATCTCGCGCAGGACGTGAAGAAGATCCTCTCCACGGGCAAGATCGGCAGCGTCGGCACGTCCCGCTAAGCTCGGTCGCTCCCGCCTCCTCCGAGGCGCGCACGGAGGCCGCTCCCCTTCCCCGGGGGGCGGCCTCTCGTCGTTTTCACCGCCTCAGAGCTCGATGACCTTCAGGGCGTTCGCCACCGCGGCGCCGGGCGTGGTGCCCTTCCACTCCTTGTTGTACCCGAGGGGGGTCACCAGGGCGCGGAAGCGGCCGATGCGGAGGTCGCTGCCGAGGTGGGTGTGCCCCGCGATGGCGAGGACCACGCGCGGGTCGGCGCGGATCACGTCTCCCAGCGGCAACGAGCCCATGAACGCGTTCACGAACCGCCAGCCTGGGTGCTCCTTGCGGTGGATCTGCTCGATGAAGGGCAGGGTGTGGGTCACGACCACGATCCGGCGCGTGGTGAGGGCCTTCATGTGGGCCTGGAGGCGCTCGCGCAGCACGCGCGCCACGTCCTCCATCGCCATCGGCGCCCCTTCCGGATCTTTCCACACCGCGTAGGTGTGATCAGTCCACCGCAGGCCGCCCCACACGCCCTCGCGGTACGCCTCGATCGGGGCGTCGAGGATGTGCTCGCGCGTGGTCAGGTCGTACCAGCCGAGGCTCCCGGCGAAGCCGATCCCGCCGATCTCCACGGGCCCGGCGTCCAGCAGCTCGGCGCCCGCCTCTGCGCACAACGCGGGCAGCAGCTTGTCCAGGCGCACCCAGGAGTCGAGCCCCTGCGCGATGGCCTCGGGCGCGTTCCACACGTCGTGGTTGCCCGCGACGATGAGGAGCCGAGGTGTAACCTCCTTCAACGCGAGGAGCGTCTTGAGGTAGGTGGCCGCGCCGGTCGCGATGTCGCCGCCGATGATCAGCACGTCGGGCGCCACGGTGCGCACCCGGGCGACCAGCGCGTCGAGCACGGCGTCCCCGTTCAGGTCGATGTGGATGTCGCTCGTACATGCGACGCGCATGGTGCCCCTCCTGGTCCCGCGAACTATCCCGGCGAGCCGTGACGTCACCGATGCAGGACGGGCACCCAGGAAAGCGCTTGCGAGACAAAACGTGGAGAGGTAGGATGCCTCCGCCCGCGGCCTCCCCCGGCACGGAACCCCAAGGAGACGTTCATGACCCTTTTCGACAAGAGCTTCCGGCTCGCTCTGCTCGCCAGCGCCGCCCTCCTGACCGCCTGCCCGACGCCGAAGGACGACACCGGCACCGGTGACACCGACGCCGACACCGACGCCGATTCCGACACGGACACCGATACGGACACCGACACGGACACCGACGCCGACGCGGACACCGGCATCGCGTACTTCTCTTACGTCGGCGGCTTCGAGTCCGCCGACGGCACCGTGACCTCCGCCGAGTTCGGCGTCGGCTACGTGGGCGCCATCCAGGGCGACTTGATCTGCACCGTCAAGGGCTCCATGGGCATCTCCGAGTCCGCCCCCGAGCCGGGCTGCCCGGACTGCGAGTGGGAGTTTCAGTCCGAGGGCGTCTCGGGCTCCACCGCGGTCGGTGACTACTGCGAGTCCCTCGGCGTGACCGACGGCTTCGCGGACGAAATCGGCGGGTACGGCTGGGGCTTCTCCTCCTACTACGGCTACGAGTACGGCGGCGACGTGTACCCCCTCGATAACGTCGTCTTCCTCTACGTCGACGACGGCTGGTTCGCCTTCCTGGCGAACGACGACGTCGTCGGCTCTGCCGAGAGCCTGACGTTCTTGCGCACCTTTGAAGACTACTACTACTACTACTACCTGTAGTCGTAGCCCCCGCCCTCCGGCTCACAGCCGAGGGAGCAAGCACCCCGCTCCGGCCACGCGCCGGGGCGGGGTGTCCTGCTTTTGGGGTCGCGGCTTCTACCTCTCCCCCGTATCAAATTTGAGAAACTCACTCCCGGGCCTACATCAGGGGGGAGCCCGCGCTCCACCACCGCGCGGCCTCCGGAGACCCTTCGATGCTCGCCCTCGCGACGCGCCGCACCCTCGCCCTCCTCCTCGGCGCCAGCGTGCTCACGGCCTGCCCCCCAAAGGGCGGGGGCCCCGACACCCCCGCCGACACCGACACCGACACCGACACCGATACGGACACCGACACCGAGACGCCCGAGGACACCGGCATCGCCAGCCTCTACTGGACCGGCACCTTCGAGACCGCGGCCGGGGAGTTCAGCTCCGCCACCCTCGGCTTCACCGGATACGGCCTCGTCGAGAAGGACTGGGTCTGCACCATCTCGGGCTCTCTCGCCTACGAAGGGGACGCCCCCGCCGGCTGCCCGGGCTGCGAGTGGGCGTTCGACCTCTCCGGGGTCAGCGCCTCGGACTCGACCGGCGCGCACTGCGACGGCTTCGGCGACACCATCTTCGCCGACAACGCCATCGACACCTACTTCGACTGGAGCTGGGGCTTCGCGCCGTCCTACACCTACTACGGCTCGGACGGCACGGCGTACCCCCTCGCGGAGACGCTGTTCATCAACCAGGACGGCACGAACTGGGGGCTGTTCGCCTTCAACTACGGCAGCAGCTTCCAGATGATCGAGGGCGACGCGACGTCGCTCTCGATCCTCGCGCAGGCGTCGGACGGGACCGCCAACATCTACTACTACTACTACCGCTGAGCCGAGCGCTCAGCGCCCGCGGAGGGTCACCGGGACGAGGTGTTCGAGCTCCCGCAGGGGGCTCATGCGCACGGCGCGGTACTCCGCCTCGAGCGCGGGGAGCGCGTCGGTGCGGCCCTCGGCCCGCGCGAGGTACCACCTGCTGGCGAGGATCTCGGGGTCGGGCAGGCCCTCGTAGGCCGCGAGCAGCTCGTGGGCCTGCGCGTACTCGCCGCGGTCCACCGCCACGCGCACCCGGATCGAGTCGGGGTCGACGCCCTCGAGCACGCTCTGGGGGCGGTCGGCGAGGAACTCCACGGCCTCGTTCGCGTAGCCCATGCGCCGGTGGGCCTCGGCGCGGAGGTAGCGCGTCTGGTTGCCGCTGCGCAGGCTCGCGAGGCGGGCCAGGATCGCCTCGCACTCGCGCGGGTTGTCCATATCGAGCCAGGACTGCGCCTGGAGCCGGCGGAGGTCGGCGCCGGCGCCGTCGTCACGCTCCCAGAGGGCGGCGACCTCGTCGAAGGCCTCGATGTCACCGTCGCGCAGGGCGAGGTTGGCCCGGGCGTACGCGGAGGCGTCGCGATCCTTGCGGAGGAAGAGGAGCTCCTCGAGCGCGTCGGCCGAGGCGGCGGTGTCCCCGATGGCGGCGGTGTCGAGGGCCAGGCTCGTGAGCGCGCGGGCGCTCTCGGGGGAGAGCTCGACCGCGAGGTGGTCGAAGTAGACGGCGTCGCCGAGCAGGCCGATCCGCCCGGAGCAGGTGGAGGCGGCCAGCGCGGCGTCCCCGCCGAAGGGGAGCGTGCCGACGTAGGGCCAGAGGTGCAGGAGGGCCTCCTCGCACCGTCCCATGCGGGTGAGCGCCTTGCCGAGCCCCACGTGCGCGGCCGCGGCGTCCGGGTTCTTGTCGAGCTGCTTGCGGAAGGCGCCCGCGGCGGCCTTGTTGCCGCCCTTCTTCAGGAACATGTTCCCGGCGCCGAGCGGCGGGCGTTGCTTACCGTCCTTCCCCGCCGCGGCCCCGCCCTCGGCGGCACCTTTGCCGCCCCCGCCGCCCCCGCCGCCCTTGGGGCCCTCTCCCTTCCCCATCGCGCGCGGTCCACGACCGCCGCCGGGGCCCCGCTTGCCCTCGCCGTGACGCGGCGCGTCCGGCCCGGCGGGCGGCGGGCTGTTCCCCATCAGGGCGAGCGCCCCGAGCATGAGCCCGACGGCCCAGATCGATCCCCGGCGCGGCGCGTTCATTGATTCCCCCCGGCCGGGACGGCGCCCGCCTTCGGCATGGGCTTCGGCGCGGCGGGCGCGCTCGGGGTCGGCACACCGCCCTTCGCGGGGTCCTTCCCGGCCGCGGCGGCCTTCTGGGCCTCGATGCGGCGGTCGTTCGCGGCGTTCGCCGCCTTGAGCATGGCGAGCCCCTCTTCGCGCTTGCCCTCCTTCGCGAGGAGGTTGGCGTTGAGGAGGAGCGCGTCGGGGTCCTCGGGCGCGAGCTCGAGCACGCTGTCGAGCGCGTTGCGCGCGCCGTCATACTCGCCCAGGTTGAAGAGGCACTGCGCGAGCGCGCGGAGCGGGCCGGGCTGATCGGGGCTGGCCCGCGCGAGGAACGCGATGTGGTCGCGCTGATCGAGCCAGCGCTGGTCCTCGGCGTACATGCGCGAGAGCATCTGTCGCGCATTCCGGTTGCCGGGGTAGTCCGCCACCTCGCCCTCGAGGAGGTTGTAGGCGTCCGCGCGGGCCCCCGCGCTGAGCGCCATGATCGCGAGCTGGGAGCGCGCGGCGCGGCGCGGGTTCGGCCCGCTCACGGCGAGGCGGAGGTAGCGCTCGGCGTTCGGGAAGTCCTTCACGACGAGGGACTCGCGCCCGAGGATCGCGGCGACGCCGTAGTTCTTGGGGTCGGCCGCGAGGGCGGCCGCGGCCTCCTTCATGCCGTCCTCCTTCCGGCCGAGCCGGAAGAGGGCCTCGACCACGGCCTCGCGCGCGCCGGCGTCGAGGGGATCGGCCTCGACGGCCTTGCGGGCGTAGGTGAGCGCCTGCTCGCCGTCCTGGTCCTGCATCGCCATCGTCGCGAGCATGAGCCACACGCGCGAGCGCGTCGGGAACATCGCCGAGGTCTCCTCCGCGAACACCCGCGCTTCCTCGCGCCGCTCGAGCCGCGCCAGGAGCGAGAGCCGGCGCATACGGATCTCGAACGCGTCCGGCTTCTTGGCCAGGAGCGCGTCGACCTCGGCGAGGAGCTGCTCGGGGGTGCTGCCGTCGCCCTTGCCCTGCTCGAAGCGCGCGGCGAACTTCAGGATCTCCGGGTAGTCCTTCGCGTCGGGGAGCGTGAGGGGGTCGATGTCGTCCCCCCCGCCGGTGACGTACCCGAGGGCGGCGAGCTGCGCGACGGTCTCGGCGTCCATCGCGGCGCGGGTGGCGCTCGGGGGAGCGGCGCCGAGCGCGGCGAGCTTCTCCTGGAGGCGCTTCACGTCGTCGGGGCGGCTCTCGGCGAGGTTGGTCGTCTCGCCGGGGTCGGCGTCGAGGTCGTAGAGCTCGGGCTTGGGGGTCGCGATGAGCTTGAGCCGGCCGTCCACTAGGGTGCGGTGGGGTGCGAGCCGGAAGCGATCCGCGAGGAGGTAGCTCTCGGAGTACGGCGTGACCGGGGTGCCCGGCTGGGGCTTGCCGTCGAGCCCGTCGGGCACCGGCACGGAGAGCATCTTGAGGAGGGTCGGCGTGAGGTCGCCGGTGCTCACCGGCGCCGTGACGACGCCCGCTGGCACGCCCGCGCCCGAGACGATCCAGGGGACGTGCTGCGTGGCGTCGTAGGTGAAGAGCCCGTGCGACACCTCGTCGTGCTCGCCGAGCGACTCGCCGTGGTCCCCGATGAGGGCCCAGAGCACGTTGCGGCCCTCGAAGGCCTCGACGAGGCGGCCGACCTGGTCGTCGACGTAGGCGAGCTCGGCGTCGTAGGGGCGGTCCTTCATCGACTCGGCGTAGGCCCCGCGCGCGACGTAGGGGTAGTGCGCGTCGTAGAGGTGCACCCAGAGGAACACCGGCTGATCCTCGGGCTGTCCGGCGAGCCAGTTCAGCGCGTCGTCCACGACGAGGTCGCCGGAGCGCTCGTTGTGCCAGTAGTTCTTGTCCTTGCTCCCTGGCTCCGGCTCGGGCATCGAGTCGAAGTAGGCCCCGAAGCCCTGGGAGAAGCCCCACTGCCGCGTGGTCACGAACGCCGCGACGCTCGCCGCGGTGGCCCACCCCTGCCCGCGGAGGATCTCCGCGAGGGTGGTGAACTCGGGCGCGAGCACGTTGTCGCCGTTGCCGCGCACGTTGTGGTGGAAGGGCAGCAGGCCGGTGAACATCGTCGCGTGCGCGGGGATGGTGAGCGGGAGCGGCGAATAGGCGTGCTCGAACCGGATGCCCTGGTTGGCGAGGCGGTCGATCGTGTCGGTCTGCGCGCCCTTGTAGCCGTACGCGCCGAGGCGATCCGCGCGCGTGGTGTCGAGGGTGACCACGACGACATCCGGCTTTGCTCCTTTGAGCACCGGGGTCGTCGTGATCTGCGTGGCTCCGCCCGAGCAGGCGGCGAGGAGGTGGAGGAGCAAAGCGGACCCCGAGCGGCCGGCACCGTAGCGCCGCATTTCGAGCGCAGCAAGCAAAGGTCTGTCACCCGGCGAGGCCGGCGGTTAGGACGCCCGCCATGCTGCTCCTCGCCGCCCTGGCCGCCTCGGAGACCGCCCGCGCGGCGCCGCTGGCCCCTACCGGGCTCGGCACCGCCCCCCACAGCACGCCCGGGGTCGAAGTGTCGGCCTACACCGGCGTCGAGCGCGCGTGGCTCCGCGAGTCCGCCTGCTCCGGGGCCGCATGCGACGCCCTCCGGGTGGACCTCGTGACCGGCGCCGAGGTCGGCGTCGCGCTCGCGCGCCCGGTCGGCCTCTACGCCCACGCCGCCTACGTCTCAGAGGAGATGGACGCCGCCCTCTACGCCGCGCCCGGCTACGCGGCGGGCGGGGGCCTGCGCTTCACTCTCCCCCTGCGCCCGCTCCTCGCGGTGCACGCGTGGGCCGGCGTCGAGCACCAGCTCACCGCCACGGAGGACCTCTCCGAGCGCGTCAGCTCCTGGGCGGTCGACGGCGGCGCCACCCTCCGCGGGGGGGACGCCGCCAACGGCTTCGTCGGCTGGATCGGCCTCGGCGTCGTGCCCTGGTCCTCCACCCCCGCCGTCGTGCTCGACGGGGACGTGACCCTCGCGCTCGACGCCCGCATCCCCGTCGAGGGCGTCGCCGGCGTCATGCTCGTCTCCGAGCCCCTCTTCGGGCCGTGGAACGACCGCACGCGCCTCGGCGCCGGCGTCTCCGCGAGCGCCGGTTACCGCACGGGCGTCACCGGGTTCGTCAGCGTCCTGCACTGACGGTCACGCTCTCAGGGCCAGCCCACCGCCACGTCGGCCGTCCACCCCGTTCCGCTCGCCGTACCGGTCCACGCGCCGAGCGACGCGTCGACCGTGCCGAGCTCGTCGAGGAGGATGACCCAGCCGGCGGCCTCGTCCTCGGCGCGGAGCTGCCCGCCGCCGGGGCGGTCGGCGGTGACGGGGTCGAAGACCAGCCCGTTCGCCGGGGCCTGCCCGACGAGGGTGAGCCCGACCGTCACGTCCGCGGTGGTCCAGGTGCCGGTGCCGCCGATCACGACGCTCGGCACGTCGGTGTCGCAGTCGCGGACCTCCATGCCCGCGGTGAACTTCAGGCCGTCGCCGGTGTAGGTCAGCGCGAGGTTGTCCTGGCTCGCGTCCGTCTCCACCACGAGCGCGCCGGAGGTGTCGTCCAGGCCGATGTCGGCGAAGGTCCACGCCTGGGTCGTGTCGTCGCGCTCGACCGTGGCGACGGAAGCCCCGAGCGCCGCGGCGGAGCGGCTCACGAAGACGTGGTCCTCCACGGTGTCGACGCCGCAGGTCTCCGCGAGGAGCCCGGCGGTGGCGGTCGCCATGCGGAGCGGGAGCTCCCCGTCGGCCACGGCGCGCGCGGCGAGGGCCTCGGAGACGGTGCCGAGCGTCGAGGGCTCGGCGCACGCGAGCAGGAGCAGCGGGATCACGACGCGCCTTCGAGCAGCGCGAGCAGGGCGCCCTCGTCGAGGGTCGGCACCCCGAGCTCCACAGCCTTCTCCAGCTTGCTCCCGGCGTCCGCGCCGACCACGACGTAGTCCGTCTTCTTCGACACGCTGCCCGTCACCTTGCCCCCCGCCGCCTCGATGCGCGCCTTCGCGGCGTCCCGGGACAACGTCGGCAGTGTACCCGTCAACACGAAGGTCTTGCCGACGAACGCGGTCCCGTTCGCGACGCGCGCGCCCCCGGGGAACTGCACCCCCCGCGCGCGCAGGCGCTCGATCTCCTCGACGTTGCCGGGCTCGTCGAAGAAGGCGCGCACGGCCTGGGCCACGTTATCGCCGACGCCGGGCACGCCGGTGAGCTCCGGGACGGTCGCCCCCATGATGGCGTCGAGGCTGCCGAAGTAGCGGGCGAGGTCCCGCGCGGTCGACTCGCCGACCATCGGGACGCCGAGCGCCATCAGCGCGCGGTCGAGCGGCCGCGCCTTGGAGGCCTCGATGGCGGAGACGAGGTTGGTGGCGGATAGCTCGCCCATCCGCTCCAGGTTGACGAGCTGGTCCTTCGTGAGCGCGTAGAGGTCGGACGGGCGGCGGACGAGCCCGTGCGTGACGAGCTGATCCACGATCTTCTCCCCCACGCCCTCGATGTCCATCGCGAGGCGGGACGCGAAGTGGCGGATGGCGCCGCGGGCCTGGGCCGAGCACGAGAGCTTGTCCGGGCAGCGGATCAGCACCTTGTCGAGGTCGTCCGGGTTGGGCTCGCGGACGAGGTGGGCGCCGCACTGCGGGCACGTCTCCGGGTAGGCGATCGGCGGGCGATCGGCGCGACCGGGCTCGTCCACCGCGCGCAGCACCTCGGGGATCACGTCCCCCGCGCGGCGGATCTCGACGAGGTCCCCCACGCGGAGGCCGAGCACCCGCGTCATCTGGTGCTCGTTGTGCAGCGTCGCGTTGCGCACCGTCACGCCGCCGACGCGCACCGGGGCGAGGTTCGCGACCGGGGTGACCGCGCCCGTGCGCCCGACGCTGAACAACACGCTCTCGAGGCGCGTCTGAGCGGTGGGCGGCGGGTACTTGAAGGCGAGCGCCCAGCGCGGCGAGCGCGTGACGAAGCCGAGGGCGTCCTGTTGCGCGGTGCTGTCCACCTTCACCACGGCGCCGTCGATCTCGTAGGGGAGGTCCACGCGGAGCCGCTCGAGGTCGGCGACCGCCGCGATGACCTCGTCCAGGCCGGTGCAGCGGCGGTTGATGGGGTTGACGGTGAACCCCCACGCCGCGAAGCGGTTGAGGAGCTCGTGGTGCGACGGCACGCGCTCGGGGAGGACGCCCGCGGAGTGCGCGTAGAAGTGGAGCGGCCGGCCGGCGACGCTCTTCGGGTCGAGCTGGCGCATCGTGCCCGCGGCGGAGTTGCGCGGGTTCTCGAAGCGGCGCTCGCCCGCGGCCTCCCGCGCGGAATTCATCTTCTCGAAGCCGGGGAGATCGAAGAGGACCTCGCCGCGCACGGTGAGCCGCGTCGGCGCGCTCGGCGGCAGCACCTTCGGGATGGAGGGGATGGTCCGCAGGTTGTGCGTCACGTCCTCGCCGGTCACGCCGTCCCCGCGGGTTCCGCCACGGACGAAGCGGCGATCCTCGTACACGAGCTCCATCGCGAGCCCGTCCAGCTTCGGCTCTACGACGTACTGGAACACCGCCGGGGCCTCCTCGCCCAACACACGGCGCAGGCGCTCCTCGAAGTCCCGCAGGTCGATCCAGGGATCCTCCTCGGGCGGCTCGCGCTTGTACCCGTTCTGCAGCGACAGCATCGGGATCTCGCGCACGAAGGGCACCAGCTCGGCGATCGGCGCGCTGCCGACCTGCTTCGTCGGGCTGTCCTCGCGGGCCTGCTCGGGGTGCACGGCCTCGAGCGTCTCGAGCTCGCGGAACAGGGCGTCGTACTCCCAGTCGCTGATCTCGGGCTCGTTCTGCTGGTGGTAGAGCCGATTGTGGCGGATGAGCGCGTCGACGAGCTCGTTGATGCGTACGCGAACGTCCACGGCGCCTCCGGTTGGCTTGGGAACCGAGCCTGCCGCATAACTTCCGTCGAACGCCTCTCGCCACGGCCCCCCGTGTGCGCTATCCTCGGCCGAGTTCCGTAGGCGGCACGTAGATGGCGACCACGCGCGAGATTTTCGCGGCCTTTCCCAGCCGCTACATCCCCGGAAAGGTGTCCAAGGCGGTCACCTTCTACTTCTCCGTCGGTGACGACAAGTACACGGTCAAGCTCGATGCTTCCGCCTGTACCGTCACCCCCGGCAAGACCGAGAACGCCGACTGCGTCGTCAAGGCCGACCCCGCCGTGTTCGAGGCCCTCGTCCTCAAGGGCAAGGCCCCCGGCCCCATCGACATCGCGCGCGGCCGCTTCAAGACCAACGACCCCTCGTTGTTGATGACGTTGAAGGACTGCTTCCGCCTCTCCTGATCTCCCCTCCCCCCGCGCCCGCACTCCCCCGCGGGCCCCCTGAACGTCGCCCTCCCCAGGTGACGCCCCTCCCCACCCCGATCCCCCCCACATGCCGCTCGATCTCGGCTCGCTCCGGAGCCAATCCATCGCCGAGCTGATCCAGACGGCGCGCACCTGCAACATCGAGAACGCGTCGAGCCTCAAGAAGCAGGACCTCGTCGCGGCCATCCTCCGTGAGACGGGAGGCGTCACCTCAGACGGCTCCGGCGTCCTCGAGATCCTCCCGGACGGCTTCGGTTTCCTGCGCGCGCCCGAGTACAGCTTCCACCCCGGCTCGGACGACGTCTACGTCTCCCCGTCGCAGATCCGCCGCTTCAACCTCCGCACCGGCGATCTCGTCGGCGGCCAGGTCCGCGCGCCCAAAGAGAACGAGCGCTACTTCGCGCTCATCAAGGTGGAGCGCGTCAACGGCGATCCCCCCGAGTCCGCCCGGGAGAAGGTCCTCTTCGAGAACCTCACCGCCGTGTGGCCCCGCCGCCGCCTCCTCCTGGCGGACCCCTCCCTGCGCATGCTCTCGGCCTGCGCGCCCGTCGGCTTCGGCCAGCGCGCGCTCGTCGTGGGCTCGCCGCGCTCGGGCCGCTCCACGCTGCTGACCCGCCTCGCGCGGGACATCGCCGCGACCCACCCCGACGTCGCCCTGTTCGTCGTGCTCGTCGCCGAGCGCCCCGAAGAGGTGACCGAGGCCGAGCGCACGGTGCCCGGCGTCGTGCTCGCCAGCACCTTCGACGAGCCCGACACCCGCCACATGCAGGTCGCCGAGATGGCGATCGAGCGCGCGAAGCGCCTCGTCGAGCACCGTCGGGACGTCGTCGTGCTCTTCGACTCGCTCGACCGCTACGCCCTCGCCACCGGCGCGCCCCCCGACGGGCTCGACGCCACCGCCCTGCTGCGCGTGCGCCGCGTGTTCGGCGCCGCCCGCGAGTGCGAGGAGGGCGGCTCCTGCACCCTCTTCGCCACGGCCGACACCGGGGGCGCCGTCGCCGCCGCCCTGCGGGACGCCGCCACCTGCGAGATCCGCCTCGACGGCGAGCTCGCCCGCCGCGGCGTCTGGCCCGCCCTCGCCCTCGAGGAGACCGGCACCCTCCGCGCCGAGCGCCTCCAGACCCCGGACGACGCTGCCCTCACCGAACGCCTCCGCCGCGCCGGCTCTGCGGATGCTGCGCGCGCGTTGCTTGACAAGGCGGCGGCGGCGGGTGAATAACGCGCCCCAAATTAGCTGACGTCGCGCGGGCCATCCCGCAGGAGATCACATGAAGGACGCAATCCACCCGAAGCTCAACCACGTCATCTTCGTGGACACGGGCGCCAACGCCGAGTTCGTCACGCGTTCGACCCTCTCGTCGAAGAACACGCGCGACATTGACGGCGTGTCTCACTACGTCGTGTCGGTCGACATCTCGTCGGCGTCGCACCCCTTCTACACCGGCAAGCAGCGCGCGCTGCAGGCCGAGGGGCGCGTCCAGCGCTTCAACAAGAAGTACAACCTCGCGACCACGCCCACGCCGGAATAGCGTCGCGGGTCCGCGCCGGGTGGCTGCGGGCTGCGTGTACGCAACCCTGTCGGGGCCCGGCACTTCGACCTCCCGTCGCCCAACGGCTGATGAGCCGGGCACGGGCGGTCGACCGGTCGTACCCCGTCCTGTAGGTGCGCCCGGAGTCCTCTCCCGGCCGCCCCGTCCTGCCTGCGGGTGGCCCTGATCGCCCCTGCACGCGCGGCCCCTCCGTTCCTCCGGGAGCGAGCCTTCCGCGCACACCCGAAGGCCCGCCATGTTCCTCCGCCTCGACGACATCGAAGCCCGCCACGCCGAGCTCGAGCGCCAGCTCATGGACCCCGCCATCGCGGGGATGCGCGACAAGTACCGCAAGGTCACGCGCGAGCACGCCGAGGTCGGTCGCATGGTGGAGATCGCGCGGGAGATCCGCGCGCTCGAGGCCGAACGCGCCGAGCTCGCCGAGCTCCTCGCCGACCCCGACATGCGCGAGATGGCGCAGGCCGACAACGAGCGCATCAACGCGCGCCTGCCCATCATCGAGCAGCAGCTCCGCCTCCTGCTCCTCCCGAAGGACCCCTACGAGGGCCGCAACATCCTCCTCGAGATCCGCGCCGGCACCGGCGGTGACGAGGCCGCGCTGTTCGCCGGCGACCTGTTCCGGATGTACGCCCGCTACGTCGAGAAGATGGGCTGGAAGCTCGAGGTCATGGCCGCCTCCGAGGTCACCGTGAACGGCGCGCAGCAGGGCTACAAGGAGATCGTGTCCCAGATCAGCGGGGACAACGCCTACTCCCACCTCAAGTACGAGGCCGGCGTGCACCGCGTGCAGCGCGTGCCCGCCACCGAGTCACAGGGCCGCATCCACACCTCCGCGGCGACCATCGCGGTGATGCCCGAGCCCGACGAGATCGAGGTCAAGATCGTCGACAAGGACCTCCGCATCGACGTGTTCCGCGCCGGCGGCCCCGGCGGCCAGTCCGTCAATACGACCGACTCCGCCGTCCGCATCACCCACCTGCCGACCGGCCTCGTCGTCATCTGCCAGGACGAGAAGTCGCAGACGAAGAACAAGGCCAAGGCGATGAAGGTGCTCTCCGCGCGCCTGCTCCAGAAGCAGGAGGACGAGCAGCACGCCATCGAGGCCGCCGACCGCAAGTCCCAGGTCGGGACCGGCGATCGCAGCGAGCGCATCCGCACGTACAACTACCCGCAGAACCGCGTCACCGACCACCGCGTGACCAACGCGGACGGCACCACGTTCACGCTCTACAAGCTCGAGCAGATCGTCGGTGGCGACATGGACGAGCTGATCACCGGCGTGACCAGCTACTTCCAGGCCGAGCTCCTGCGTGAGGCCGAAGGGCGGTGAAGCCCCTCGTCGAGGTCCTCACCACCACCACCGCGTGGTTCAAGGAGCGCGGCATCCCCTCCGCGCGCCTCGACGCCGAGCTGCTCCTCGGGCACGTCCTCGGCCTCGACCGCGTGAAGGTCTACCTCTCCTACGAGCGCCCCCTGACGGACGCCGAGCTCGAGCGCCTCCGCCCGCTCGTGCGCCGCCGCGGCAACCGCGAACCCCTCGCCTGGATCCTGGGCGAGAAGGAGTTCTTCGGCCACGCGTTCGTCGTCACGCCAGGCGTGCTCGTACCGCGTCCGGACACCGAGACTCTCGTCGAGGCTGCCCTCGCGTGGATCTCCGAGGGGTCCTCTGGGGACAGGGGGGCAAGCCCCCCTCACGGCGGCCTTGCCGGCCGCCTCCGGGGGCGGGCTGCGTCGGCTCCGGCCCTTGCCGGGCCGGGCGCTGCGAGCCTCGCGCACGCCGACTCCGCGACGCCTTCGGCGTCCCCCGTAACGCCCCCCCCGACGGCGAAGGCCTCGTTGCCCTGGTCGGCTGAGGTCGCGGCGGAAGCCTCGGCGAAAGAAGACGCGGATGCCACCCCGAGCGACACCGCAGAGGCGACGGAATCCGGGGGCGTTGCGGGGGGCGGAGCCCTCCCGCCCCAAGCTGACACCGAACCCCCGATCTACGTCGCCGACATCGGCAGCGGCTCCGGCTGCATCGGGCTCACGCTCGCGTTGGAGCGGCCCGCGGTGCGGGTCTTCGCGGTGGACCGCAGCGAGGAGGCCCTGGCCGCCACGCGCGCCAACGTGGCGAAGCACGGGCTCGAGAAGCGCGTGGCCGTGCTGCGCGGCGATCTGTTGGCCGCGATCCCCGCGGGCCGCACGGTCGACTGGATCGTGTCGAACCCGCCGTACATCCCCACGGCCGACCTCGACACGCTGCAGCCCGAGGTCCGCGACCACGAGCCGCGCGGGGCCCTCGACGGCGGTGCGGACGGCCTGGACGTGTACCGGATCCTCGTGCCCGCTGCGGCGGCGCGGGCGCGCAAGGGCGTGCTGGTCGAGGTCGGCGCGGGCCAGGCCCCGGCGGTCGCCGCGATGATGACGGCGGCCGGGCTCTCCGAGGTGCGCATCTGGAAGGACCTCTCGGGCACCGAGCGCGTGGTCGGCGGGCGTCGCCCCGCGTAGGCACGCCGGGGTACGTTCCTCCAGCCGGAGACCCCACCATGATGCTGCTGATACTGCTCGGATGCCCCGATCCCGCCGACAAGGCCGACGACACCGGCGTTGCCGACACGGACACGGACACGGACACGGACACGGACACCGACGTCGATCCGGAGGACTGGACCCCGTCCGACCCCGCGAGCAACCTCTGCGTCACGATCGCGGGCCCCGCTGAGGCCGGCACGAGCGGCATCGGCGCCATCGCGACGGTCCTCGAAGGCGAGACCGCGTGTGTCGGCGGGGACACCGGCGGCTCCGGCTGGTGGGACGAGACGGTCGAGACGAACATCCCGTACGCGGCGTCCCACCTCGAATACACGCTCGAGCCTGGGACCTACGGCGTCGAGATCTCCGCGCCCGGCATGTACTCCGGCTGCGGCGGCGTCGAGATCACCGGCACCGGCACCTGCGAACACGAGCTGCTCATCGAGCTCGGCTACGAGGTGCCCGTCGACAAGCCGAACGTCTACCTCTACCCGGAGGCCCCCACCAAGGTGGCGGTCACCATCCCCGCGTGGAAGAAGATCACCGAGTCCGAACCTCGGTACCCGGTCGACGGCTGGCGCGTGACCGCCTACCCGGACGGCCGCCTCGCGACCAAGGCCGGGCCGCGCGACTACCTCTTCTACGAGCTGATGTTCGACGCCGCGCGCTTCCAGACCGAGGAGGGCTGGTGCGTGCCGGGCGCCACGGCGCAGGCGAGCATCGAGGACGCGATGGCGGACATGGGCTTTTTACCCAACGAGATCAGCGACTTCGCGGACGCGTGGGATCCCATCTTCCCCGCCGCTTCCTTCATGACCGTCTACCCCCAGGTGGACGACCTCTCCGCGCTCCGCGTCGATCCGGCCCCCGATCACCTGCTCCGCGCCTGGTTCCTCGTGGCCGACGGCTGCGACGCCGTGGTCGCGCCGCAGCTCGCTCCGGTGGCCCGCACCGGCTACCACGCGGCCGAGTGGGGCATCGCCTTCCGCGCGCCGCTCGACCGCGGCGAGATCCTCGTGGAAGGGTGGCGTTGATGGCTCGCTTCTCCCCCTCGCTCCTCGCCTATCTCGGGGACCTCGCCGCCCACAACGACCGCGAGTGGTTCACCGCCAACAAGGGCCGCTACGAGGCGGAGCTCAAGGCGCCGCTCCACGCGTTCCTGGCGGACCTCGCGCCGAAGCTCGCGGAGGCCGACCCCGACGCGGTGTGCTCCGACAAGTCGATGTTCCGCATCTACCGGGACACGCGCTTCTCCAAGGACAAACGCCCGTACAAGACGCACGCGGGCCTGCAGTTCCCCCGCGTCGGCCTCGGCGGCCTGGAGAAGGGCCCCTCCGCGACCGGCTACTACCTGCACCTGGAGCCGGAGACCTGCTTCTTCGCCGGTGGGCTGTGGGCGCCCGAGCCCGCCGACTGCGCGAAGATCCGCACGCGCATGGCCGCGCGCGCGCCGGACTGGATCGCCCTGCGGGACGCCCTCGGCGGCCTCGACGCGCGAGGCTCCCTCGTGCGCGTCCCCAAGGGCTACTCGGACGACCCCCGCCTCGCCGACGATCTTCGTCGCAAGAGCTACACCGTTTCGATCCGCCTGACCGACGCCGAGGTGTGCGCCGCGGACCTCACGGATCGCCTGGCGCGGGAGTGCGCGCGCCTCCGCCCCCTCGTCGAGTTCCTCGCGGCCGCGACCGGGTAGCGCACCCCAAGGGTTGAGCCCCACCCCCCCACGCGCTATACGGCGCGCGCTTCGGGGGTCCCATGCACGTCCTCCTCGCCTTCAGCGGCGGGCTCGATACGTCCTACCTGCTTCGCCGCTTCGTCAAGGAAGGGCATCGCGTCACCGCGATCACGGTGGACACCGGCGGTCTGACCGACGCCGAGCGTGCCGCCATCGCGACGCGCGCCCAGCAGCTCGGCGCGGCGGACTTCCGCCTCATCGACGCCCGCCAGCGCGTCTACGACCAGCACATCGCCTGGCTCATCAAGGCCAACGTGCGCCGCGGCGGGGTCTACCCCCTCTGCGTGGGCGCCGAGCGCGTGGTGCAGGCCCAGGTCGTGGCGGAGTCGGCGGGCGCCATCGGCGCGGACGCCGTGTGCCACGGCTCCACCGGCGCCGGCAACGACCAGATCCGCTTCGACGTGGCGATCCGCACGCTCCTCCCGGGCGCGCGCATCCTCACCCCCATCCGGGACGAGCGCATCACCCGCGTCCAGTCCGCCGCGTTCCTCACGGAGGAGGGCTTCCCCGTCTCCGCCGAGAAGCGGGACTACTCGATCAACGCCGGCCTCTGGGGCGTGACCATCGGCGGCCGCGAGACGCACGACCCCTGGCAGGTCCCCCCCGAGTCCGCCTACCCCACGACGAAGACGCCCGCGCTGGCGCCCGCCGAGGGGCACGACCTCGTCCTTCACTTCGAGAACGGCCTCGTCGAGGGCGGGCTCGCCACCGTCGAGGCCCTCAACACCATCGGCGCCGCCCACGGCGTCGGCCGTGGCATGCACCTCGGGGACACCATCCTCGGCATCAAGGGGCGCATCGCGTTCGAGGCGCCCGCCGCCGCGATCCTGCTCGACGCGCACCGCGAGCTCGAGAAGCTGGTGCTGACCCGCTGGCAGCTCGTGCAGAAGGAGCAGCTCGGCGGCTTCTACGGGCAGATGTTGCACGAGGGGCAGTGGTTCGACCCCGTCATGCGCGACATCGAGGCCTTCCTCGACTCCTCCCAGCGCGTCGTCACCGGTGACGTGAAGGTCCACCTCCAGCAGGGCCGGGTCGAGGTGCGCGGCGTGCGCAGCGCCTTCTCCCTCGTGGATGAGGCCGCCGGCCGCTACGGCGAAGAGAACGGCTTGTGGACGGCCCAGGACGCGCGCGGGTTCTCCGCGGTGTACGGCCTCCAGGGGGTGCTCGCGGCCCGCGCCCGCGCCCGCGCCGCGTCCACGTCCGAGTCGTAGGGAGCCGTCATGAAGGTCCTCCTCAACAAGATCGCCTCCGGCACCCGCAACGCCCGCCTCCCGCGCGAGGTGACCCTCTCGGACACCATCGTGGCCGAGGAGGGCTCGGTCATCTGCGTGCGCGCGCTCGACCGCAAGAACACCTACAACGAGCTCGAGGACGAGCACGGCCGCATGGCGACCGTGAACCAGGGCGACATCATCGCCGGCGTGCTCGGCGTGCGCCGTGCCCTCCACGGGTACACCGGGATCATCCCCGAGAAGATCCAGGTGGGGGACATCCTTCACCTCCTCAACCTCGGCGGCGTCATCGGGCTCTGCACCTCCGGCAACCCCGACGTCGGCCCCCCGTGCCGCGCCGAGGTCCTCGGCCAGGTGCTCGCGTTCCCGCACCTCGGCGAGCGCCGCGGCACCCCCGCGAACATCCTCACCAACGCCCTCCCCAGCTGCGACTACCTCGCCAGCTCCGTGCCGCTCATCTACGTGAGCGGGACCTGCATGAACGCCGGGAAGACCTTCGCCGCGTGCGAGATCATCCGCGGCCTCACCCAGCGCGGCCTCCGCGTTGGCGCCGCCAAGCTCACCGGCGTGAGCCTCCGCCGCGACACGCTGAAGATGGAGGACGTGGGCGCGATCCGCGCTCTGACCTTCACCGACGCCGGCATCGTCACCACCCAGCCGAAGAGCGCGGTGCCGGTGGCGCGCGGCCTCATCCGCGCCCTGAACGACCCGATGCTCGGCCTGAAGCTCGACTGCATCGTGCTCGAGCTGGGCGACGGCATCATGGGCGAGTACGGCGTCTTCGAGATCCTCTCCACCCCGGACCTGATGGGCCCCGCCCGCGCCCACGTCATGTGCGCGAACGACCCCGTCGGCGCCTGGGGCGCCGCCGAGTACATGAAGAAGGAGCTCGGGATCGACCTCACGGTCATCACCGGCCCGACCACGGACAACTCCGTCGGCCGGGACTTCGTCACCAAGCGCCTCGGCCTCCCCGCCGTGAACGCGCGCACCGAGGGCGACAAGCTCGCCGGCGTGGTGGCGGATGCCCTCCGATAAGCGCACCGCCGTCGTCCTCGGCGCCTCCGGGTACACCGGCGCGGAGACGCTCCGGTGGCTCCTCGGGCACCCGAACGTGCGCGTGGTCGGCGCCACGGCGAACAAGCACGCGGGCAAGCGCCTCGACGCGCTCTGGCCGCAGTTCGTCGGCGCGACCGATCTCGTGCTCGGCACCGAGGCCGTCCCGGCGGACGTGACCTTCCTGTGCCTCCCGCACGGCGAGGCCAGCAAGATCGCGCCCTCGCTCTCGGGCACGCTCATCGATCTGTCCGGCGATCACCGGCTCCCCGAGCCCGTCCACTCCGCGGCCTATGGTTTCGCGCGCGCGACGGACCCGTGGGTCTACGGCCTCCCCGAGCTCGGCCATGCGCGCATGCTCGGCGCCACCCGCGTCGCGAACCCGGGGTGCTTCGCCACCGCGCTCGCGCTCGCGATGCTGCCGATGCGCGGCGCGTTGCCCGCGGTCGTGAACGCGGTGGGCCTCACCGGCTCGACCGGCTCCGGCGCCACCCCCACGCCGACGACGCACCACCCCGCGCGCGCCGAGAACCTGCGTCCCTACAAGGTCCTCGACCACCAGCACGTCCCCGAGGTCGTGGCCGCGTGCACCCTCCCGGGCGGGCCGACCTTCGCGCTCGACTTCGTGCCGATGTCCGCCCCGCTCCGCCGCGGCATCCTCGTGACCGTGCCGCTCCCGGGCGCCACGGTCGAGGCCTACCGGGCGTTCTACGCTGGTAATCCGCTCGTACGCGTGCTCTCGACGCCCCCCGACCTCCACGGCGTGCTCGGCTCCCCCCGGGCCGACATCGCCGTCGTCGAGAAGGACGGCCGCGCCGTCGTCTTCTGCGCGATCGACAACCTGTGTCGCGGCGCCGGCAGCCAGGCCGTGGCAAACCTCAACCTCGTGATGGGCTGGCCGGTCGATCTCGGACTGCGCTCGCTCCCCCCGGTGCCCTGATGCGCCTCGACGCCCCCGCCGCCGCCCCCGGCGCGACGGCCCCCGCCGCCGCCCCGTCCGCCGATTCCCTCGCCACCGAGGCCGCCTCCCTCCTGGACGCGTGGACCGCCACCGTCACCGAGCGCGGCGACCGCGAGGCCGACTGGCAGCTCGCGACCTACGACAAGCTCCCGCTCACGCTCGTGCGTGGCGACGGCTCGCGCGTGCTGGACGCCTCCGGCCGCTGGTACTGGGACCTCTACGGAGGCCACGCCGTCGCGCTGATCGGGCACGCGCACCCCCTCTGGGCCGCGGTCGTCGGCGAGCAGGCCAAGCGCTTCACCTTCTACTCCAACGTCGTGTACCAGCCGCTCCGTACGGCGGCGTGCCGCACGATCGTGGAATTCGCGCCGAAGAACCTGACGCGCGTGTTCCTCTCCAACTCGGGCGCCGAGGCCAACGAGGTCGCGCTCAAGATGGCGCGGCACCACACCGGCCGGAAGACCGTCATCTCCTTCGACGGCGCCTTCCACGGCCGCACCGCCGCAGCGCTCGCGGTGACCGCCTCCGAGAAGTACCGCAACTACTCGCAGCCGGGCCTCTCCCACACGCGCTGGGCCACCTGGGGCGAGATCCCCGAGCTCGACGACGACGTGGCCGCCATCATCCTCGAGCCCATCCAGTCGCTCAACGGCATGCGCACCGCCACGCGCGCGTGGCTCCACGCCCTGCGCGCCGCGTGCGACGCGAACGGCACGCTGCTCATCCTCGACGAGGTCCAGTCCGCGTGGGGCCGCCTCGGCGCGAACTTCGCGGCCGACCTCTACGACGTGCGCGCCGACTTCATCACCGGCGCCAAGAGCGCGGGCGGCGGGTTCCCCATCGGCGTCACCCTCGTCGACGAGGCCGTGGCGGACAAGGCGAAGAACGGCGACCAGGGCTCGACCTTCGGCGCCGGTGCGCTCGCGTGCGCCGCCATCCTCGCGACCCACCACGTGCTGCGGGAAGAGGGCCTCGTCGAGCGCGCGAAGGCAGTGGGCGCGTACGTCGCCGCCGCCCTCACCGCGGTGATCCCGAACGTCGAGCTGCGCGGCTACGGCTGCCTCCTCGGCGTGAAGCTCGACCAGCCGGTCAAGCCGCTCGTCGCCGCCCTGCGCGACCACGGCTTCATCGTCGGCGGCAGCGACGACCCCCACGTCATGCGCCTGATGCCCCCCCTCAACGTCCCGTTCGAGGCGATCGACGCGTTCGCGTCCGCCCTCGCCGCGCTTCTAGCCTCGATCCCCGCCTCCCGGAGCCCGTCGTGAGCACCAACACCCTCGAGTCCCGCCTCCACGCCGCCGTCGCGAAGGTCCGCGAGAACTGGCGCGGCACCCGCTTCATCGACGGCCTCGAGCCCGGCCCCGCCGGCACCGCCGCCCTCCTCGACGTGGCGCGCCTCTACCGCGCGAACCGCCTCGAGATCGGCCGCCTCCGCCTCCTCGGCGGGCGCGCCGTCGCCGGCCTCTTCTTCGACCCCTCGCTCCGCACCCACACGTCGATGGAGGTCGCCAGCGGCCGCCTCGGCGCCCACTTCGTCTACCTCCAGGCGGGCGGCAACGGGGCGGGCACCTGGACGATGGAGTTCGAGGACGGCGTCGTGATGAACGGCAACGCCCAGGAGCATGTCCGCGAGGCCGCGCCGGTGCTCTCCTCCTACGCCGACGTGCTCGCCGTGCGCGCCTTCCCCAAGGGCGAGGCCCACGACCGCGAGGAGCGCGTGATCCGCTCCTTCGCCGCGCACGCGGGCTCCCCGCTCATCAACCTCGAGAGCGCGCTGGCGCACCCCTGCCAGGGCCTCGCGGACCAGCTCACCCTCTCCGACCTCGGCGGCGGCTCCTTCGCCGGCCGCAAGGTCTGCCTGACCTGGGCCCCGCACCCGCGCCCCCTCCCCCAGGCCGTGCCGCTCTCCGTCGTCCGCGCGGCCGTGCTCGGCGGCGCCGACCTCCACATCGCCAACCCCGAGGGCTTCGACCTCGACGGCGAGGAGATCGAGCGCGTGCGCAGCTTCTGCGGCGACACCGGCGCGAAGATCACCCACACCCGCGACCCCGACGCCGCTGCCTCCGGCGCCCTCGCCGTCTACGCGAAGGGCTGGGGCGCCGCGGTGCGCGACCAGCACACCGAGCGCGTCGCCGGCCTGGGCGACTGGACCGTCAACGCCGCCCGCATGAAGTCCGCCACCGCCTTCCTGCACTGCCTGCCCGTGCGCCGCAACGTCATCGTGACCGACGACGTGCTCGACGGCCCGAAGAGCCGCGTCGTGCCCCAGGCCGCGAACCGCGAGCCCGTCCAGGCCGCGCTGCTGCTGTCCTGGCTGCTCTGAGTTCGGCCGGCGGCTCGAGGTAGGCGCGGTCGACGTGGCTCCGGCCGCGCCGTACCGTGCGCGCCCACCCCCAACAGCATAAGCGGCGCGCCCGCTCGGATCGCCAATGAACCGCATCACTCCCCTCCTCGGCGCTCACCCCTACATCCGCCTGTTTCGCGGCCGCACCTTCGTCATCAAGGTATCGGGTGCGATCCTCGCGGACGAACGTGCGCGCGGTGCGATCGCGGAGGACGTGGCCCTCCTCCACCACGTCGGCATCCGCGTGGTGCTCGTGCACGGCGGCGGCCCGCAGCTGGACGCCATGTGCGAGAGGATGGACGTGAAGCGGGAGGTCGTCGCCGGCCGCCGCGTCACCGACGCCCGCACCCAGGAGCTCGCGCGCATGATCTTCCGCGGCCAGCTCAACACCGAGCTCGTCACCGCGATCGCCGCGTACGGCGTGCGCGCCGTCGGCCTCTCCGGTGGGGACGGCGCCACCATCGTGGCCCACCGCCGCCTGCCCCGCACCGTGCGCGACCCGTCCACCGGTGTCGAGCAGCTCGTCGACTTCGGCTTCGTCGGCGACATCGACGCCGTCGACGTGAAGCTCCCCAAGATGCTCCTCGACAACGACATGATGCCGGTCTTCTGCTCGCTCGCCGCGATGACGGACGGCACCATCCTCAACGTCAACGCGGACACCATCGCCTCCCAGATCGCGATCGCGCTCGGGGCCGAGAAGCTCATCGTCTGCACCTCCGTGCCGGGCCTGCTCGAGGAGAAGGACGACCCGCGTCGCCTCGTCTCCTACGGGGACCTCGGCACCGTCGACGAGCTCGTGCGCTCCGGCGCGGTGAGCGGCGGCATGCTGCCGAAGCTCGCGGCCGTGTCCGACGCCCTCCGCGGCGGCGTGCCCCGCGTGCACATCATCGACGGCACGCGCCCGCACAGCCTCCTCCAGGAGGTCTTCACGAACGAGGGCTGCGGCACGATGCTCGTCCAGCGGCGGGACGACGAGTGAACGACCCGGTCGCCCTCCTCCACGCCCTCCTCCACGCCCTCGTCGCCGCGCGCTCCCCCTCCCGTGAGGAGGGCCCGGCGGTCGAGGTCATGGAGGCGTGGCTCCGCGCGCACGTCCCGGCCGCATCGCCGATCCGGGCCGACCGCAACCTCGCGGCCGTGCTCGACTCCGGCGTGCCCGGTCCGACGCTCCTGCTCCTCTCCCACCTCGACACCGTGCCCGCCACCGCCGCCTGGACCCGCGACCCGTGGGCCCCGACCATCGAGGGCGGCCGCATGTACGGCCTCGGCGCGAACGACGCGAAGGCGTCCTGCGCCGCGATGGCCGTGTGCTTCGCGGCGGCGCGCCTGAAGCGCGGCAAGCTCGTCCTCGCCACCGTGTGTGAGGAGGAGGTCGGCCGCGGCGGGCTGGAGATCTTCCTCCCCTCGCTCCCCCCGGCGGACCACGCCATCGTCGGCGAGCCCACCGGCCTCGACGTGGCCGTCGCCCAGAACGGCCTGTTGATCCTCGACTGCGAGGCCCGTGGCCGCGCCGGGCACGCCGCCCGCCCGCACCTCGCGGACAACGCCATCTACACCGCCGCGCGCGACATCCTCGCGCTCGAAGCGCTGGTGCTCGACCGCGTGCACCCCGCCGCCGGCCGCACCACGCACGCCGTGACCGTGGCCTCCGCAGGGGACCGTCACAACGTCATCCCCGACCGCGCCCGCTACACGGTCGACCTGCGGACCACCCCGTCCTACACCCACGCCGAGCTCGCCGACCTCGTGCGCGGCGTCGTCAAGGCGGAGGTGACCGTGCGCTCGGATCGCTTCCGCCCGGTGGAGACCCCCTCCGCGGCCCCCGTGCTCGCCGCGGCCCTCCGCGCGCGTCCGGAAGCAAAAACCTTCGCCTCCCCCACCCTCTCCGACTGGGCGCACCTCGTCGGTATCTCCGCGATCAAGTGGGGGCCGGGCCTGTCCGAGGTCAGCCACACCGCGGACGAGTGGGTCGAGCTCGCGATGGTCCACGCCGCGGTCGACGCCTACGGCCGCGTGGTGGCCGACCTCCTCGGCTAGCCCCCCTTCCCGTTCGGAGCCGCCATGAAGTTGTGGGACAAGGGCGAGCCGCTCGACGCGCTCGTGGCCGCCTTCACCATCGGGGAGGACCCCGTCACCGACCTCGCGTGGGCCTGGCACGACGTGGTGGGCTCCGCCGCCCATGTGCGCGCGCAGCTCGCCGCCGGGATGCTCGACCGCGCCGACGCCGACGCGCTGATCGCGGGCCTCGCCGGCATCGCCGCCGACATCGAGCGGGGGGACTTCACCATCCCCTTCGCCCAGGAGGACGTGCACACCGCGGTCGAGTCGCTGCTGACCGCGCGCATCGGCCCGGTCGCCGGCAAGCTCCACACCGGGCGCTCGCGCAACGATCAGGTCCTCACCGACGTGCGGCTGTGGCTCCTCGAAGAGCTCGACGCCGCCGAGGCCGAGTGGCGCGCCCTCGCCGCCGCGTGGCTCGACTTCGCCGCCCGCCACGGCGAGCTCCCCGTCTCCGGCTACACCCACCTCCAGCGCGCGATGCCCTCCTCCTGGGGCCTCTGGGCCGCCGGCTTCGCAGGCGCCCTGCTCGACGTGCTCCCCCTCCTCCACGCCGCGCGCGCCGTCGCCGCCCGCAACCCGCTCGGCTCCGCCGCCGGCTACGGCTCGCCTCTCCCCCTGGACCGCGCGCTCACCGCCCGCCTCCTCGGTTTTGACGGCGTGGTCGAGCCCGTCACCGCCGCCCAACTGGAGCGCGGCCTCGTCGAAGGCGCGGCGCTGGGCGCCCTCGCCGCCGCCTGCCACGTCGTCGGCCGCTGGGCCGGTGACCTCTGTCTGTACGCCACCGCCGAGTTCGCCCTCGTGAAGCTGCCCCCGGCCTTCACCACCGGCTCCTCGATCATGCCGCAGAAGCGCAACCCCGACGTCGCCGAGCTCCTGCGCGGGCAGGCCCGCCGCGTGCGCGCCGCCCAGCGCGAGATCGAGGACCTCGCGGGCGCCCTCCCCTCCGGCTACCACCGGGACCTCCAGCACACGAAGGCCCCGCTCCTGCGCGGCGTGCGCACCGCGCGGCTCACCCTGCGCGTGGCCGCCCACCTCGCCGCCGCCGTGGAGCCCCGCGAGCCGACGCTCGACCCCGAGCTCTACGCCGCCTCCGAGGCCTTCCGTCGCGCCCAGGCCGAGGGCCGCCCCTTCCGCGAGGTCTACAAGGACGTCGGCGCCGAGGTCTTCGCGGGCACCTTCGTCCCGGCGGAGAGGGCCCCCGCGCCCACGCCCGACCTCGCGTCGCTGCGGGCCCGTGTCGAGGCCCCCGCGCGCGCGGATCGGCGCGAGGGCTGGCGGGCGCTGCTGGCGCCGACGGCCTGATCCGGACTAGTCCGGGAGCCAGTCCACCACGATCTCGACCGACTCGGTGATGACGTGGCACTCGTCCGCTTCGACGAGCACCGAGGTGATCGGCGCGCCGTGGCCGTCCGCCGCGGCGTAGATCTCGAGGTCACCCGCGATCTCCTCGCCGCACTGCCAGGTGTCGTCGTCCTGGACCATGCAGGGCTGCGGCGCCATGTCCGCGTCGCGATAGCCCCACTGCACGTTCACGCCGGTCAGCTCCTCGCCGCTCGCCCCGACGATGGTGGCGATGACGGACGGCACGACCTCTTCGGTGCAGGCCAGCTCGACCGGCGAGAGCGCGAAGGCGATGACCTCGGCCTCGACGTGGCACTCCCCGCCCTCGACCACGACGGTCTGCTCGACGGTGTCGTAGCCCTCGGCCTCGGCGCGCACGACGAAGGTGCCGGCGACATCCATGCCGCAGGCAAAGCCGCCGTCGATGCCCATGCTGTCGCACGGGGCGAACTCGCCGCCGTCCAGGGACGCGGTGACGACGGCGTCGGGGAGGGCAGCGCCATCCTCGGCGGCGACGGTCACGGAGACCGAGTAGACGAGCATGGCGTCGCAGGCGATCCCCTCGTCGAAGCAGCCGGCGAGGGAGACGAGGGGGAAGAGGGCGAGGATGCGGATCATGAGGACCTCCGACAGGGAGTAAAGCAAGCGGCGTGCCACACCCTAGCCGATCGCCGGAGAACCGTCGCTATCGCGCGTCTCCGTTGCAGATGACCGTCCCCTTCTGCGGGTAGACGAGGCCGATCGCGACACACATCTCGTGCGGGAACACGAGCGCCGCCTCCGTGTCGTTGAACCAGTCGCAGGTCGTGCGCAGGCGGGTGCCCGCCGGGAGGACCATCGCGCCGTCCTCCCACGCGCTCACGACGGGCTGATCGCGGTAGGCGGGGTCCCACTCGTCGACGGCGTAGAAGGGGGTCGGGACGTCGCCCTCGTAGCGCTCGACGGCGAAGGCGCTGCCCCACTCGTGCATGTGGCCGAAGAGGGAGTGCAACGTCCACTCCTGATCGAGCGCGCACTCGAAGGAGGTGGTGGACGCCTCGCCCGGCGGGAGGGAGAAGTCCTGGCGGGACAGGACGAGGGGCGCGGCCCAGGTGACGACGGCGTCCGTCGTGACCGTGGAGAGCACGGCGAGGTCGCGGACGCGGATGGCGTCCTCGCCGTAGTTGATGTAGTGCGACTGGAGGACGTAGCGCTGGTCCGCCTCCAGCTCGACGGCCATGCCCGCGGGGAGCCCCGCGCCGAGCGCCGAGGGCACGCCGTCCACCGTCGCCTGCTCGGCGATGATGAGCGGCGTCAGGTCCCCCATCGAGAAGCTGCCGCCCTCGCCGGTGCAGTCGACCACGGTGCCGTCGGGGGCGTCGAGCTCGGGAACGGTGGTACCGAGGAGCTGGAAGTGGTGACCACCCGCGGACTGCCAGGTGCGGACAGCGTGCAGGCCGACGTCGCCGCCGGTCCAAGTGCCGAAGAGGCAGGTCATGCGGTCGTCGCCGGGCTCGAGCACGTGGTCGGGGCCCTCGAGGAGCACGTCGCCGGTGGCGAGCGGGACGTCGGCTACGTCGACGCGGGCGTCCACGACAGGGTCCCCGAGGACATCTGGCAGGAGGGGCGGCGCGCAGGCCGCAAAAAGGAGAAGGAGCATCGGCACCTCAGCAGGGATGGAGCAGGTCGAAGGTGACGACGATGGGCGTCGTGACGCCCCCGATGACGCGCACCTTGTTGGCGTTGGGGACGGTCACCGGGTCGCCGCAGCCGCAGCCGTCGGCGTTGCCGTCGAGGCAGGCGAGCAGCCACACGACCGGCGCGTCGAGCAGCGGGGTCTCGGCGGCGGAGGCGCTGACGGCGCCGTCGGCGAGGTCGAGCGAGGCGGTGACGTAGTCGTAGAGGGGCACCGCGCCGTCGACGGGGCCAGTGGCGGTGGCGTCGGCCTCGTCGTAGACCGCCCCGAGGACGGCGCCCGCGGCGGGCTCGGCCATGTCGGGGACGAGGTCCGGGTCGAGCTGGAAGGAGAGGTCGAAGGCGCCCGGGACGGCGGGCTCCACGGGGGGGAGGCCCTCGAGGGGATCGACGGGGGTGCCGTCGGCGCAGGCCGCGGCGAGGAGCACGAGCATGGGCACTCCGGGCGCGGGTCGGAACCACCGGATTCGGTGGTCCGCCCTGCGCGCTCCCCACCCTCGATAGTCCCCGGTCGGGCTGGCGGCGCGGGCCCCTGGAGGACCGCGTTAGCGGACGCCGTGCCCATCGACCCGCTCCGTCTCCATGCGTCCGAGCCCGTCACCCCGCTCGCCGGGGGCGACTTCGTCCTGTACTGGATGCAGTCGACCTTCCGCGCGCACCACAACTTCGCGCTGACCCACGCGATCGAGACGGCGAACGCCCTCGGGCTCCCCGTGCTCGTGTATCACGGGCTCCGCCGGGACTATCCGTGGGCCAACGATCGGCTTCACACCTTCCTTCTGGAGACGGTGACGGACCTCGTGGCGGCCTTCGTCACCCGCGGCATCCAGTACGCGTTCTGGCTGGACGAGGCGCAGACCCCCGGCGTGAGGTGGGACGAGCCCCGCGCCGCCCGCCCGCCCGGTAGCGCCGAGGAGGAGCCGAGCCACCTCCAGACCCTCGCCGACCGCGCCGCGCTCGTCGTGACCGACTTCCTGCCGACGTTCATCCACCCCCGGCAGCTCCGCGGGCTGCGTCGTAAGACGAGCACGCCCGTCGTCGCCGTGGACAGCGCCACCGTCGTGCCGATGCGGTACTTCGACCGCGTGCACCTCACCGCGCGCGGCATCCGCCCGCACCTGATGAACGCGCTGCCGACCTACCTCGTGGAGCCGGAGGAGGTCGCGCCGCTCGTCCGCCGCCCGGTGGAGCTCCCGTTCACCCCGACCGTGCCGACGCTCTCCACCATCCCCGCGCTCGTGGCGCGCTGCGCCATCGACCACTCCGTGCCTCCGGTGCCGACGATCCGCGGCGGGACCATCGCGGGGCGCGCCCGCCTCCGCAACTTCCTGGTCACCGGCCTGCCGCACTACGCCGCCGAGCGGGGGGACCCCAACGCCCCGATCACGAGCCGCCTCTCTCCGTACCTGCACTTCGGGAACCTCTCCCCGCACGAGGTGCTCCTCGCGGTGCGCGCGGCCGACACCGGCGCAGACGCCGCGAAGAACATCGACAAGTTCGTGGACGAGGCGCTCATCTGGCGCGAGCTCGCGCACAACTTCTGCTACTTCGACACGAAGCACCGCACGACCAGCGCGATCCCCGTGTGGGCGCAGGTCGAGCTCGACAAGCACAAGGAGGACCCCCGCCCCGCGCTCTACACGGACGCCGAGCTCGAGGGCGCCCTCACCGCGGACCCCCTCTGGAACGCCGCGCAGCGCCAGTACCTGCGCGACGGCTTCATGCACAACTACCTGCGCATGTTGTGGGGGAAGGCCGTGCTGCAGTGGACGCCCGACGCCGCCGCCGCCCTCCGCATCCTCGAGCACCTGAACAACAAGTACAGCCTCGACGGGCGCGACGCGAGCACCTACGCCGGCATCCACTGGATCTTCGGCAAGTTTGACCGTCCCTTCTACCGGCACCCCGTCTACGGGACGGTGCGATACATGTCGCTCAAGGCGGCCAAGGACAAGTTCGACCTCCCCGCGCTGCTCAAGCGCTACCCGGGGTAGCGATACATCACTGATACATCGCGCGCCGCGCCGAGATGTATCAGTCCGCCGCACGCAGCACCCGGATACACGGTCGTGTGTCGACCGCCCCCTGCCCCCGCTGCGCGCGCGCGAACGCCGCCCACCGGACGACGTGCCTGTACTGCGGCGCCGTCATGCCCGCGCCCGTCGCCCCGCCCCCGCCGAAGGTGGTGCCCGCCAACATCGACGCGCTGGTGCGGGACGCCATGCGCGGTGGGGACGTGGGGAAGCTGCGCGCGGCGCTCAAGGCCCAGGGGATCGAGGTGACGCCGCGGCCCGTCGGGACCCCGCCCGTCGTGACGCCGCCCGTCGTGACGCCGCCCGTCGGGACGCGGCCCGTCGTGACGCCGCCCGTCGTGACGCCGCCCGTGGCGCCACCGCGGGCACCGGCCCCCGCCCTCTCGCCGCCGCCGGCTCCCCG
>CAJBVW010000450.1 GCA_903959175.1 uncultured Pseudomonadota bacterium
AGGCGGGCCCGACGGGGGCGCGCCCAGGGTTACACCCGGGTCTCGAGCCCCGCGCGGATGGCGGCCCTGAGCGCCTCGGCCTCGGGCGAGCGGGGCGTGGCGGCGACCGCGGTGTCACCCTGCGAGGCCAGGAGCGTGGCGAGCAGCGCGTCGAGCGAGGTGCCGGTGCCGCCGCCGACCCTGACGTTGGGGACGATCGCGACGCCGGACTTCTCGATGGCCTCGGCGAAACGTGTCATGACCTGCTGGGTGATCTGGTAGTGCGGGCCGCCGTAGGCGCGGACCTGCTCCTCGGCCGCCATGGCCTGCGCGATGCCGATGCTGGCTGCCTTTTCGGCGTCGGCCGAGGCGAGCGTGCGGGTGCGCGCGGCCTCCTGCACGGCGCGCCCGTAGGCGGCGCGGCCCTCGTTGCCTTGGATGACGATGTCGATCTCGGATTGGGTGAGCGCGGCCTGCTGGTGGGAGCGGGCCTCGGCCTCGCGCAATTCGCGCTCCTTGACCGCGGCGCGCTCCTGGCGGCCGTAGGTCTCCACCTGCTCGTCGGCGATCTGGCGCGCGCGGATCTGGGTCAGCATGCGCTCGATGCGGCCGTCGGCCTGGGCGGAGCCCGGGGTGCCGATGAGGACCTCCTCCAAGACGAGGTTGTAGTCCTCGAACTTCTCGCGCATGGCCTGGCCGGCCTGGATCTGGATGCCGCTGCGGTCGTGGATGAGTTGGATGAGGGTGCGGCTCTGGCCGATGTTCTTGAAGTAGGCGGCGACCATTGGGTCGAGCGTCTGCTCGACGAGGCGCTTGATGTCACCGAAACGTTGGACGACCAACGCGGCCTCGCGGTAGCCGATGTGCACCACCACGGAGAGCGGGAGGCTGGGCTCGAAGGCGTCGCGCGTGATGAGCGTGACCGCGGCGAGGTTCTCGTCGTAGCGGTGGGCACCGACCTCGCTGCGGTTCCACTTGAGGATGAAGTTGGTCGTCGGGACGCAGACGACCTTACCGGCGCAGGTGTTGAAGGCGTACTTGCCGGGTAACAGCGGGTCACCCCACACGCCGCGCTCGCCGGTGGCGACCAACTCACCGTGCTTGTAGTCGTCACCCGAAACGTCCGCGCCCGCGCCGCCCGTGTAGGACACGACGACGCCGACGGTGCCGACCTCGACGACGGTCTTGGGGATGAGCTCGATGGTGGCGAAGAGGCGGTTGATGTACCAGGTGCCCTCGACCACGACCGGGACCTGGCGTCCGCGGTAGCCGCCGGCCGCCACGAAGGCGTCGGCGTCCTGGAAGTTGTCGCGCGGCTCGACGGCGGGCGCGATGAGCTCACCCTCGGGGAGGGGGCCATGCGCGTCCACGCGGCGTCGTCCCCCGCTTCGAGGCGGAGGGCGTAGATGCGCTCGGGCGTGAACACGGCGAACTGGGCGAGGTTGATGGCGTAGGTGCCTTCACGCAACAGACGGCGTTGGGGGCCGCGTTGACCGCCGGCGCAGAGGAAGGCGCGGGTGTCCTCGAAGTCGCACGCGGTGGTGTTGGACGCGAGGGTCTGCATGGGGGGAGCGCCGCCCCGTCGTGCGCGAAGACGCAGCCGATCTGGCCCTGCGCGATGGTGACGAGCGGCGTGGCGTGGACGCGGTACTGCAGCGGCGGGAAGACGTGCCAGCCGCCGCGGAGCACGTCGGGTTGGGGTTCGCCGCGAAAGAAACGGTAGCACCGAGGTCGACCCGGGGCCGCGGGCGCAAGGAGCGAAGAGGGAGCATGCCCCTGGCATGTGACCGATGAGCGCCGCCGCGCACGCGAGTCCCGGGGCGGCCGAATGCACCGTTTATTGAGCGGCGAGCCCTTGGTAGCCGGCCTCGCCCTGGAGGGCGACGAAGCCGCTCCGGAGGGAGCCGCTGGCGCTCCAGAGCTTCTCCACGACGCCGGTGCGGTGGTTGGGGATGTACCGGATGGTGCCGGTGACGTAGGCGAGCGCCGTCAGCCCCACGAGGGAGGCGAGCGCGAGAGAGAGGATGTCCATGACAGCGAGCGTTGCCCGGAAGGGAAAGGCCATCGAGAGTGGGTGGCGGGGGTCCGGGCGGCCATGAGATAGGTCGGGCGCCGATGCCACGCAAGCAGAGTCGCACCCAAATCGGTTGGCCCGCCGTATGCATGGGCGCATGCGGCTGTGTCGTGCCGAGCGCGGTAGGGACGCGATCGTAGGGGGTGTGGCACGGCCTGTGCAGTGGGGGATGGCGGACGGGCGCGGCGGTTGTGCTATCGTGCGGGCCCACCCGGATCGACCCCATGAGCCAGACCCCCGCGACCTTCGCCCCCGGCCCCGAGCACGCGCGCATCGCCACCATCGTCGGCACCTGGGTCGGCGCCGCCTCGACGTGGCTGGACCCCTCCGCACCGCCCGAGACGAGCACCTGGAACATCGTCGGCACCTCGCTCCTCGGCGGGCGCTTCGTGCGGCTCTCCTACGACGGCGTCGTGAGCGGACAGCCGCACGCAGGCGAGCTGATGCTCGCGTACGAGCGCGACGAGGCGCGGTACACGACCACCTGGATCGACACCTTCCACACGGGCACGCAGGTGCTGGTCTCGACCGGCGCCCCCGACGAGGAGGCCCTCGACGTGCGCGGTAGCTACCCCGCGGGCCCCGACCAGCGTTGGGGCTGGCGCACCCAGATCCGCGGGGTGGACAACGGGTTCGTGATCGCGATGTTCAACATCGGGCCGGACGGCGAGGAGTTCCCGGCGATCGAGGTAAGGTTGGGGTAGGGGGCGGAGCCGCCGCGGTGAGCGGGGGCGTGGGCGGCGGCGCCGCCGCGTGGGTGCAGCCGCCGCGGTGAGCGGGGGCGTGGGCGGCGGAGCCGCCGCGTGGGTGCAGCCGCCGCGGTG
>CAJBVW010000451.1 GCA_903959175.1 uncultured Pseudomonadota bacterium
CGCGGGGAGGCCGGCGTGGGGGGCTCCGCGCGAGGGGGCGTCACCCGAAGGGCCGAGACCGGCGGCCGGGCTCGGGCGGGCGGCGTGCGCGCCGCCCGATAGCACCCGGCCGGCTCTGCCGGCGCGCCCTCCGCCCCCTCCGCGCCCTCTACCTCAGCCGTCGCCGCCCGATCAGCCCAACCAGCCCCCACGCCCACCACAGGGCGCCGCTCCCGCCGGTGTCACATCCACAGCCCTCGGGCGCGGCCTCGTCGACCGCGGGCGTGTCCCCCGTGTCGGCGTCCACACCGCCGGTGTCCTCGGGGTGCGGCGCCGCCGTGTCACAGGGCCCGGTGACGCCGAAGTCGAGGTCGTCGCAGTCCTCGCCGCCGTAGGCGAGCGCGTCCTGCCCGTCGCGGTCCTGGTCGTAGTCGGAGTCGTCCTGGCAGTCCTGGTCGACGCCGTCGTACCAGGGGTCCGCCGCGCCGGGGGCGACGGTGGGGTCGGTGTCGTCGCAGTCCCAGGCGGCGTAGACGCCGTCACCGTCGGCGTCCTCGAGGGTGACCCCGGGCCCGCTGTACACCCCGATGTCGCTCGCGCTGCCGTCCCAATCCTGGAGGAAGGGGTCGCCCGCGTCGAGCAGGGCGCTCGACCGCCACAACACGAAGCTGTCGTCGGTCGCGTCTCCATTGGCGGACCACGCCACGAAGCCGGGGGCGTCGGTGCGGTTGGTCGCGTCGAGCTCCGCGACGTCGAGGGCACCGGCGAGGTCCCCGCCGCTGTTGTCGTACCAGTCGTCGTAGGCGAACGAGAGACCGTCCGGGGCGTCCCAGGCATACACGGCGGCGGCGCCGGTGTTGTAGGCGAACACCACGTTCCGCGCGTCCACCACGGCGTCGTAGAGGTACAGGGCCGCGCCGTCGTCGCTCGCGGAGTTGCCCACGACCACGTTGTTGGTCAGGGTCGTGCCCGTGGTCTCCAGGAAGCACGCGCCGCCCCCCGCGCCGGCCTCGTTGTCCTGGACGATGGTGTTGGTCCACGCGTCGGGAGCGGCCGCGCCGCTCACGTAGACGCCCCCGCCGAACCCGGCCCGGTTGCCGGTGAAGGCGCTGCCACGGACCGTGCGGCTCCCCGCGCCGACGACGTAGAGGGCGCCGCCGGCGTTGGCCGCCGTGTTGTCGGCGAGCGTCGCGCCGTCGAGCGTGAGCGATCCCGCGTCGGTGACGGCCGCCGCCCCGCCGTCCCCGCCCGCGGTGTTGTCCTCGAAGCGCGTGTCGACGAAGCGCACGGAGGCGGTCGAGTCGGTGTCCACCAGGAGCGCGCCGCCCGAGCGGAGCTCCGCGACGTTGTCCGTGAACACGCTGCCGCGCACGTCGATCCCGCCCGTGGTCGAGAGCGCGCCGCCCCCGTAGTAGGCCGTGTTCCCGTCGAAGACGCTGTCCGACACGCTCACGGCCGGCGCGTACAACAGGTAGAGCGCCCCGCCGTCCCCGTAGATCGCCGCGTTGTCGGTGGCGGTCACCGCGTCGAGCGTGACGGTGTCGATGTCGTAGAGGTACAGCCCGCCGCCCGTGTAGTAGGCGAGGTTGCCGTCGAGCGTGCTCCCCGCGAGGCTCACGGTGCCGGCGTAGTACACGATCCCCGCGGCGCCCGAGCCGTACGTCGCGAGGTTTTCCGTGAAGGTGGAGTTGGTGACGTACAGCCCGTTCACGCCGGACACGTACATTCCCGCGCCGTTGTAGAGGCTGGTGTTGGCGTCCACCGCGGTGTCGGTGAGCGAGAGCTGCTCCCCGTAGGACACCCAGATGGCGCCGCCGTAGTAGGCGTAGTTGGCCGTGAGGAGCGCGCCCGTGAAGGCGAGGCTCGCGTAGTTGTTCTGGTACACGCCGCCGCCGTAGTAGGCGAGGTTGGCGTCCAGCGTCACGTCGGTCAGCTCGGCGTCGCTGGAGGCTTCGAGGAAGAGCCCGCCACCGTAGGCGTAGGTGGTCGCGTAGTCCGGGGAGCCGTTGCCCGTGAACGTGACGCGCTCCGCCACGAGGGACGCGTCCTCTCCGAGGAACACGCCGCCGCCGTAGCCGTAGGTGGTGCCGGTCGACATGACGTTGTCCGCGAAGGAGCTGTCCGTGACGCGTGTCGTCGTGCTCGCGTACGTGTACACGCCGCCGCCGTGGACCCCCGCCTCGTTGTCGTGGATCGACACGCCGTCGAGCACGAGCTCGCCCTGGTACAGGGAGATCGACCCGCCGTAGGTCGCCACGCCGCCCGCGAGCTCGCTGTCCAGGATCGTGACGGTGCCCCCGGCGATGTAGAGGTGGGCGCCTTGATTCGCGATGCCGCCGGAGAAGGTGCAGCCGGAGAAGGTCGGTGAACCTTGGGTCACGACGACCGCTCCGCCGGCGAGGTCCGTATTGCCGAGGTCTTCGAAGTAGAGGTCCGTGAGGGTGGGGCTGCCGCCCGAGATGGCGAGCCCGCCGGCCCCCGCGTTCTGGATCGTGAAGCCCTCGACCGTGGGGTCTCCCACGATGCGGAGCGCGTAGCCCGCGCCGCCGCCGTCGAGCACGGTGGTCCCGGCGCCGTCCGTGGAGCGGAGGGTGACGGCGGTGCCGTCGAAGGTGAGGGCCTCCGCCCAGGTGCCGGGGCCGACCTGCACGATGTCGCCGTCGGCCGCGGCGTCGAGCGCCTGTTGGATTGTGTCGAAGTGTCCGGTGCCGTCCGCGAGGACGCGGAAGGTGACCGCGAAGGCGGGGGAGGGGAGCAGGACGCCGAGGAGGAGGAGCGGGGCCCACCGGTGGCCGGGCAGGGCGACGGTCTGGGGAGGGAGCAGGTGCACGCGGGCCTCTTCGTGGGGAAGCGTAGCAGCCCGGCGTGCGCCGGGGGCGGGGACGGTCTATGATCCCGGCATGTCTGCGTTCTTCGCGTTCGGGTTGTTGGCGTGTACCGGGGGCGCGGCGGCGCCGGGGGACGACGACCCCGCGGACTCCGGCGTCGTGAACACGGATACGTCCGACACCGACACCTCGGACACCGATCCGGCCGACACCGACATGCTCGATACGGACGACCCCGCCGACACCGCCGCCGCCTTCTGCGACGGCGTCCCCACGCTCGCCTACACCAATTTCGGGGAGGGGTTCCTCCGCGAGAACTGCCAGGGCTGCCACGCGTCGACCGCCCCGGACCGCTACGACGCGCCGGAGGACGTGTTCTTCGACACCGTGGAGGACGCCTGGGCGTGGTCCGCGCGCATCCTCGCGCGCTCCACGGGGGAGGACCCCTCGATGCCCCCCCAGGGCGGCGTCACGGCGGACGATCGCACGCGCCTGGAGTGGTGGCTCCGCTGCGGCACGCCCGGCACCTGATTCCTAAGGCGGTCGCGGCGCTCCCCTGGGGTTTCCCGCCCGCTTCGATCGTGCCGGCCGTGTTTGTGCTTCGCGGTGAGCTGAAGTAGGCTCTCGCGGGTCGGAGGTCTGGATGCGCTGGAGCTGGGTCGGTCTCGTGCTCGCGGCCGGCTGTGGGGCCCCGGAGAACAGTGTCGAGACCGTTGTCGAGGCCCCGGCCTCCGACGTGCCCGCGGTCGAAGATACCGCCCCGGCGGCGGACACCGTGCCTCCCGAGGACACCGGGGACACGCTCCCCGGCGAGTACATCTACGACGAGGACGAGGACGCCGGCGCGCTCCTCGCCCCGGACGAGGTGTCCGCCGCCCTCACCGAGGCCGTCGGCGCCTTCCTGACCGACCTCGACCCCTTCCTCGTCTTGGCCGCGATCGATGACGCCGTGTCCTTCGAGGACGCCGGCTGCCCCTACTACTACACCGACTACTACCGGCTCTACGGCTACTACTACTGGTACGGCGGCTGCGACACGGAGGAGGGCACCTCCTTCGACGGCTACCTGTACGGCATCCACTACGACCCCTTCACGTCCTCCGGCTACTACTACCCGGACTACGGCTGGTGGTACGGGGACGGCTCGGTCGATCGCGCGGACGGCCAGTCGCTCGAGATCTCGGGCTACTGGTCAATGTACCAGTGGTTGTACTCCAGCCCCGCGTCGGCCTATGTCTACGTGTACGCCTACGGCGACGCCGAGTGGGACGGCGCGGACTACGCCGGCACCTGGCTCGGGGACGCCGCCAGCCTCTCCTACACGATGACCGGCGCGTCCGACCCCCAGTCGGGGGCGTGGGTCCAGCTGGACGGCGGGGTCTCCGGCCTCTCCGGCGGCACGGACAGCGTGTGGTTCGACGGCGTCTACATGGGCACCGCCGGGTATGGCTCGTCCTGCCCGCAGGAGCCCTCCGGCACCATCTCCATCCGCGACGACGCCGGGGAGTGGTACGACGTGGAGTTCCAGGGGCCGACCTACGCGGGCGGCTCGTCGTTCCCGCCGGAGTGCGACGGCTGCGGGGACATCTGGTACCGCGGTACCAACATCGGTCAGGCCTGCGCCGACCTCTCCGTGATGACCGATTGGGAGGGCGTGCCATGGTGATCTTCCTCGCGGCCTGCATGCAGGACCCCGCCGTGACGCCGATCCTCGCGGCGTCGGACGAGCCCGTCACCGAGGCCCTCCCGCCCGACGACGCGCCCGCCACCGACGCGCCCGATCTGCTCGGCGTCAGCGGCGCGCTCGCCCGCGCCAGCCTCGACCTGCGCGGCGTCCGCCCCTCCCTCGCCGACATCGCCGCCGTCGAGGCCGACCCCGCCGCGTATGACGCGCTGGTCGCCGGCTACCTGCAAGACGAGCGCTTCGGCGAGCGCGTGCGGGACCTCTTCTCCGAGATCTACCTCACCCGGCAGGACTACTACTACGTCAGCGCCGCCGAGTTCGGGCTGGACGACCAGGCGGCCTTCGTCGCCGCGGTCGGCGAGGAGCCGCTGCGGATCCTCTCCACCATCGCGGAAGAGGACCTCCCCTACTCCGACATCGTGACCGCCGACTGGACCATGGCGGACCCCCTCCTCGGCGCCGCGTTCCCGGTGGACTACCCCGAGGGCGGCGAGGGCTGGCAGAAGGTGCAGTACACCGACGGGCGCCCCCACGCCGGCGTGCTCTCCGCGAACGGAATGTGGTGGCGGTACATGTCCAACGCCTCCAACCTCAACCGCGGGCGCGCCAACGCCGTCAGCCGCATCCTGCTCTGCAACGACTACCTCTCGCGCCCCATCGAGTTCGACCGCAACGTCAACCTGCTCGACTCGGACGCGCTGGACGACGCGCTGAAGAACAACGCCGGCTGCACCGCCTGCCACAGCACGCTCGACCCGCTCGCGTCCTACTTCTTCGGCTTCTACGCCTTCGACTACGCGAGCAAGCTGGACATCACCTACTACCACCCCGAGCGCGAGCAGTACTGGCGTGACACCAATGAGGTCGCGCCCGGCTACTACGGCGAGCCCGGGTACACCCTGGCCGACCTCGGCGAGCAGATCGCGGCCGACCCGCGGCTGCCCGAGTGTGTCACCGAGCAGGTCTACCAGCTGCTCCTCCAGCGGGACGCGACGTTGGACGACACCGCCGCGCTCACGTCGCACCGCGAGGCCCTGCTCGACGGCGGCCTCACCCTCCGCGCGCTCTTCCGCTCCGTGATGAGCTCCGAAGCCTACCGCGAGGGCCGCGGCGCCGACGGCACCTTCCAAGCGAAGATGCTCTCGGTCGACCAGCTCGGCACCGCCCTGGAGGACCTCACCGGCTTCCGCTTCACCTACGGCGGCTACGACCTGCTCGGGAGCGACACCTACGGGGTCCGCACCCTCGCGGGCGGGGTCGACGGCGTGTACGCGACGCGGCCCGCCACCCAACCCACGGCCACCTCCGTGTTGGTCACCGCGCGCGTGGCCCAGGCCGCGGCCTGGCACGTCACCACGACCGACCGCGCCGATCGCGCCTCCGCGCGCCTCTTCACGGGGATCACCTTCAACGAGACCCCCGACAGCGCCGAGGGCCGCGCGGCGATGGCCGCCCAGCTCCAGCAGCTCCACCTGCGCCTGTTCGGCGCCCACATCGCGGCGGACGGCCCCGAGGTCGACGCAAACCTCGCCTTGTGGGAAGACCTCTACAGCATCGAGGGGGACAAGCAGGCCGCGTGGGCCGGCGTCCTCTCCGTGTTGCTCCGCGACCCCGACTTCCTGTTCTACTGAGGAGCGCCCATGCTGACCCGCCGCTCGCTCCTCTCGTCCTCCCTCGTCGGCGCCGCTGGCCTCGGCCTCCTCGGCGTGCCCGGTCGCGCCCTCGCCGCGCCGTCCGGCAGCCGCCTCAAGTTCCTCTTCGTGATGAACTACGGCGGCTGGGACCCCACGCGCGTGTTCGCCACCGAGTTCGCCAACCCGAACGTCGACATGGAGCGCGACGCCGAGGAAGCCTCCATCGGTGACCTCCGCTTCGTCGACCACGCCAACCGCCCCAGCGTCCGGACGTTCTTCGAGCGCTACGGCCGCAAGAGCGTCATCTTCAACGGGCTGCTCGTCCCCTCCGTGGCCCACGAGAACTGCCTCCGCATCGCCCTCACCGGGTCGACCGCGCAGGACCGCTCCGACTGGGGCGCCATCCTCGCGGGCAGCCGCAGCAGCGACTTCCCCATCCCGCAGGTCGTCGTGGGCGGCCCCTCGTTCCCGGGCGAGTTCGGCGCCTTCGTGACACGCACCGGCACCAGCGGCCAGATCGAGGGCCTCCTCTCCGGTGACATCGCCGCGTGGTCCGACACGCCCGTCGGGCGCCCCGCCGCCCGCGCGGACGACGTGATGGACGCCTACCTCGCGCGCCGCTTCGCCGCCGCGGCCGACTACTCCCGGCCGGGGCGCGAGGCCGTGCTGCGCCAGGGGCTCGAGGTCGCGTTGGACCGCTCCCGCTACCTCAAGGACCTCCTCAACCTCGTCAACTGGAACACCTCCAGCTTCTCCGGTCAGATGCGCCTCGCGACGGATCTGCTCGGCCTCCAGGTGTCCCGCGTGGCGACGTTGGCCTTCTCCTACAACAGCTGGGACACCCACGTCGCGAACGACACAAATCAGTCCGCCAACTTCGAGGCCCTGTTCTCGAACCTGAACGACCTGATGGCGATGCTCCAGGAGCAGCCGGGCGAGACCACGGCCACCCTCGCGGAGGAGACCGTGCTCGTGGTGCTCTCCGAGATGGGGCGCACCCCGCTGCTCAACGGCGGCGAGGGCAAGGACCACTGGCCCTACACGAGCGCGCTCGTCATGGGCCCGGGCCTAGCCGGCGGGCGTGTCATCGGCGGCTACGACAGCTACTACTACGGCCGCACCGTCGATCCCGCCTCGGGCGACGTGACGGACGGCGGCACCAGCCTCTCCTCCGAGGTGCTCGGCGCCACGCTGCTCACGCTCGCCGGGGTGGACCCCGCCGAGTACACCCCCGGCGTGAGCGCGGTGACGGCCGCGATCGGGTGACCGTGTGGAGCGATGGCACCGCCCGCGCCGTCCCCCTCCACGCGCTGCACGCGCGCTACATTCGCCCAATGCGGCTCCTGCTCCCCGTCCTGTCCCTCGCCTGCGCCCCCTCTGACGGGGAGGTCCGCCGGGCGCGGCCGGTCGATCCGCCGGCCGACACCTCCGCGGATGCCGACACCGACACCGTCCCCGACGACACCGTCCCCGACGACACCGTCCCCGACGACACCGCCCCCGGCGACACCGCCCCCGACGACACCGCCCCCGACGACACCGAGCCGCCGCCGGCCGCGCTCCGCATCGCCGTGATCTCGGACCTCAACGGCTCCTACGGCTCCACCGACTACGCCGCCGCCGTCACCGCCGCGGTCGACGCCGTCCTCGCCGACCCTCCCGATCTGGTGCTCTCCACCGGCGACATGGTGGCCGGCCAACGCTCGGGCCTGGACTATGAGGCGATGTGGGGCAGCTTCCACGCCACGGTCTCCGATCGCCTCGCCGCCGCGGGCATCCCCTTCGCGGTGACACCCGGCAACCACGACGCTTCCGCCTACGCCGGGTACTCCGCGGAGCGCGACGCCTTCGCGGACGCCTGGATCGACCGGGGCCCCGATGTCCGCTTCGTTGACGACGCCGACTACCCCTTCCGCTATGCGTTCATCGTGAGCGACGTTCTCTTTGTGTCCCTCGACGACACGCTGGTTGGCGCGCTCGACGACGAGCAGACCGCGTGGCTGGACGCCGTGCTCGACACCCCCGCGGCCGCGCGCATCGTGTACGGCCATGTGCCGCTGTTCCCCTTCGCGGAGGGGCGCGAGACCGAGGCCCTCTTCGACGACGCGCTCGAAGAGCTGCTCGTCGCCCACGACGTGACCGCCTTCATCAGCGGCCACCACCACGCCTACTACCCGGGCCGCCGGGGGTCGCTGCGCCTCGTCGGCACCGCCTGTCTGGGCGACGGCCCCCGCGCGCTGCTGGGGAGCAGCACGACCTCCGCGCGCAGCGTGCTGCGCCTCGAGGTGGAAGAGGGCGAGATTACGACGTTGGAGGCGTGGTCCGGCGAGCGCTTCGACACGGTGATCGCCCGGAGCTCGCTCCCCGCGTCCGTCGGCAGCGGCGGGGACGCGGTGGGGCGGGATGACTTGTGAGGAAGCGCGCCTCGGATGCGTCCCTCAGCAGCCGCTCCCGGAGGAGATCCCGCTCGTCTTGACGCCGCAGTCGTACATCGAGTCCAGGCCGCTCCCCGCGAGGTTCACGGCCCGCGCGTGGGTGACGTTGCTGCCGGTCCCCGCGATGGCCACGCTGCCCTCGCCGGTGACCGTGTCGGCCTCCCCGCCGAGAATGCCCGCGCCGGTGGCGAGCAGCGCGTGCTGCTGGCCGACCACGAGGCCGTACTGGCCGGTCCAGTCGTTCCACGGCCCCACGATCAGCGTGTGTGAGCCGGTGCGCGCCTCGCCGCCGAGGGCCTCGCCGTAGCCCAGCACGATGTTGCCCTTTCCGTTGGGCGTGGCGGTGGTGGCGCCCTCTCCGGAGCGCACGTACAGGTTCACTCCGTCGAGCACGAGATCGCCCGCGGCGTCGACGGAGAGCACGTCGCCGAGCCGGGTGACGCCGGCCGGCAGATCCCCGCCCGCGTCGCCGAGGGCGGTCACCGATGCGTCGAGCGCGGCCAGCGCCTCCTCCTGGGCCAGCTCCGCGTCCTCCGCCGCGGCGAGGGCCTCCTCCACAGCGTCGAGGCGCGCGCCGAGCGCGGCGAGGTCGGCGGCGTGGGCAGCCTCGAGGGCGGCGACGTCGGCGGCGTGCTGCGCCTCCAGGGCGTCCATGCGCGCGACGAGCGCGGCGAGCTCGTCGTCGTCGTCGTCGACGGGCGACGTGTCGGGGGCTGTGTCGGGGGCGCACGCGGGGAGGAGCAGGACGAGGAGGAAGAGGAGGCGCGTCATGCGTCAATCGTAGACCACCGGGAGGGTGGTTGGCGATCCGGCCTACCCCGCGATGCACACCCCGAACCAGGGCACCCCCGCGGCGGCCTCCTGCTCCACGCAGCGTTGGGCGCCCGGGCAGGTGTCGGGGCCGGCCGGATCGCAGAGCGTGTAGCAGCGGTCGTCCACCCACGAGCAGAAGGCGCCGGGCGCGCAGGCGCGCGTGGTGTCGGCCCAGGAGCAGGTCTCCCCCGCGCGTCGGGGGCCCGCGGGCCAGCACGCGGCGGTGTCGTGGTCGAAGGGCACGCAGGCCTCGCCGTACCAGTCGGGGCCGCAGTCCTGGGCGTAGAGGTCACACGCGACCTCGGGGTGACACACCCCGTCCGCGGCGGCGGCGCCGTCCTCCGGCATGCACCAGCCGTCGGCCCCGCACGCGGGCTCGTAGAGCGCGTAGGGCGTGTCGCACGCGGGCGCGCAGGTGTGTGTCACCCCGTCGCAGCGCTCGCCGGTGGGGCAGGCGTCGGAGAGGCAGACGTCGTCGAAGGCGCCGGTGGCGAAGGCGCGCAGGGAGGCGCGGGGGTGGAGGACCCCGCCGAGGATCACCGCGTCGATCGCGCCGAGCGCGGCGATGTCCGCGGTGGGATCGGCGGTGAGCAGGACGAGGTCCGCTGGCTCGCCCGCGCGGATCCAACCGCCCTCGACCCCGAGGACGGCGCGCGATCCGGCGGTGGCTGCCGCCAACGCCTCGGTGGGGGTCCACCCGAGCGCGACCAATTCGGCGAGCTCGCGGTGCAGGCCCGCGCCGTGGGGGACGAAGTAGTAGCCGGCGTCTGAGCCGGGGATCAACGTGACACCCGCCGCGTCCGCCGCGGCGACGTTGGCGCGCGCGTACGCGGCCCACCCCTCCGATGCCTCCGCCCACCCGTCGAGCAGGGTGGTGTCGCCGTCGCGCACGGCGCGCCAATCCGCGCGGGTCGCGTCCGTGAGCAGGAGGCCCTCCGCGTCGGGGTCGAGGCGCCCGGCCAGCAGATCTCCCACCGCGGCGAACGCGCCGATGGTCGTGTGCATCGCGTCCGCCTGGACCGCCGCGGCGAGGGCCTCGGGGCCCATCGGCCCGGCGAAGGGGGGGTGCGCGAGCACGGACACCCCCGCGTCGATCGCGTCGATGACGTCGGCGTCCGCGTCGACGTGGGCGTACACCGGCGCCCCGGCCGCGACGGCGCCGCGCACCGCGTCCACCTCGAGGCGGGGGGTGCCCCAGGGGGTAAAGGCGGCGTCGGCGAGGGCGACCTTCACGGCGTCCGCCCCGCTCGCCACGAGCGCGGTCGCGACGGCCTCGGCGTCCGCCGCGGTGACGAAGAGGCAGAGGTCGGGATCGGGAGCGGTCTCGCACGGGTGGGAGCCCGGCGCCGTGAGCATCGGGCCCGTGGCGAGGATGTGCGGGCCGAGCACGTCTCCGGCCTCCACGCGGTCGCGCAGGGCGAAGATGCGCTCCGAACCGCCCACGTCCACCACCTGGGTGACACCCCAATAGAGCTGCCCCGCGAGGTTGGCCCCGAGCGTGTCTCCCACCACGCCGATCGTGCCGGCGAAGGAGAGGTGCACGTGCGCGTCCACGAGGCCGGGCACCAGCCACCGCCCCCCGCCGTCGACCACCTCCGCGCCGTCCTCCCACGCGGCGCCGGCCGCCACGACGTCGACGATGCGCCCCTCGGCGACGACCACCGCGCGGTCGGGGCGCGCGCCGTCGGCGTCCACGACCGTGACCCCGTCGAGCACCCAGCCGTCGTCGGGGACGGAGAGCGGCGCGGGCTCGGCGGGGTCGGCGGGGCCCTCCGGAGCGGAGCAGGCCCCGGCGAGCAGGAGCAGGGGAGCGACGCGGCGGACGGAGGGGGTCATCCTCGAACGGTACCTCTCTCTCCTCCGCCTCACAAGGCCGCCCCGCGGGCGTCCGCCGTGCAGGCGGACGCCCCAGGTTCACACCGCCTTAGTTGCGGCGGCGACGCGCGAGGAGCGAGACCGCGAACGCGAGCGCCAGGGCCGAGCCCTGCGGCGCGCCGGGAGCGCTGCACCCGCAGCCCGCCTCGTCCACGATTTCGTCGGTGTCCGTGTCCTCGGTGTCCGTGTCCTCGGTGTCGGTGTCCGTGTCCTCGGTGTCGGTGTCCGTGTCCTCGATGTCGGTGTCCGTGTCCTCTTCGGTGACGGAGTCCTCTCCGTCGCAGTCCTGATCCACGCCGTCGTCGAGCGCTTCGGTTGCCCCGGGGTAGGCTTCGTTGTTCGCGTCGTCGCAGTCGCCGGACGGCACGCTCGCGAGGGCTTCGCCCGCGCCGGTGCAGCCGGTGGTGCTGGAGGCCACCGTGCCCTCCGTCCGGAAGCCGTCCTGGTCGGCGTCGGCGTAGCAGTTCACCACGCCGTCGCAGTCGGCGTCCACGCCGTCTCCCACCGTCTCGGGAGCGGGCGCGCCGCCGCAAGTGCCGGCGCCGCACACGTCGTCCACGGTGCAGGTGGTGCCGTCGTCACAGGAGCCGCCCTCGTTGATCGGGCTGGCCACGCAGGTGCCGGTGGCGACGTCGAAGCTGCCCTCGCTGCAGCTGTCGGACAGGCTGCTGCAGTCGACGCCGAAGTTCACGACCTGCGCGAACTCGCCGTCCGTCATGCACGCCACGGCGCTGACGGGGAGGTCGCTCACGTACTCGGCCATGTCCTGCGCGTCGGTCACGAAGCCCGTGCCCGCGCCGTAATACAGCACGATGGCGGTCTCGCCGGCGGCCAGCGTGAAGCTGTGCTGCCAGGCGTGGCTGTCGTCGTAGTCGGCGAGCGACACGCTGTCGGCCCGGACGGCCCCGAGGGCGTTCTGCCACACGTGGGCGAGACGGGGGTCGTAGCTGTAGTAGCCGGAGAAGGACGCCATCGACACGGCCCAGTCGTCCGACGTGTCGACCGTGGCGTCGCCCGAGGAGGACGCCATGAGCTGGGTGTCGCTGTCGCTCCCCAGGTTGCCGTAGCTGCGCACCACCACGGACTCCGCCGCGCCGCCGACGTTCGTCACGACGTTCATCCAGCGGATGAAGCCGTCGGCCTCGGGCACGTACACCTTGCGCGTGACCTCGAGGGTGCCGATGGCCTGCACGCCGTAGACGACCTGCCGATCCCCGCACTCGAGCGTGGACGCGCCGTTCTGGTTGAAGGAGACGTCGTTGACGTAGAGGGCGTTGTAGCCGTCATAGGCATCGCCCAGCCCCATCGCGGTGGAGCCGCCCTCTGCGGTGCTCGCCGCGATCGACGTGCTGAAGGAGGCCTCGCTGGCCGCGCCCGACGCGCTGCTGGTCGTGCTGTAGGTGATGTCGTCGTTGACGTAGAAGGTGAGGCCGAAGCCGTCGGTCAGGGCGACGGAGCCGGAGCCGGCGAGGGCGACGCCGGGGGCGGCGAGGGCGAGGAGGGCGAGCAAACGCATGGAGCACCTGGAAGACGGGCGGGCTATCGCGCGGGCGTCGGCCTGCCCAGGGGGGGGGGGGGCGACGCGGTCCCGCGGCTTGCGTCGCCTCCCGGCGCGGGTCAAGTTCGCGCGCTCCGGGGGATTGAACGCGATGTGGTGGATGCTCCTGCTCGCGTGCGCGACTCCGCCGCCGCGCTCCGTGCTGCTCGTCACCATCGACACGCTCCGGGCGGACCACCTCGGTTCCTACGGCTATGCGCGCGCGCGGACGCCCCGCCTCGACGCGTTCGCGGCCGAGGGCGTGCGGCTCGCCGACCACGGCACGACCGCGCCGCTCACGCTCCCCGCGCACACCTCGCTGATGACGGGCCTGCTCCCGCCGGCGCACGGCGTGCGCGACAACGGCAACTTCGTCGTGCCGCCCGCCGCGGCGACGCTCGCGGAGCACCTCCACGCGGCCGGCTTCGAGACCCACGCCTTCGTCTCCGCGGCCGTGCTCGACTCCCGGTACGGGCTGGACCAGGGCTTCGACACCTACGACGACGATCTCTGGTCCGAGGACGATCCCGCGATGTTCATGATCCGGGACCGCCCGGCCGCCCGCACGACCGACCGCGCGCTCGCTTGGCTCCAGGAGTGGGGCCAGCGGGAGCCGCGCACGCCGTTCTTCACCTGGATCCACTACTTCGATCCCCACGAGCCCCACGAGGCTCCCGTCGTAGACCGGCTGGCCACCACGAGCGGCTACGACGCGGAGATCGCGGCCACCGACCGCGCGGTCGGCCGCCGCCTCGACGGGCGCGCGGCGGCGGGCGTGGCGGATGAC
>CAJBVW010000452.1 GCA_903959175.1 uncultured Pseudomonadota bacterium
AGAGTCTCGCGGTGGAGGTCGCATGCTCGTGTTCGCCGTCCTCGCCCGCGCTCCGATGGCCCTCGCCGCCGAGGTCGACGCCGCCGTGCTCCTCGACGACGCGCCCGTCGCCGACCTGACCTTCCACGCCGTCGCCGACGGCCCGCTCGGCGCCGTGGACGTGCCACGTCCGGGCCGCCCGAGCCTGCGCTTCGCCTTCACCACCGCGCGGCCCAACGCCACGCAGGTCACCTTCGAGGTGCGGATCTCCGAGGTGACCGTCGACCGCCGCGGCCGCGAGAAGGCCACCCTCGTCTCCACCCCCCGCATCACCGCGATGGTGGGCGAGGACGCCACCGTTCTCCAGGGCGAGCGCGTGCCCGTCGACGGCGCGTACGTGGAGCGGACGACGGAGATCACGCTGGTGTACCGGGAGTGATCCCGGACGGGGTCAGACCCCATCACTTATCACCTGCGCGCTCGCTCCCCCCGCCCCCGCCCCCGCCGTCCCCCCGCCCAGGCGACCGGAGGGGCGGCCGCACCGCCTTGATGACCGCCCCGCGGACTCACAGCCACCCCCTGCTCGACAGGTCTGCCGTCTGAGTCCGCCCCGCGGACTCACAGCCACCCCCTGCTCGACAGGTCACCCGCCCGAGTCCGCCCCGCGGACTCACAGCGAACCCCTGTTCGAAAGGTCTCCCGCCCCAGTCCGCCGAGGCGCCCCCGCCCACGCGGTCCCCCCGCCCAGGCGACCGGAGGGCGGACGCCGTCCGCGGCGGCCGGTCCCGCCCGCGCCGTGGTAGCCTCGGCCGCGAATGAACCTTCTCCGCCGATTGCTCGACGTCTGGCCGCTCGGGCCGGGGGGCATGCTCGTGCTCGGGCTGTCGGCGGTCGGGCTGGTGCGGTACGGGGTCGGGCATCGTGACCTGGTGCTGCTCGTGGTCGCCGGCGTGGGGCTGGTGGTCGCGGCGATCGCGCTGGTGGCGGTGGTCGGGACCGCTGTCGTGACCTGGGCCGCGCTGCGGGGCGGGGGCGACGGGGCGGCGGGCGCGCTGGAGCGGGAGGCGGGGGTCGCGGCGCGCACCGGGTTCACGGTGCACCATCCGTGGTTCGTGCCGTTCGTGGCGGTGGATTGGACGTGGGAGTCGCCCGAGGTCGAGGTGGTCGTGGAGCGGGACGGCGGGCGCCTGCACGAGCGGGTGACACCGCGCCGCCGGGGCGACCACGAGGGGATCGTGCGGCGCGTCGTGGTGGCGGACTTGTTCGGTATCTCCAACGTGGCCTTCCGGGTGCGCGAGCGGCGGCGGGCGCGCTTCGTGCCGGGGACGGGGCGGCTGGAGCAGATGCAGGTGGTGCAGGGGATGGCGGGCGGTGATGCGCTCTCGCATCCCGACGGGCCGCCCGCCGGGGACCGCCTCGACATGCGGCGCTACGGCGACGGCGACCCGATCCGGTTCGTGCTCTGGAAGGTGTTCGCGCGCACGCGGCAGCTCGTGATCCGGAACCCTGAGAACGCGCTCTCACCGGTGTCGCAGACGGTCGCGTACCTCGTGGCCGGGCGCGGGGACGAGGCGGCGGCCGGGGCCGCGCGGGTGGCGGTTCGGTGCGGTGCGCTCGGCGGGGACTGGACGTTCGGGGCGGATGGCCACGGGGAGCCCGCCACCACGGCGGCGGGCGCGATGGAGTTGATCGTGCGGTCGGGCCACGTGGCGCCGGGTGCGGGCGGGGAGGGCCTGGCGCGGTTCCTCGCGGGCACGGGGAGCGGGACGACGCGGCGGGCGGTGGTGTTCGTGCCGGGCACGCCGGGGCCGTGGATCGACCGCGTGCTCGCGGCCACGCGTGCGTCGGGACGCGGCGGTACGCTCGACTTCATGGTGTGCGCGGACGACCTGGATCGTACGCCGGTCGACGGTCCGGTGAAGCGCCTGCTCCTCGTGGGCGCACCCGCGGACGCCGAGGTGCGCGCGACCGCGGCGGGGCTCCGCGCCGTGGTGGCGGCGCTCGGCGGAGGCGGGGCCCGCGTCATGCTGGTGGACCGCGCAGGCGGTCGTGTCCTGCCCGCCACGGCGCTGCGCGGCCGGAGCGCGGGATGATCGCGTCCCTGCTCCGCGCGTTGCGGCACCCCCTCGCCATCCTCCTCGCGCTCGCGGCGGCGCTCTCGGTGGTGGCGGGCTTCGCGACGGCGTCGGGGCTGTGGGCGACGGTCGTTGGCGTCGTCACCGGCCACGTTGTCGGGGAGCTGGTGGGGCGCTCGCGGCTCCGCCTGGTGGTCGGCCTCGGCGGGATCGTCGGCGCCGCGCTCGTCGGCGGGGGCCTCGCGTACCTCGTCGGCGCCACGCGGCCGGTCGCGGAGTTGCTCGGCGGGCCGGCGGCGCTTCACCTCGCGATCTTCGTGGGGTGGTCCGCGGCGTTCTTCGGGAGCCTCGGCGCGCTCCGCGCGATCGTGGCGCGCGCGCCGGCGTGGGCCGGCCTGGAGATGGCGGCGCTCGCGGCGGCCTTCGCCCTCGCGTTCTCCGCGCATCGCGACGGCGCGATGGCCCGCCCCCTCTGGTTGGTAGACCGCGCGTGGCGCGCCGGCTTCGATCCCGCCACGATCCTCGTGGGGGTGGGCGGCGTTTTCGTCGTCGGCCTCGCGCTGGTGCGGCTCGCGGAGTCGCGTCGCCGGCTGACGCTCGTGTCGATCGGGATGGTGCCGGTGCTCGTGGGGCTCCTGCTCCTCGCGATCGACCCCGCCGCGCTCCAACGCCCCGACGAGCCGCCGGTGCTCGACCGGCTGGACGCCGACATGGACACGCCGCCCGGCCCCACGCCGGCGGGGCCCGCGGAGGAGGGGACGCGCGAGGGGACCCAAGCCGGCGAACCACCCCCCGCGAACCCGGGAGATGCCGCCGGCTCCGGCTCCACGCCCCCGGGTCCCGCGCAGCCCGGCGCCGGCGGCACCGGAGCGGCCACCGGCACAGCCTCCCCCGATTCCCCCGCCTCCCCCGATTCCCCCGATTCCCCCGCCGAGAACGGCGCCGGCGGCAAGGCCACGCGCCAGGGCGAGCTCGACGCCCCCGGCGACGGCGGCGGCCCCGCGCCCGTCGCGGTCGTGACGCTCGAGGACGACTACGATCCGCCCGCCGGCGGCTTCTACCTGCGCCAGGAGGTGTGGTCCGCGTACGACGGCCACCGCCTCGTCTCCGCCACCGGCGCCGACGTCGACCGCGACCTCCTCGACCACTTCCCCGTCGCCGAGGAGCCCGTCGCGCCGCCGCCCGCGGACGCCCGCGCCGTCGTCCGCGGCCGCGTGAGCGTGCTCGTGGAGCACCGCCTCCCCTTCGCGCTCGAGGCCCCCACCTCGTTCGCGCCCGCCGCCAACCCCAACCCCGCGCGCTTCGTGCGGTCGTGGCGCTTCGCCTCCCTCGCGCAGCAGGACGGCTACGACACGCTCCTCGGCCACGCCGCGGGGAGCCCGACGTGGACCCCCGCCCAGTGGGCGCACTACACGAAGGGCCCGGCGGACCCCCGCTACGCCGCGCTCGCGCACCGCCTCGTCGAGGGGCTCCCGGAGGCCCGCCGCGACGACGCCTTCGCCAAGGCCCTCGCCGTGAAGGTGTGGTTGGACGCCAACTCGAAGTACTCGACCGCCGCCCGCCACGCCGGCGTGGACGACCCCACCGCCGACTACCTCTTCGGCGACCTCGTCGGCTACTGCGTCCACACGGCCCACGCCGCCGTGTACCTCTGGCGCGCGCTCGGCCTGCCCGCCCGCATCGGCGCCGGCTACCACGTCGACGCCGCCGACCGCCGCGGCGCCACCCTCCTCGTGATGAGCTCCATGGGCCACGCGTGGCCGGAGCTGTACCTCGACGGCGTCGGCTGGGTCGTGCTCGACATCGCGCCCGCCGAGAACCTCGATCCCCCCGGCCAGCCCCTCGACGAGGACCTCGCCGCCCTGCTCGCCGAGATGGCGAAGGAGCCCCCGCCCGGCGAGACGCCGACCCCGCCGATCGACTACGCCGCCGTCCGGGACGTGATGCTCCGTGTGGGCGCCGGCGCCCTCACCCTCGCCCTCGCCGCCCTCGCCGCCCTCCACGTCGCCGCGAAGCTGTGGCGCCGCCTGCGCCCCCGCTGGGCCGCCCCCGCCGAGCTGCCGCGCGTCGCCTACCGCGTCGCGCTCGATCGCCTCGCCGAGGTAGGCGTCACCAGGGCCGAAGGGGAGACGCGCGAGCGCTTCGCCCGCCGCCTCGCCGACGTGTACCCCGCGCTCGGCCCCCTCACCGATCTCCACCTCGCCGGCCGCCTCGGCCGCCCCGGCCGCCCCGTCGCCGCGCGCCCCGAGCTCCAGGCCGCTCCCTGGCGTACCCACCTCGCCGCCCTCTCCGCCGAGATCGCCCGGGCCCACGGGCTCCCGCGTCGGTGGGCGGGGATCCTCGATCCTTCCTCGTTCTGGCGGGCGCGCTGACGCCCTTGGAGTCACGATGGACACGCAGTTCGAACAGAGCCGGCACATCACCCGTTCGCCCGCGCCCCGGATCACCGACATCGCGGGCGCCCAGAGCGTCGTGGAGCGGCTCCGCGCGCGGCTGAACAAAGCGGTGCTCGGCCGGGAAGCGGTGATCGACCTCGTGATCTGCGCGCTCCTCGCGGACGGCCACGTCCTGCTCGAGGACTACCCGGGCTCCGGCAAGACCACCCTCGCCAAGGCCCTCGGTGACGCGCTCATCGACGACCAGCCCGACGACGTGATCGTGACGCTCCGGCGCATCCAATTCACGCCCGACCTGCTCCCCGGCGACGTGACCGGCACCACCATCTTCGACCCCAACACGAACCGCTTCTTCTTCCGGCCGGGCCCGATCTTCGCGCACGTCGTCCTCGCGGACGAGATCAACCGCACCTCGCCGAAGGTCCAGTCCGCGCTGCTCGAGGCGATGGGCGAGAAGCAAACCACCGTCGACAACCTCACGCGCAAGCTGGATCCCCTCTTCTTCGTCATCGCGACGCAGAACCCGCTCGACCTTGCCGGCACCTTTCCGCTCCCGTCCGCCCAGCTCGACCGCTTCCTGTTCAAGATCAAGATGACGCACATCTCGCGGCAGGCCGAGCTCGCGATCCTCCGCGATCTGAAGGCCGTGCGCGCCGGCGCTGGCGACGATCTGCCCCGCGTCGCGCGCGCCGAGGTGCTCGACGCCCGCGCCGTCATCGAGGCGATGGTCCACGTCGCCCCGGCCATCCACGAGGCCCTCGTCGACATCGCCGAGCAGACCCGCAAGGACGACCGCGTCCTCCAGGGCGTCTCCACCCGCGCGCTCGTGCTGATGGTGCCGGCGCTCCAGGCGCGCGCGCTCGCCCAGGGCCGCGACTACGTCAGCGCCGACGACATCGAAGCCCTCGCCCCCTACGTGCTCGGCCACCGCGTCGAGCTCGCCCCCGGCGCTGGCAGCACCGAGCAGCTCGTCGCCTCCTGCCTCGTCAAGCCGCTGGAGCGGCTCGCCCGCGCGACGCTGCGCCGCTGATGCTCCTCGGCCTCCTCGCCCCCCTGCTCCTCGTGGCGCCGACGCGCGCGCAGGCCCCGGCCGATCCCGCCGCGGACGCCGCCGTCGCGACCGCGGAGAACACGGGTGACCCGACCGATGCCGTGGATCTCGTGGTCTGGGAGCCGTGGAACGCGGGCAAGCCGATCGCGGCGCGCACGGCGGCCGAGGAGCGCCTGCGGGCAGACCCCGAGTCCTTCGTCGCGCACTACGTGCTCGGGCACGTCTACTTCCAGGAGGAGGGCGACCTCTCCCGCGCCGCCGCCGAGCTCGAGCACGCCGAGCGCATCTGGCGCGCGCGCTACGCCGAAGCCCCCGCGAACCTCTGGAAGCTGCACGCCCAGCTCCTCCTGACCCTCGCCGAGGTCGCGGAGGGCCGCTCCGACTCGGAGGAGGTGCTCCGGTGGCTCGACGTGCACGACGAGCGCTACGACCCCCACCAGCTCTCCGAGCACGCGTGGCCGCTGATGAAGCTCGGGCGGCACGCGGACGCGCGGGAATGGGCCCACCGCGGCATCGAGACGGGCGATCAGTGGCAGGGAGAGGTCGGCCGCAACGCGCTCTGCGCCGTCGCCGCGGACGAGGGTGACCGCGCCGGCCAGTGGGACGCGTGCTCCGCCGCGCGCGCCGGGCTCCTGCCCACCTCCGACGCCGTCCCCGACCTGATGAACGCCGCCGGCGGCGCCCTGGCTACCCTCCGCTTCACCGAGGCCCTCGCGCTGCTGGAGGAGGCGACGCGCGGCGCGCCGATGGGCTCCGCGAACCCGTGGATCTCGCTGGCGTGGCACCACCTCGCCGCCGGCCGCGGGACGGAGGCGGTGGCGGCCGTGCGGGCGATGCAGGACTGGCGTACGCGGCAGCCCCCGCGGTACGCGGACGAGAGCCGCGCCGCCGTCGACGAGGTGCTCGCCGCCGTGTTCTACGTCGCGGGGGACGGCCCGCGCGCCCTCTCCACCGTCACGCGCGCCCTCGACTTCCCCGACCGCCACGGGACGAACTCGGGCACGGCCGCGGGGGCGCTCGGCGAGAACGCCCTCCTCCGCCTCGCGATCCGCCGCCTCCACGAGCGCAGCCTCCACGAGGACGCGCAGGCGGGCGGCCTCTTCGCGCGGCTGGGCTACGCGCTCCTCCGCCGCGCGCCGTCGTGGGAGGCGTGGGTCGACCGCAGCGCCGTCACCGCCACGCTCACCGACGCGCGGCGCCTCCAGCGCACGCTCCGCGCCTACACCGAGGGCAACATCACGTTCCCCTGGCTCGTCGGGGAGATCGTGCCCGTGCTCGGCGCGGGTGTGGTCGAGGCCGAGCTCGCGCGCGCGCGGGCCACCGAGGTGGACACGAGCTTCGACGCCTACTACGACGCCCTCGCCGCCGAGTGCGCCTGGAACCGCGGCGCGCACGCCGAGACCGTCCGCCTCGCCACCGCCGCCCTCGCGGCCCTCCCCGAGCCCGAGCGCCTCCTCCGCGCGCGCGTCGCCGCCCTCCGCGCCGACGCCGCCTGGTCCCGCGGCGACCCCGTCGCCTTGCCGTCCTACGAGCTCGCCCTCGCCCTCGACCCCGGCGTGGTCCGCCGCCTCGGCCTCGCGCTGCCCGCGACCGTGTCGTCCACCGGCGGGGGTGTCGCCGAGGAGACGGCCGCGATCCTGGCACGTTCCCCGAGCCTCACCGCGTCCTCCGGCGCCTTCCGCGTCGCCGTGGAGGGCGGCAGCGTCGTCCGCGTGTGCCTCTCGGCGCCGTCGGGTGCGCGCCTCGCGTGCAGCGAGACCCCCACGCCCACCTCGCCGGGCGAACAGGTCGAGCCCCCCGACCACGCCCGCACCGCCGCCGCCGACTTCCACCGCGTCGTCTTCTCCATGCCGCTCGGCGTCTCCGGGATCGCGCTGGGATCGCTCGACGGGACGAACGTGGTGCGCACGGAGCGCGCGCGCCGGGAGATGGAGGCGCTGCTCGAGGGCATGCACGTCGAGTAGCGGAGCGGCGTCCGGGCGCGACGGCGGCCGCGGACGGCCGCCGTCGGCACCCTGCGGGCTCGGCCTCCCGGCCTCGGTCGGCGCGCGGACGCGCCGGACCGCGCGGCC